>NZ_JBHYJD010000091.1:0-23247 GCF_042740555.1 Nonomuraea sp. NPDC059007 | reverse complement strand
GTTGACGCCATGGCCACCACCACCAAGATCCGTCCCGGTGCCCTCGTCCGTGCCTCCGGAGGCCCGCGCTATGCCGTCGCCCTGGTCGTGGACGCGCTCGGCACCGGCCTGCTGCGGCCCTTTCTGCTGTTGTACGGGGTGACGGTGCTGGGGCTGTCCGCGCCGGCCACCGGCATCGCCATGACGGCCGGCGCCGTCGCGGGCCTGGCGTGCGTGCCCGCGGTCGGCCGATGGCTGGACCGGGGCCCACGCAGCACGGTCGTGGCGGCGTCGATGCTGGTGCGGGTACTGGGCGTGGCCCTGCTGCTGGCCACCCCTGCGGGGAACGTCTGGTTGTTCGCGACGGCGGCACTCTTCCTCGGCATCGGCAACCAGGCATGGCCGGCCGCCCACGCCGCCCTCGTGGCCACGATCGCCCACGGCCGCGAACGCGACGCCGCCCTCGCGGGTGGCCGCGCCCTGCGCAACGCCGGCCTGGGCGCCGGCGCACTCCTCGCCACCGCGTTCCTGGCAGGCGGTACCACCGCGTTGCAGGCGCTGGCAGCCGTGACCGGGCTCGCCTACCTCGCCGCGGCGGCGCTGGCGTGGTCGGTCCACGTGCACGCTCATCCGGCCGCCGCGCCGGCCAAGGACAGCGCGCCCGCCCCCCGGATGCGCGCCCTGCTGGGTGCCAACGTGATCTACGTCTTCTGCCTCAACGTCCCCGAAATCGCGCTCCCCCTGGTCCTGGTCACTCAGATGCACGCCTCCCCGGTGTGGCCGGCGGTCATCTTCGTGGCCAACACGGTGCTGGTGATCACCCTGCAGGTGCCGGTCACCGTCCTGCTGTCCCGCTTCTCCCGGCGGACCGTGCTGGCTCTGTCCGGCGTGGTACTGGCCGCGTCCTACCTCGGTTTCCTCGCGGCCACCTCCCTGGGGCCCGGCTGGGCCGCCCCGGCCGTAGCCGTGGTGTCCGTGATCTGCACCCTCGGCGAGATCGTCTACGCCGGCAGCGCCACCGCGCTCGTCACCGCCCTCGCCCCGGCCCATGTCCTGGGACGCGCCCTCGCCCGCTTCCAGCTCTCCACGGGCTTCGGCCTCGCCGCCTCACCGGCGGTCATCACCGCTCTGGCACCCCACGGCCCGGCCGCCCTCTGGGGCAGCCTCGCCGCCGCGACCCTCCTCTCCGCCTCCGCTGTCGCCACCGAGAGGGATCCCAGCGGGGGCTAGCAGGCTCGTGAACAGCCTTTCGCCGGCCCGTGGAGCATCCTCACCGAGAGTGCTGCCGTCTCCGGTCGTGACGCCTGTCCTGGCGACCGTCGTGGTCAGCGATGGAGATGAGCCCGAAGCCCTGGCCTACTTCGCCACACCGTGCCCTGGTGGTTGGGGGGCCGCTGGTCAGCCCAGGCGGCCCAGGCAACGCGACCGGCCGCCTGTCGGGTGGGCGGAAGGGGGCGGCCACCGCTCTGGTCAACGGGTGGGGCCGCAGGCAGGACGTCCGAGCGGAGCGAGGACCTTCAGGGGTCGAGCTTCAGCTCGACTGGAAGCATGCCTTGCTTTTCAGGCGCGGAACCGGTCCTTGGCCAGGCGGTGTACGCGGGGTTCGTCGATCGTGTGGCCCAGGCCGGGCTGGGTGAACGGGACGGCGATCACGCCCGCGTTCGCGCCCACGATCGGGTCCACGATCTGGTTGTTGCGTGGCGGCTGGGTCACGTCGCACGCCAGGGTGCATCCCGGCAGGCTCGCGACCGCCACCGTCGCCGCTCTTGCCAAGCCCGCGCCCTGGCCGCCGGTGCACTGGATGTCCCAGCCCGCCGCTGCCGCCCGGTCATGGGCTCTGCGGGTCTCGCTCAGCGACGGGAACGCCGCGGGACGCAGCAGCAGCACCCGCCCTGCCCGCAATGTCAGGTAGTCGTCAAGTTCAGCTGCCGTGCTCGCCTCCACCGCCACCGCCGCCGACACCTGGTCCTGGAGGGTCGCGTGCAGGTAGGGGTCCGAGACGGCGAAGGGGCGCTCGATCACTTCCAGGCCGTAGGAGTCCAGGGCGATGAGCTGCTCGGGGGTGGTGTAGCACCCGGCCCCGTCCACCGCGAGCGTCAGCGCCGGGTACGCCGCCCGCACCGCCCGCACCGGCTCTACGTCCCAGCCCGGTCTGATGTCCAGCGTCACGTGGCCGTATCCGGCGCACACCTGCTGGTTCACGCGGGAGACCAGGCTTTCCAGTGACGGGTCCGGCGTCAGCCGTACGGTCGCCATCAACGAGGTACGGCTGCCGCCCAGCGCGTGCGCCAGCGGCACGCCCCGCATCCTGGTCCAGAGGTCCCAGCAGGCCATGTCCACGGCCGGGTCGCCGCTGGGCGCGCTGTCGGGGTGTTCCCAGTCGACGCCGATGAGCCGGGCGCCGAGGGATTCCTCAAGGTTGGTCCAGGTCTTGGCCTCGGGGGCGATCGCCTCGCCCCAGCCGGTCATGCCACCGTGGTCGGTGAGCTTGACGAGCAGGGTCTCCTGGCGTCCGCCGAACGGCAGGACGAGCCTGAAGACCTCAAGCTCCCGCACTCGCGGCATGTACCCCCCTTTTATGACGCGGTCCCCTCCAGTGTGCCCGTCTTCGCGGACTGGGCAAAACGGGGGGCCAGGATGGCGCCGAGGATGGCGAGGCCGAAGGTGAAGGCGAAACCGGCGATGTAGGTCTCCTGGGTGGCGGTGAACAGGGCGCCGGTGACGGCGACCGCGACGACGGTGAAGACGGACTCGCCGACGCCGACGGCCGCGGAGTTGTTGCCCTCCTCGCCCTGCTTGGACATCTCCAGCACCAGCACGGAGACGGTCGGGTGGAGGGCGCCGATGCCGAGCCCGGAGACGGCCATGGCGACGTAGGCGACGGCGAGCGGGACGGCGTCCACGAGCACGAGGCTGACCAGCGCGATCCCGAGAGCGATCATGAGGGCGCCGCCGCGCAGGGCGGCCATGTTGCTGATGGTGCCGCGGCCCTTGAACCAGGAGCCGGTGGACCAGCCGAGCGCGCCGACGGTCAGGACGATGCCGGCGCCGATCGGGGACAGGCCGCGCTCGTTCATGAGCATGAGCGGGATGAGCACCTGGGAGGCGGTCAGGGAGCCGAAGGCCAGGCCGCGCAGGACCGGGGCGGTCGGCAGGCCGGGGGCGGCGCGCAGGGAACCCTTGAGCAGGAGCCGGGGCAGGGCCACGGCCAGGACGACGACACCGGCGACGAGCAGGGGCAGACCGGCCAGGCCGAGGGCGCTGCCGTACTGGATGAGCGCGGCGGCGACGGCGGTCAGCGCCGCCCAGACGAGCTTGCGGCCGAGGCCGGGGGCGGGTTCCGCGGCGCCGGAGCGGACGTCGGAGCCGGCGGTGCCGCGCCACAGGAGCAGGGCGGCGGGCACGACGATCACGGCGACGCCGAGGAAGACCCAGCGCCAGTCGACCTGCTCGACGACGAGTCCGGCGATGGCCGGGCCCACCATCGAGGGGACCACCCAGGCGGCGGAGAACAAGGCGAAGACCTTGGGGTGCATGGAACCCGGGTAGACCCGGGCGACCACCACGTACAACGACACCTGGATCAATCCGGCGCCCAGGCCCTGGACGAAGCGCCCGGCGATGAAGATCTCCATCGTGGGGGCGAATCCGGCCAGCAGCAGACCGGCGACGAACGTCACGACGCCGGTGCCCATGGGCTGGAGGGGGCCGCGCACGTCCGACCACCGGCCCCCGAGGACGGTGGCGATGACGCTGGCGGCGAGGGTCGCGCTGAAGGCCAGGTTGTACAGGTGCATGCCGCCGAGTTCGCGGGCGACCACGGGCATCGTGGTGGCCACGGCCATCGCCTCGAACGCGACGAGGGTGACGAGCGCGACCAGCCCGAAGCTCAGCGAGCGGTACTTCCGCGAGATCACGCTTAGTGGGGCAGGTGGGGCTTCAGCAACAGTTGTCATGACAGGCAACCTACGATCATCCCAGGTCAGGCACATCGGGCGCAGGACCTAGGCAATCCGGCCTAGGGCATCTACGGGGCGGCCGGCTGACGGCCCTCGATCGCGGCCGCCATCAGCTCGGGGAAGGCGTCGGGCGTGCACGCGAACGCGGGCACGCCCAGCGCGGCAAGGGCGGCGGCGTTGTCGCGGTCGAACAGCGGCGTGCCCTCGTCCGACAGCGCGAGCAGCACGATCACCCGCACCCCCGCCCCGCTCATCGCGGCGACCCTGCGCAGCATCTCGTCCCTGATCCCGCCCTCGAACAGGTCGCTGAGCAGCACCAGGACCGAGTCGGCCGGGCGTTCGAGCAGCCCCTCGCAGTAGGCCAGCGCCCGGTTGATGTCGGTGCCGCCGCCCAGCTGGGTGCCGAACAGCAGCTCGACCGGGTCGTGCAGCAGGTCGCTGAGGTCGGCCACCGCGGTGTCGAAGACCACCATGCGGGTGCGCAGCGCCGGGATCGAGGCCAGCACCGCGCCGAACACCCCCGCGTACACCACCGACTCCGCCATCGAGCCGCTCTGGTCGACGCACAGCACGACGTCGCGGCGGAGCGAGCGCCGCTTGCGGGCGTGCCCGACCAGCCGCTCGGGCACCACGGTGTTGCGGTCGGGCAGGTAGTGGCCGAGGTTGGCGAGGATCGTCCGGTTCCAGTTGACATCGGAGGTACGGCGCGGCCGCCGCGTGCGCGCCACCCGGTCCAGCGCCCCCGCCACGGCCGTCCGCGTCCTGGCCGTCAGCCGCTTCTCCAGGTCGCCGACCACCGCCCTGACCAGCGCCCGCGCCGACTCGCGCGCCTCGTCCGGCATCACCTTGGCCAGCGACAGCAGCGTGGCGGCCAGGTGCACGTCCGGCTCGACCGCCTCCAGCATCTCGGGTTCGACCAGCAGCCGGGTCAGGTCGAGCCGGTCGATCGCGTCCTGCTGCATGACCCGCACGACACCGGGCGGGAAGTAGGTGCGCACGTCACCCAGCCAGCGGGCCACCCTGGGCGCCGAGGCCCCCAGCCCGCCCCGCTCCCCGCTCTCGTACAGCGACCCGAGCGCCGCGTCCATCCGGGCGTCGTCGCCGTGCAGGCCGAGGCCGGTGCCGTCCGCCTCGCCGCCGCCGAGCACCAGCCGCCACCTGCGCAGCCGTTCATCCATGGGCCCTCCCGAGTATCGTCAGCACGGTCCGCTCGGCCGGCGCCGCCCGCCGCTCGTCGACCTCCCGCTCGGGCCGCCCGCCGCCCGCGCCCGACCGCACCCGATCCCCGATCGCCCTGCGCTCCGGTACGGCGAAGCCGCCGAACGTCCGCCGCAGCAACGGCAGCACCTCCGTGAACTGCGCACCGGACAGCCCGCTCATCCAGGCGTCGACCAGGTCCAGCAGCCGCGCGTCGTGCACCAGCAGCAGCCCGCCCCCGGCCAGGAACCCCTCGATCCACGCCGCCGCCCTGGCCGGCCCGCCGCCGCGCGAGGTGGCCCGCGCCAGCCGCCGTTCGGCGTCGGCCAGCGCGCCCGCGTCCAGCAGGATCCGCGTCAGCCGTCCTTCGACCAGGCCGTGCGCGCCGGGGGTGTCGCAGATCCCGAGGAGCGTGGCCAGCCAGCGCTCGCGGGCCGCCGGGTCGCCGAGCAGGTCGACCGCGGCGTGCACGCCGTCCACCTGGGCCAGCATCGCGCCCGCTGCCTGCCAGGACAGTCCGGGCAGCGTGGCGGGAAGTCCGGCCCTGACGCGGTCCAGCATCGAGCGGGCGACCGCCGCCAGTCCCTCGGCCGGTGTCCCCCGGACGTCGCCGTAGCGGTGGGCGCGGACGATCGCCGGGAGCGCGCTCATCAGGTGCGTGATGTCGGCGTCCAGCGCGGCCCGCTCCGACAGGGCGGCGAGGACGCCGGGCAGCGCGCCGGGCAGCTCGGCCAGCAGGCATTTCTCGACCGTCGCCGCGAGCTCGCCCAGGTTCTGGCCGGTCGGCGCCAGGTCCAGCACGCGGCGGGTGGCCGCGGCCTCCACCGTGGTGCCGAGCGCCGCGGACTCGATCAGCGCCAGGTCGAACTCCGGCCGCCACTCCAGCCGCCAGGTCTCCCTGAACGTCCCCTTGCCTCGCGCCTCCCCCGGCACCCCCCAGGGCACGCCGAGCAGCCGCAGCCGGTGCAGCAGGTGGCTCCTGCCCAGGTCCAGCGTCTTGCGCAGATCCAGCTCCAGCTCGCGTACGGGCGGGGCGGCCGGCTCCTCCCGGGCGGCAGGGTGGAGGCGGAGGTGGCGCTGCCGCTCGCGCAGGTCGCGCTGCAGGGGTACGAGCGGGGCGTCGTCGCCCACGTGGCCCAGGCGGTCGCCGACGACCATGCGGCGCTGGATCAGCGCGACCCGCAGCTCGTCGCCGTCGCACAGCACCGCCCTGGCCGCCTCGGTGACCTCGCTCAGCCCCGGCAGAGGGCGGCCGCGGAGGGCGGCCAGGCTCTCGGCCAGCCGTACGGCCTCGATGACGTGCGCGGACGACACGGCCAGTCCCTCCTCGCGCAGCACCGCTCCGGCCGCGCCCAGCCACCGCTCGACCGGCCGGTCGGCCACCGTGAACAGGTGGTGGTACCAGCCGGGCGAGCCCACCCCAGCGCCGTAGCCGGAGCGGATCGCCAGCCGCTCGTACGTCCACGGCACCCACGCCAGCGCCGCCTTCACCTTGGGCAGGCCGCGCAGCAGCGCGTCGTCGGCCTTCACGGGCGGCGGCGGACCGGCCAGGGCGGGCACGTGCCAGGCGCCGCAGACCACCGCTATCCGCTCATGTCCCGCCTTGACGGTCGCGCGCAGGACACGCCGCATGTACGCCTCGCGCCGGGCCTCGAAGGCGTCCGGCGTGTAGCCCTCCCGGAGTGCCGCCATGGCCTCGCCGATCACCTCGAACGGCGGCGCGGCGCCGGCCCGGTGCTCGACCACGTCCTCCCACCAGCGTTCCGGGTCGTCGTGCCCGGCGGCCGCGGCCAGCTCGCCGATCGGGTCGCGTACGCCGCGTTCGCCGCCGCCCTCCGGAGCCAGCAGGTGGGCGGCGGGCAGGTCGCAGAAGCGGATCGGGACGCCGTGGAGCGTGCCGTACAGGATGGCCTGCCATTCCGGCGAGAACACCGCGAACGGCCAGAAGGCCGACCGCGACGGGTCGCCGGGAACGTGCGCGAGCAGCGCGACCGGCGGCTCGCACCCGGCGGCGAAGCGGACGAGCGCGTCGGCCTCGGGCGGGCCCTCGATGAGGATCGCGTCCGGCCGCAGCCGCGCCAGGCCCTCCCGTACGGCCTGCGCCGACCCGGGCCCGTGATGCCGGACGCCGAAAACCTCGATCATGAGACCTCGCGGCAGGCCCGGTAGAAGTCATGCCAGTCCGGGCGTTCGCGCACCACGGTCTCCAGGTACTCGCGCCACACCACCCGGTCGGCGGCCGGTTCGCGCACGACGGCGCCGACGAGCCCGGCGGCCACGTCGGCGGCCCGCAGCACGCCGTCGCCGAAGTGGGCGGCCAGCGCGATGCCGCTGGTCAGCACCGAGATGGCCTCGGCCGTTGACAGGGTGCCGCTGGGCGACTTGAGCTTGGTGCGGCCGTCCTCGGTGACGCCGTCGCGCAGTTCGCGGAAGACGGTGACCACCCGCCGGATCTCCTCCAGGCCGGTCGTGGTCTCGGGCAGCTGCAGGGAACGGCCGAGCTGGGCGACGCGGCGGGTGACGATCTCCATCTCCTCCTCGGCCGTGGCGGGGACCGGCAGCACGACGGTGTTGAAGCGCCGGCGCAGCGCGCTGGACAGCTCGTTCACGCCGCGGTCGCGGTCGTTGGCGGTGGCGATGAGGTTGAAGCCGCGCTGGGCCTGGACCTCCGTGTCGAGCTCGGGGATCGGCAACGTCTTCTCCGACAGCGCGGTGATCAGCGCGTCCTGGACGTCGGAGGGCATCCGGGTGAGCTCCTCCACCCTGGCGATGCGGCCCTCGGCCATCGCGCGCATGACCGGGCTCGGCGTGAGCGCGTCGCGGGAGGGACCTTCCGCCAGCAGCCGGGCATAGTTCCAGCCGTAGCGGACGGCCTCCTCGGGGGTGCCCGCGGTGCCCTGGACCAGCAGCGTGGAGTCGCCGCTGATCGCCGCGGCGAGGTGCTCGGACAGCCACGTCTTGGCCGTGCCGGGGACGCCGAGCAGCAGCAGCGCCCGGTCGGTGGCCAGCGTGGCGACGGCGACCTCGACGATACGGCGGGCGCCCACGTACTTGGGGGAGATCCGGCCCCCGTCGCCCAGCACGTACGCGGTCACGGCCCAGGGCGACAGCGCCCAGCCGGGCGGCCTGGGCCGGTCGTCCTCCTTGGCCAGCAGCGCCAGCTCCTCGGCGTACTCGTCCTCCGCATGGGCCCGCAGGACCGTCATGCGCTCTCCCTTCCCAGTTCCTCCACCATGTCCGCCCGGAACCGCAGCACCTCGGCCACCTCCGCCGCGCCGCTCTGCCCGGCCAGCGGATGCAGCTCCGGATCGACGCGTTCACCGGCGAGCCTGGCGAGCTCGCCGAGGTTCCAGGGCTGGGTGGCCGCGATCATGGCGATCTTGTTCAGTACGGCTGCCGCCAGCGCCGCCCCCCACGGCCGTTCGACGCCGCCGAGGACCATGATGAGCTGGCTATCCATGTCCTGATTTTTCACGAACTCGGCGGCTAGTTCCTGCTGTTCCTCCGACGGGAGCACACCCAGCAGATCCGCGATCGGATCGTGCGCGAACATCGCCCGCGCCCACCCCGCCTCCCGCTGCAGCACCGCCGCCCGCACCCATCCCGCCTTGACCTCGGCGTCCCAGTCGGAGATCCGCAGCCCGAGCATCACCCGCGGCTCGGCCCACATCCGCAGCGGCGCCCGCGCCACCACCTGCTGCAGCCACCACGCCCGCTCGCCGATCCCCCGCGGCGGCTTGGCCCGCACGCCGTCACGCTCCATCGCCGCGTCGCACTCGCGCGGCGGCCGTACCTCGATGCGGCCGCCGGACACCACCAGGCAGTCCGCCGCCCGCTGCGCCATCCGCCCGGCCAGCCGGGAGCCCGGCAGCCCTGCCAGCAGGTTGGCCGCCGACTGGCGTACCTCGCGGCGGCGGTCGTCCAGGGCGCGTTCCAGGAACGGCTCGTCGGCCATGCTCAGGCCCACGACCAGCGCCTCCATGAACTCCGCCCGATCTTCCGGCGTCTCCCGTTCCCACGTGCCCTCGAGCAGCGCCCGTGCCGCCGCCGGGTCTGCCGCCCTGACGGCCCGCAGGTGGGCGCGGCGGTCGGCGGGCGAGCCGTACTCCCAGCTCTCGCCGGTGGGCTCGTCGAGCAGGAAGGCCCAGGCCGGGTTCCGTGCGGCCAGCCACCGCCCGCGCCGCCCGGCCAGCACGCCGAGCCACGCCCTGATCGACCGGTCGCGCCTGCCGCGTTCGAGCAGGTCGGGCAGGACGTGCGGCGGCACCCTGCGCCCGCTCGCCGCCGCCACCGCCAGCCACTCGCCCAGCACCCTGCCGTGCTCGCCGCCCAGAATCCGCCCGAGCCGCTCCGCCGCCCGCCACGGCACCGCCGCGCGCTCCTCCGCCTCCGCCTGCTCACCGTCCCGCCGGCTGAGGGGCACCTGCCCGGCCCGCCGCCGCACGACCTCGACCGCCGCATCCCCCAGCAGTTCTCCCCGGTACGGCCGGCGCGCCGTCCCCACCAGAGCGGTGGAGACCATCTCCTCCCACACGGGGCGACCTACCGGACCGCGCGCGGGCTCGTCGCTCACGGGGGCGTGCACGGGCTCGTCGTTCACAGGGCCGAGCGCAGGCTCGTCGCTGACCGGGACGTGCACGGGTTCGTTGCCCGCCGGGCCGTTCACAGGGGCACCGGCCTGGCGTCGTCGTCCCACACCGTCAGCGGGCGCAGCCCGCGCGGCGTCCACTCGGCGGCCACCGTCACCGGCCCGCCGCCGGAGACCGCGATCAGCCGCCACGGGTCGTGACAGGCCGGGTGCAGCGGCAGCCCCCCGAGGTCGGCCCGCCCCGGCACCACCGCGTCCAGCAGCAACGGCCACGCGTCCGTCCAGGGATCGGCCGCCAGCGCCCCGGCCACCTCCTCCAGGGCGGCCGCCACCGAAACCGCCCCGAAATCCTCCCGGACCCTCCGGCCGGGCACGGAAGAGTCCTCGTGGAGATCAAGCCCTGCCACCGCGTCCGGCGCGGGGAAGGTGCCGTGCGGACCGGGCGCGGGAATGCCGGGGCGGGCGAACTCCGGCGGCTCCTCCCCGTCCGGGCCGGCGATCAGGGCGCGTAACGGGGCGGCGGCGGGATAGAAGGCCAGGGCCGCCTCCAGGGTGGAGCCGGGCGGCGGTGTCTCGTCCATGGGGTGGGCGGCGGGGGTGAAGGTCAGGATGAGGGCCGGACGGCCCGTGGCCTGGCCACGCAGCCACACGCGCCGGGCGGTCACGTGGTCGAGCGGCTCGTCCCGGACTCCGAGCACCAGCCAACGGTCACGGACGTGCGGCTCGGCCAGCACCTCCGCCCGCGAGGTCGTGAATCCGACCCGGGTCAGCACGGTCCGCGCCAAGGCCGGGGGCAGCTCTGCACGCCGCCGGTACGCCACGGCCAGCAGGTTGAGCAGGGCGTATTCTGACAGCAGCGCACCAGGCCAGCCCGCCGCGGCCCGCACCCGCTCCAACCGCGCCACGAGGCCGGCCGCCCCGGGCGCCTGGGCGTCGACCAGCCGCTTGACCAGATCATCCCAGTCGCGATCCCCCGCCTGGCCCAGGCCGAGCCGTACCTGGTCGCCGAGCCACCGCTCCAGCTCGGCCAGCCCGGCGGCCACTCTCGCGTGCCGCGCGGTCTGAGCTGCGGTTTCGGAGATCACTCGATGCAGCGTAGTGGGCGAGACCGACATTTCCTGGCAAAGGGACTGGCGTGACCGGGACCACACGTCTACTGTATTCAAAACTCAGAATACATCACGTGACATACCACCGGGAGCTACCCCGTGAAGAGAGCCATCGCCGGGCTATCACTCGTTCTCACCGCTTCCTGCGCCACCGGCGGCGTCCCGGCCAAGGAAGCGCCGAAGATCACTCAATCCGCGAATGCCAAGGTGTCCGGAAATATCGAGATCTGGTCGTGGGATGTCGCCGCCAAGGCGCTCCAACGGCTGGCCCCGGAGTTCGAGAAGGCCAACCCGGGCGTCAAGGTCAAGGTCACCGACATCGGCTACGACAACGCCTACGACAAGATCACCGTGGGCCTCAAGTCGGGCGCCGGCCTGCCCGACATCATCACGCTCGAAGACACCGCCGTCCCCGGCTACGCCGAGAACTTCCCCGGCGGCCTGGTCGACCTCACCTCGGTGGCCGGCAAGTACAAGGCCGACTTCGACCCGGCCAAGTGGAAGGCCGCCTCCACCGCCAAGGGCCTGTACGCCCTGCCCTGGGACTCCGCCCCCGTCGGCCTGTACTACCGCCGCGACTACTTCGAGAAGGCCAAGGTCGACCCCGGCTCGCTGGCCACCTGGGACGACGCGGTCAAGGCCGGCGAGAAGATCAAGCAGGCCACCGGCAAGCGCCTGTTCGTCTCCGACCTGAGCACCGCCGCCGGGTTCACCACGCTCCTGCAGCAGCTCGGCCAGGGCTACTTCGTCGACGGCAAGGTCGCGGTCAACTCCACCAGCGCGGTCCGCGCGCTCACCCTGCTCAAGACGCTCAAGGACAAGGACCTCCTGCAGAACGAGAAGGGCTGGGACGGCCGCGTCACCGCCACCAAGCAGGGCAAGGCCGCCACCCAGCCGACCGCCGCCTGGTGGAGCGGCACGCTGACGGCCGACATGCCGGAGCTGTCGGGCAAGTTCGGGGTCGTCCCGCTGCCCGCCTTCGACGCCGGCGGCAGCCGTACCTCGGCCAATGGCGGGTCGGCGCTGTCGATCACCGCGCAGACCAAGAACCAGCAGACCGCGTGGGCCTTCCTCGACTGGATGCTCGCGAGCAAGGAGCGGCAGGTCTCGATGATGCGGACCGAGGCGCTCTTCCCCGCCTACCTGCCCGCGCTGAGCGACCCGCTGTTCGATGAGCCGCAGCCGTACTTCGGCGGCGAGAAGGTCAACCGCATGTTCGCCGACCAGGTGAAGCAGATCCCGCCGGTGGAGCTGACCGGTGACGACAAGCAGGCGGAGGAGCTGCTGAAGAAGGCCGTCTCGGCCTGCCTGCTCAACGGCGAGGACCCCAAGACGGTGCTGGACAGCGCGGCCGAGCAGCTCGCCGCCGCCACCCAGCGCGAGATCGCCTCGTGAGCTCCGTCGCGGTCGATGTCCCCAGGACCCGGCGCCGGTACGGCCGGCGTCGCCGTACCGTCGGATGGGTCTTCGCGGGACCGGCGGCGGCGCTGCTCGCGCTCTTCTTCGCCTACCCGCTGGCCGCGTCGCTGCTGCAGAGTCTCGAAGGCGGGTTCGGGAACTACGCGCGGCTGGTGCGCGACCCGTCGTTCCTGCGGTCGCTGGCCAACGCCGGGCTGATCCTCGTGGTCCAGGTGCCAGTGATGATCGGTCTTGCGACCGTGCTGGCCTACGTGCTCAACCAGTCGTGGCTGAAGTTCCGCGCGACGCTCCGCGTGGCGTACTTTCTGCCGGCGGTGACGACGCTGGTGGCGTACGCGGTGGTGTTCCGCGTGCTGCTGCGCACCGAGGGCGGGGCGGTCAACCAGTTCCTCGGGCTGCAGGTGGACTGGCTGAACGACCCGTTCTGGGCCCGGGTGGCGCTGATCGCGTCACTGACCTGGCGCTGGGTGGGGTACAACGCGGTCATCCTGCTGGCCGGGCTGCAGGGGATCGGGCGCGAGCAGTACGAGGCGGCGGCCATCGACGGCGCCGGGCCGCTGACCGCGTTCCGGCGGGTGATCCTGCCGCAGCTGCGGCCGGTCGTGCTGTTCTGCTCGATCACCTCGACGATCGGGACGCTGCAGTTGTTCGACGAGCCGCTGGTGCTGACCGGCGGCGGGCCCGGCGACGCCACGCTGACGCCGATCCTCTACCTCTACCAGGTCGGCTTCAAGCAGTTCGACTTCGGTTATGCGGCGGCGATCGCGTGGGCGGTCGTGGCGCTGATCGGGGCGCTGTCCTGGGTGCAGTTCCGCTACTTCGGCTCGCGTACGTCCGGGAAGGAGCGCGCATGAGGCGGCTCGTGTGGGTGCTGGCGGTGCTGGGCGCCCTGGTGAGCGTGGTGCCGTTCTACTGGATGATCGTGGCGGCCACCCACGACGGCAGCGAGCTGTTCGCCTCCCCGCCGCCGTTCCTGCCCGGCGGCGACCTGCTGGCCAACATCGTCAAGCTTGAGGAGTCCGTGCACTTCGCGCGGGTCATGGCCACGAGCATCTGGACCGCGCTCGTCTACACCGCGCTCAGCTCGCTGGTGTCGGCGATGTGCGGGTACGGCCTGGCCAAGTACCGCTTCCGCGGCCGGGGCCTGCTCCTGGGAGTCGTCCTGGCCACGATGATGGTGCCGTTCCAGGTGCTGCTGGTGCCGTTGTTCCAGATGATGGCCAGCATCGGCTGGGTCGACACCTACCAGGCGATCATCATCCCGTTCCTGGCCAACTCCTTCGGGATCTTCCTCATGCGCCAGGCGTTCCTCGACTTCCCGGACGAGCTGCTGGAGAGCGGGCGCCTGGACGGGGCCGGTGACATGCGGATCTTCTACCGGATCGTGCTGCCGGTGGTCCGGCCGCAGCTCGGCGCGCTGGTGATCTTCACGTTCATGA
This sequence comes from Nonomuraea sp. NPDC059007, assembly GCF_042740555.1. Taxonomy (NCBI): domain Bacteria; kingdom Bacillati; phylum Actinomycetota; class Actinomycetes; order Streptosporangiales; family Streptosporangiaceae; genus Nonomuraea; species Nonomuraea sp. NPDC059007. The sequence goes on along the minus strand of NZ_JBHYJD010000091.1, from coordinate 9,557 downwards.
CGCAGTGGAACTCCTTCATCTGGCCGCTGCTCATGCTCAACTCCGAGGAGCGCTACACCGTGCCGGTGGCGCTGAACCACCTGATCGGGCTGTCCCACGTGGACTACGCGGGGCTCATGCTCGGCGCGTTCCTCGCCACGCTGCCGCTGATGCTGGTCTTCCTGGTGTTCCAGCGGCAGTTCGTGGCGGGTCTGCTGGGGGGTGCCGTGAAGGGGTGAGATTTCCGGCATGATCGCATTTATGCCAGGTGTGGAGACGGCGGTCGTGGCGGCGGGCAAGGCCATCGCGGAACGCGCGATGCGCGAATGGCTCGCCGCCCGTGCCGCGAACCGGGACCGCGACGCCCAGCTCAAGGACATGATCCAGAGCGGCTTCCGTGACCGGCTGGCCCCCAGGAAGTTCGGCAACCAGCTCGAAGGTATGGCCATGGCCGTCGAGTCCCGGCTGCGTGACCTGGTCGAGCAGGAGTACCGCGGGCTGGGCGAGGACGCCCGCTCCGCCGTACTCCTGGAGGTCGTCGAGTCGCTGCGCACGGCGGACCTGTCCGACGAGGCGCTGTTCAACGCCGACGCCGACCCCGCGCGGCTGGCCAGGCGCGTGCTCGACACCGTCGCGCCGCCCCGCCTCGGCACCACCGAGGACGCGCTCTACGGCGTGCTGCTGGCCGAGTGCGTGGCCTGCCTGGTCGGCATGATGCAGCAGCTCCCCCCGTACCTGCCGCGCGCCGCGACCGAGAACCTCGCCCGCCTCAGCGGCCTGGCCGAGGGCATGGAACGCGTCCTGGCCCGCCTGCCCGTCCGCACGCTCGAAGCCCCAGAGGGCTCCCAGGACGACCTCGCCTTCGAGCAGCACTACCTGGCCTTCCTCAGCCGCACCCTCGACGAGATCGAGCTGTTCGGCGTGCCCATGGAGACCTACCGCCCGCGCACCTCCCTCAGCGTCGCCTACATCTCGCTCACCGTCAGCGCCGACCACGAGCGCCGCCCGCTGGAACGCCTCGCGCCTTCGTCGCTGACCGGCCGCGACGAGAGCGAGCCCGGCAGCCGCCGCATCGAGTCCGCGCTCGGCCGCCTCACCCTGCTGCGCGGCGAGGCCGGATCCGGCAAGAGCACGCTGCTGCGCTGGCTCGCCCTGACCGCCGCCCGCCGCGGCTTCACCGGCGACCTGGCCGCCTGGAACGGCCGCGTCCCCCTCATGGTCAAGCTGCGCAGCCACGCCGACGGCCGCCTGCCCGCCCCCGCCGACCTGCTCGACGACGTCGCCCAGGAGGTCGCGGGACTGATGCCGCGCGGCTGGGCCGAGCGCGTGCTCGCGTCCGGCCGCGGCCTGCTGCTGGTCGACGGCGTCGACGAGCTTCTGGTACGGCACCGCAACGCCGTCCGCCAGTGGCTGTCCAGGCTCCTCGCGGCCAACCCGGAACTGCGCGTCGTGGTGACCTCCCGGCCCGCGGCGGCCGACGTGCGCTGGCTGGCCGACGAAGGGTTCACCGCCGCCCTGCTGGAGCCCATGACCCCGCACGACCTCGGCGAACTTGTCCGCCAGTGGCACGTGGCCATGCGCGAGTGCCCCAGCCTGCCCTGCCACGCCGACGACCTGCCCTCCTACGAACGCGCCCTGCTCGCCCGCCTGGAGAGCAACCCCCACCTGCGCCTGCTGGCCTCCACCCCGCTGCTGGCCGCCATGCTGTGCGCGCTCAACCTCGACCGCCGCACCCAGCTGCCCCGCAGCAGGATGGCCCTGTACGACGCCGTCCTCACCCTCCTTCTCGAACGGCGTGACGCCGAACGCGGCATCCAGGACGACATCGTCCTCGACCCGGAGCAGAAGATCTGGATCCTGCGTGACCTGGCCTGGCGCGTGGTCTCCATGGGCCGTTCCGAACTGGCCAAGGCCACCGCCCTGCGCCGCATCGAGCAGCGGCTGACCGGGATGACGCGCATGCCGTACCAGGCGGCGGACGTGCTGGAGTACCTGCTGCGGCGCAGTGGCGTGCTGCGCGAACCGGTGCCCGGCAGGATCGACTTCGCCCACAAGACCGTGCAGGAGTACCTGGCGGCGGGCCAGCTCGTCGAGGACGACGACGTCGAGGCGGCCGTCGAACGCGCCCACCTGGACCAGTGGCGCGAGGTCGTCGTCATGACCGCCGGGCACGCCACCGGCCGCCTGCGCCGCGACCTGCTGCGCGGCCTCCTGGACCGGGCCGACGACGGCGGACGGCACACGCGGCGGCTGCGACTGCTGGTGGCGTCCTGCCTGGAGACGATCAGGGAGATCCCGCTGGAGCTGCGCGAGCGGGTGGAGGCGTGCCTGGCCGAGGTGATCCCGCCGCGCAGCGAGGACGAGGCCAGAATCCTGGCGGCGGCGGGCGAGGAGATCCTGCGCCGCGTGCCCGACGACCTGGCGGCGTTCACCCCGCTGCAGGCGGCGCTGACGGTGCGGATGACCGGCCTGATCAACGGCGAGGCCGCCGTCAGGAAACTGACCGCCTTCGCCACCGACCCCCGGCGGCCGGTGCAGCTCACGGTCGTCGACATGTGGCGCTTCTTCGACTCCCGCCGCTACGCGCTCGACGTGCTCGCGGCGATCCCCGACCCACCGCGGATCGTCGTCACCGACCCGCGTGAACTGCGGAACCTGCGGCACCTGAAGCGGATGACCGCCCTGTGGATCGACCAGAGGGTCGAATCGCTGGCATTCCTGAAGGACATGCCGCAACTCGAGTTCCTGGAGTTGTCGGAGCTGGCGGGCGACCTCGGGCCCGTCCGCTTCCTGACCGGCCTGAAACGCCTGTGGCTGCGGACCGACCGGCCGCTGGACCTGACTCCCCTCCAGGACATGGAGAGCCTGTTCGGCCTCTGGTTGTGGGGCGCGGTCCACGAGCCCGATCTCGCCTTCCTCGACCGGCTCCCGCGGCTCCAGCAGCTGGGCCTGAGCCTCCTGGAGGAAGAGTTCTCGACGCAGGCGCTGTCGCGGCAGACGGAGCTCAGGGTCGTCTCCTTCCGAGGAGTCCGGCAGCGCCTGTCTCCTTCGGCCCTCGCCCACGCGCGCGATCTGTTCTCGATCACCCTGCGCGACCTCCACGGCGTCCCCGAGTGCTTGGAGGCCGTGGTGTCGGCGGGCCCGCCCCTCGAATATCTGCGCCTCCACCACACCGACGTCACCGACGTGTCGATCATCGCCCGGCTGCCCACGCTCAAGCTGGTCAGCGTCCTGCCGGCCGACGGTCTCGACCTCACCCCGCTGACCGACGTCCCCGGCCTCGTCGTCAACCCCGACTAGCATCGCTCCCGTGGATCTCACCCTTTACCCTGACGGACCGGCCACTCAGGTCGCCGGCGAGGCCGAGGCCCTGGCCCTGGCCGGCACGACGGACGGCCAGCTCGTCCTGGACGGCGACCGGTTCCTGCGCCGCGACGTCCACGGCAAGGCCGTCGCCTTCGTGCCCCGCCCGCCGGTCGCCGCCGCGCTCGACCTGCTCCCCCACCCCGAGGGCGGCTGGTACCGCCAGACCTGGAAGACCACCGCCCGCTTCACCCCCGGCGGCTACGACGGCGAGCGGGCCAGTGCCACCGGCATCTACTTCCTGCTGATGCCCGGCGAGGAGTCGGTCCCGCACGTGGTGCGCTCGGACGAGGTGTGGCTGTGGCACCGGGGCGGCCCGCTCGGCCTGACCATCGGCGACCAGCATGTGGTCCTGGGCCCGGACGTCGAGAACGGGCAGGTCCCGCAGGCGATCGTGCCCGGCGGCGTGTGGCAGTCGGCCCGCCCGGCGGCCGCTCAGGAGGTTCTGGTCAGCTGCGTGGTCTCGCCCGGCTTTGAATTCGCAGATTTCCGGGCATAAAAACAGCCATTCAACTTTGAACCATCCCCCAGCGGGAATCGTCGTGGGATGTGTGGACACTCTCCGATGAGACGCTCATGGCAGGAATGGCATCGGGTGACACCGATGCGGCGGCCGTGTTCGTGCGGCGCTTTCAACCCAGAGTGTACGGCTTGGCGCTGAGCGTGGTCGCCGACCCGTGCCTGGCGGAAGAGGTGGCCCAGGACGCCTTCGTCCGGGCGTGGCGGCACGCCGCCGCGTACGACCCCGGCCGCGGCCGGGTCGCGACCTGGCTCCTCACCATCACCCGCAACCTGGCGGTCGACGCCGTCCGCCTGCGCCGCGACCTGCCCGTGGACCCGTGGCGATTACCCATCCCGGCGCCCCGCCCCGACCCCGGCGCCCGAGTAGAACGCATCCAAGAGGAACTCCTCGCCCTCCCCGCCTCCCAGAGCCGCCCGCTCGTCCTGTCGATCCTGTACGGCCTGACCGCCCAGGAGATCGCCGACCGCGAAGGCATCCCGCTGGGCACCGCCAAGACCCGCATCCGCCGCGGCCTGGCCCGCATCCGCACCGCCCTGACCACCACCCCCTAACCACCTGCGACCCGCCACCCCCGACCCACCCTGCAGTCGCCGCCCCGCACCCTCTGACCACTGGTCACCACCGCCCCCGTGATCTTCCTCCCGCCACCGCCTGTCCAGCCCGAGCAGCCCCTCCCCACGTGACCAGCCGACACCCCCGGCCGGAAGGCCCCGCCCGGCACCTCAACGCGCCACCCGCTCGACACCCTGCGCGACGCCCCGACGACCGGCAGACGCACAGGCTCTGGGGGTGCCCGGACCCTGAGCGGGCAGTTCGGGGAGGCCCGGTGGGTGGGTGGGGATATTGGATTGCTGGTGGGGGTGGTGACGTGGTGGGATGCCGCCCTGTGACCGCGCTGAGTGAACTGCACCGCCCCGACGTCTATCCCCGCTCCTCCCACTACGACCCCGCCTGGGTGGTCGGCCTGGACATGGGCCCGCATCCCCTGTGGCTGCTGGAGGACCTGTCCCGCGACCTCGACCTGAAGCCGGGCATGCGCGTCCTGGACCTGGGCTCCGGCATGGGGGCGACGTCGGTGTTCCTGGCCAGGGAGTTCGGCGTAGAGGTGGTGGCGGCCGACCTCTGGGTGGCGGCGGACACGGCGGCGGGCGTGTTCGCGGAGGCGGGGGTCGCCGACCGGGTGCAGGCGGTCAACGCCGAGGCCCACGCGCTGCCGTTCGAGAAAGAGTCTTTTGACGCGATCGTCAGCATCGACTCCTACGAGTATTTCGGCACCGCGGACGGCTACCTCGCCTACATCACGAGCTTCCTCAAGCCGGGCGGTCAGCTCGGGATCGCCACCCCCGGCATGACCGCCGAGATCCGCGAACTCGGCGCGATCCCGCCGCACATCAAGGCCCTGGTGGGTTGGGAGGCGCTCGCCTGGCACACCGCCGAGTGGTGGCGCTTCCAGTGGGAGATCACCGAGCTGGTCACGGTGACGTCCGCGCGCCTGCAGCCCGGCGGCTGGAACGACTGGCTCCTGTGGGCCCGCGCCTGCATGGAGCACCGCCCCGGCGACGCCGCCGGGCAGACGATCGCGATGCTGGAGGCGGACCAGGGCGAGTTCCTGTCGTTCGCGGTGGTGAGCGCCCGCCGTACCTGACGCTCCGTCTAGGGAGCGGGACGGGACTCCGCCATCCGGGCCTCGACCCGCGCCCAGAACCGTTCAGGATCATTGAGGTGCGGGTACGGCTCGCCCGGCGCCGGCACGCCCAGGAAGTCGCACAGCGGACCCCACCCCGATCCCGGCTCGATCACCAGGAGCCGCTCGGACGGCACCGCCCGGCGGACCTCCGCGTTGTGCTCCTCGTAGACGGCGATGGCGTGGGCGCGGTCGGTGAAGCGGCCGGAGAAGAAGCCGTCCCAGATCATGGCCCGGTGGAACGCGGTGAACACGTCCAGGCCGGGCACGGTCCGCCTGGCCTCGGCCACCCGGGCGTCGGGCTCGGCGTCGCCGAACATGCGGTAGATGGTCCTGGACACGCTGGCGTACCACGCCTCGGGGTCGCGTTCGGTCAGGATCACCTTGGCGCCGGGGAAGGTGGTGAGGATCTCGGGCCAGAAGGCGGCGCCAGGCCAGTCCACGCTGGAGGCGTATCCGGCGAACACCGCTTCCCAGGACACGGGCCGCCCGGCGGCGGCCGCGCGCCACATGGGCAGCCGGTCGGGGTGGTCCAGGACGTGGCGGCCGTGGAAGCAGGGGCCGAGGCCGAGGCGTTCGAGCGCCGCCTTCAGCGACAGCGTGCCGGTCCTGCCGACGCCCACACCGATGACCTTCATCCCACCACCTGGTCCTTGGTCAGCGCGCCCGGCGAGTCGGCTCCGCACAGCGTCAGCGCATTCTCCAGTTCCCCGCGCAGCAGGGACAGCACCCGGGCCACCCCGTCGGCTCCGCCGACGGCCAGTCCCCACAGCACCGGGCGGCCGAGGGCGACGGCCGAGGCGCCGAGCGCGAGGGCCTTCACCACGTCGGTGCCGCGCCGTACGCCGCCGTCCAGCAGGAGGGGCACCCGGCCGCCGACCACGTCGGCGATCACGGGCAGCCGGTCGATCGTGGCGGGGGTGGTGTCGAGTTGCCGTCCGCCGTGGTTGGAGACGATCAGGCCGTCCACACCGCAGTCCACGGCCTGGGCGGCGTCGGCGGGGTGCAGGACGCCCTTCAGCAGGACGGGGAGCTGCGTCTCACCACACAGCCATTCCACATGCCTCCACGAAATTTCGGGAGAAAGGCGGACCTGCCGGACGTTTCCGTCGCCGCGCATGTTGGCGCAGAAGATGCCCGGCGGCAGGTCGTGGAAGTCATTGCGGTCGCCGCGTTCGTTCCTGCCCAGCGCGGGTGAGTCCACGGTCACGACCAGGGCGCGGCAGCCGGCCGCCTCGGCCCGCCGTACCAGCGACTTGGTGAAACCCAGGTCGGGCTGGATGTACAACTGGAACCACAACGTGCCCCCGGCCGCCGCGATCTCCTCGATGGTGATCGTGGACAGCATCGCGGCGATCATGATGACGCCGGCCTCGCGTGCCGCGCGGGCGGTGGCCGCCTCGCCCTCGGGCCAGGCCAGCCGGTGGAACGCGGTCGGCGCGAGCAGGACCGGCATCGAGCTCTCGCACCCCAGCACTCTGCCCGCGAGCTGGGGCGGGCCGTGGCCGCGCAGGATTCTCGGCACCAGGGCCAGCCGCCGGAAGGCCGCCTCGTTGGCCGCGAGCGTCACCTCGTCCTGCGCCCCGCTGGCGAAGTAGTCGTAGAACACCGGGTCGAGCTTCTCCCGGGCCATGTCCTCGAAATCGCGCAGGTTGAAGACCTCCATGTGAGTTGTACGGCTCAGGACAGCCCAAAAGATTCCGGTGAATCTCGGGACATATCGGCATTCGTAGAACCGGGTGTGATTGTTGTGGTCGCCACCCTCGGGGCACTCGCCGTCCTGCTGAGCCTGCCGTACTGGCTGCCCGGCGCCGTCACCAAGCTGCGCACGTGGCTGTTCGCCCGCATCAACGGCGCGGACGGCATCCCGGTGCCCGGCGACCTCGTGGACCTCTCCCGCTTCATGGAGCTCTACGCGCACCCCGCCGCCGACGGCCGCAGCCGCGGCGCGGCGCTGTCGGACCTGTTCTGGTACTGGCTCTCGCCCGGCGCCGAGGTCCACCAGGAACACCTGGAACCCGGCCCCCGCTACAACGACGTCGCCCGCTGCACCCGCCGCATCCTGACGATGCCGAGCCGTACCGCCGACGAGCTCGCCACCGCCAGCCTGCGCGCCGCCCTCCCCCAGCAGAACGGCCTCGTACGGCTGCGCGACCTGATGATGCCGGTCTGGGCGGAGTTCTACCACCGGGTCGTGTTCGGCGTCCCCTGCCCGCCAGGCGTCAGAGAGCTCATCGTGGACCACTCGGAGGACGTGGTCACCTCGCTGAAGTGCTGCGGCCTGCGCCACATGGACCGGCGCCTGCGCCTGACCCGCCACCTGCGCGAGACCCTCGGCCAGGTGCCGCACCCGCTGCCCGAGACCCTCGACGAGCACGAGCGCGCCTTCTACCTCCAGGGCACCTTCTTCAACACGGCGGTGGTCCAGAGCGCCGAGGCCACCGCGCACGTGCTCATGGAGATCGCCGCCCACGGCGCCGACGGGCCGCTGGAGGCGGTCATCGAGCGGACCCTGCACGACTTCCCGCTGTTCGGCGTCGCGCACCGGATCACCTCGGCGGAGATCTGCCTGGAGGGCGCGGAGCCGATCCCGGCCGGTTCCGTGCTCTGTTTCAGCTATCCGGAGTTCCACCGCTCGGGCGGGCACATCCCGTTCGGGGTGGCGGCCAACCGGCCCTGCCCCGCCTGGCACCTGGCGCCGATCACCATCGGGGCCGTCGTCAGGGAGGTCCTGCGCGACCACGATCTCGCGTCCACCGCCCGGCACACCCGCCCGCTGCCCAACCGCGGTCCCTGCCTGATGACCCCGCGCGGCCGCCGGGTACGGCACCGGCGGCTCGTCCTCGCCTGTCTCCGGCTGCGCGATCGATGGGAGGAGGTGTGGCGCAGCCCGCTCCAGCTCGTCCTCGGCACGTACATGGTCTGGCACGCCAGGCGCCTGCGCCTGTGCGAGCGCCACTTCGAACAGGAGAGGAACACCTCCCATGACCCTGCGCGCCACCGCGACCACGCCGGCTGAGCGGCCCACAGCCCGCCGGTGGCTGGTCGTCCTGCTCAGCGTGCTGGCCGGCTTCCTGCTGACCGTCGTGTGGTCGGCCGAGTTCGTCGACCAGACCATCGGCGCGAGCGTCGCCGACACCCTCCTCGGCCACGACGCCTCGGAAACCCCGATCGCGGGGATCCTGTCCGGCGTCGTCTTCGCCTTCGTGACCGGGCTGGCCGGCACGTTCACCGCCTGCAACATCGCCGCTATGGGCGCGGTCGCGCCCCTGGTGGGCGCCGGCAGCTCGGCGGGCGCGCGGATGGCGCGCACACTCAAGCCGCTCGGCTGGCTGGCCGTGGGCGTGCTGGCGGTGTCCGGTGTCTACGGCTTCGTGGTGGGTCTGGCTGGCACCGCCATGCCGCAGTTCGCCAACTCGCCGCCGGCCGGCGGGCTGCTCGCGCGCAACATCCAGTCGATGGTCACCTTCGGGCTGATCGGGCTGATCCTGGTCTTCCTGGGGCTGGCCGCGCTCGGCCTGGTCGGGGATCCGCTGGCCCGGCTGGAGCGGCGCTTCCCGAACGCGCGCATGCTGGTCATGGGCGCGCTCATCGGCGCCTTCCTCATCGGCCGGCCGTTCGGGCTGTTCCGCCAGCTCTTCCGCGACGCCGCCGCCAGCCACAACCCGCTCTACGGCGCGCTGGCGTTCATGCTGCAGTCGCTCGGCAACATCGTCGTCATGGCGGCGCTCGTGCTGCTGCTCGCCCTCGCGCTCGGCGGCCGGGCGCAGCGCTGGCTGGGCGCCAGGCCGGGACGGCTGGCCGTCATCACCGGCACGGCGTTCGTCGTCGCGGGCTCCTTCACCGCCCTGTACTGGGTGGGCAGGCTGCTCGGCCGCTTCGAGATCATCTGGTGGCCGACGGCCCCGTGGGTCTGAGCGCGCGTTTGTCCGGCTTGCCCGCCGCGTTCAGCGGGACCTCCCGGATGACGGTGATACTCCTCGGCGTGCTGGCCGCGCTCAACTCCTC
>NZ_JBHYJD010000090.1:0-24757 GCF_042740555.1 Nonomuraea sp. NPDC059007 | reverse complement strand
GCTCCGCTACGCTCCGCGCGTGCTTCCAGTCGGGCCGGGGCCCGACCCCTGTCGGGCCTCGCTCCGCTCGGGCTGTCTTACTTGAGATCCCACCCGTTACCCAGCTGGATGGTCAGCCAGTTGGAGCCCACCCGACACGCTCGGGCCGTCCTTCCTGGGCCCGTCCGTGCTGAGCCCGGCCAGGAAGACGTCCCGGTCGGCGGTCGTGAACAGGTCGGTGATCTGCGGTGCTGACATGGTGATGACTCCTAGCCTGCGAGACCTTCGAGGATCTTGACCGCCCTGCTCACGCCGTCCTCGGTGCGGATGCGCTTGCCGAGTGCCGCCGCCTGACCGGCCATGACCTGGTCGGTGACCGCCCGGCGGATGGCGGCGGCCAGCGCGTCCGGGGTGAGACGACGCGGGGGCTGCGGCTCGGAGGCGACGCCCGCGGCGTGCATGCGGGCGGCCCAGAAGGGTTGATCGGCGACGAACGGGCAGACCACCTGAGGCCGGCCGGAGGCCAAAGTGGCCGCGGTGGTGCCGCTGCCACCGTGGTGCACAACCGCCGCCATCCGCGGCAACAGCCAGTCGTGCGGCGCCTGCTCCAACGCGAACACCTGCTCCGGCACTTCATCGACGGCGATACCGCCCCAGCCGGAGGCCAGCACGGCCCGCACGCCCGCCTGCCTCACCGCGTCGGCCACGATGCGGCCCAGGCGCTGCGGATCGGTGCCCGCCATGCTGCCGAAGCCGATGTAAACCGGTGGCTCGCCTGCCTCCAGGAAGCGCACCAGATCGGCTGGCGGGTTCCAATCGGGCGCGGCGGGCGGGAACCAGAACCCGGTCGTATGCACCCAGGCCGGATAGTCCAGTTCTGAGGGCAGCACCAGGGGGCTGAACCCGTGCAGCACGGTCGCCGGAGCGCCGTCCGGGCGGCGCAGGATGTCGTGCCGTCCCCGCCGTCGCGCCAGGCCGAGTCGTTCGGCGCGCATCGTGTCGGCGATGCCGCCGAACGAGCGCAGCATCAGCTTGATCGCCGCATACGAGGCGCGGTTCAGCGCCTTGGGCAGCGGGAGTGGCAGCATCGGGTTGCGGAAGGCGGCGTCGGCACCCACACCGGCTGCAGCGCGGCCGGCACGGCGGGCACCCCCAGCTTCTCGGCGAAATGATGGGCTGGGATACCCGGCGCGTGCACCACCACGTCGGCGCCGTCCTGAGCGATGGTCGCCATATCGTCGAAGACCTTGGCCATCAGCGGCTTGCTGCGCCGCATCACCTGCAACGCGATCTTCTTGCCGTGCAGCCCCCGGTAGTTGGTCTCGATCGCCGCACGGATGTCCAGGTCGTCGATCAGCGTGTTCGGCCCGTCGTCGACGGGGCGCGAACGCTATGCCGTACGGCTGCGCCAGCGAGGCCATCGCGGCCGGCGCGCCCAGCACCACCATATGCCCCGCCCGCTGCAGAGCCAGGGCAAGCCCCGCATACGGCTGCACATCGCCACGGGTGCCGTGCGTCAGAATGAGGACCTTCATCGCGCCTTCCTGACGGCATCCCAGGCGGCCAGCGCCCGGTCGTCGGCGAACACACCACGGGTGAAGATCTCGATGGCCGCCCGCGAAAAGCGCAGCGTGGCATCCATCTCGTGCACGTCCTCCACGTCGAGCACGCGCGCCAGGTGCCGGCCGAAGGCCAGCGGCGCCAGCAGCCACGTCACGTAGATGGCGGCCCGCGCCCGCGGATCGTCGCTGGGGTGAACCCACCCCTCGTCCACCCCGCCCTCCAGCCACCGCCCTGTCGAAGCAACGATCTCGTCGAACAGCGCGGCCGCATCCGGCGTGCCGTCCAGCAGCGCTCTGGCCAGGTACCGGCGCACCGGCGCACCGGCCTCAAGGCTGGCCGCCAGCCCGGCGGTGTCGCCCAGATCAACACCATCCGGGCCACCGCGCACCAGCGAGACCACATAGGCGTCACACGCCTGGCGCAACCCCTCCTTGGAACCGAAGTGATGAAGCACCAGCGCGGGCGACACGCCCGCCTGCGCAGCGATCGTGCGCACGCTCACCCGGTTGACCCCCTCCGCACCGAACAGTTCCAGCGCGGCGTCCCGGATACGGGCGCGACCCGTCAAATCATCTGAACGCATGGACAGCATGCTAAACAAACGTTCAGCCTGAGGAAGGGTTGGAGCCCGTCAAGAACGCGTCAACACGCTCACAGGCAAGGGCCGACCGACGCTCAAAGGCACTTGCTCTATGACGTCCGGCAAAGCCGGTCGAGACAGGAGACAAGCGCGGAAGCGTCCGGCCGCCTCCCTGATGGATGGCCCCGACCGTCGGTTACACCTTGCCCAGGGCCGGGCTGCAGCGGCTCACGGCCTCCATGAGGGTGACCGCCTGACGCTACACTCGCCCACCGTCGCCAGAAACGACCTGATCAACGCGTAACCGGGGCCATCCGATGTCGAAGGAGCCAGAGCTCGACGGCGGCGTCCGGCTTCGTTGGCGCGTCCGACCAGGGTAAAGGCGCGCACGGACCCACGCTCAGCCGCCCTTGCCGTACCGACGCGACACACCCGGCCGCGTGCTCCACGCTCCCGCCACCGCCGTTATAGCCATGAACTGTGCAGGTCGCGGCTTCGGACGAGGGGGCCGACCATCCGCACACCGGGGGCAAGAACGTCTGCGTCCAAGATTCGCCTACCGGCCGCTCTTGCCCCCACCACCTACGTCACCAGGCGTAACCCGCGATCAGGCGGGAAGCACCCACCCATGGACGTGCTCCCAGCCGGGCACCGGGCCAGTTCGGCGGACTCACCCGCCTGCGCGTCACCTTGACCGTCACCCCGTCTGGCGCCATCGTCGGCCTGGCGGGCGAACTCGACGAGTTCATTGCCGCATTACTGGTCAATCTGGCGGCGTCACCACCGCCCACCTTTCCACTGCATACACCCAGCTCCGCCAGCGAATGGCAGCTACCGTTACTGGGGCTGCTCTGCTCCTCCCTGGCTCTCGATCACGAAGGCCATGGGCTGGTCTCTATCACCCAGGCGGTGCGGATTACGCGTGGGGTGCTATCGCAGCCGAACTGGTTGCCGACTATCAGCCATGGCCACGACGGAGGATCTCAGTTGGATCGAATACGCTCCCAGAGAACCCTCCTGCCACCGGCGACCACCGTTGTAAGGCCGAGGCTCGCGGGTGCGGGAAGGGTAAATCAGTGAGGGGCTCCTCACTCCCGCGACGTGAGCCTCATGCCTGCCAGCATATGGGGATACCTCTTTATCATCGCGAGGAATCCGCCGCATGCCATCAGTATCAACAGTCCAGTCGCTGCGGCTTCAACGAGCGCTTGTTGATGCGATGTTGGAGCCTTAACGACCGCGCCAGTATCGCGATGCAACCACATCGTGAAAGTCGTGCCAGATTCGGTTCCGGGCGGCGCGATCACCATCAACTTCGTTCGTTCGCCGCCGTTGGTGATCCTGTGCGCCTCAAACAGCATTGAGGACGGGCGGAAGGCGTGGCCGCCGCTCGTTGCGAGGAGCGGCACCTCGTTGAGGAGTGTTACCTGTACAGAATGCAAGGTTGAGTTTTCTTCAACTACGCGAGCATGTGCCCTCACGTGGGCTAGGAGCGCCATGATCACGGCAAGAGCGGCACCTACAGTCCAGATGGCAACCATCCAATGCCTGGACCGTGTCTTGTCCCTGGGCATACCTACCCCCGTGAGGCTCGGCATCATCTGTGAAGCCGACCAGACTTCCCGGCACACCCTTGACCCCACAGTATCAAGCTGGCCAGCGGAGGCGGACGGGAGACGTCCGCTCCGGGCTCCTGACACGGTCCAAGGGCCGTAGGACGTTCGGGCCGGACGCCGCGCACGAGTGCGAGAACACCCGCCGCCGCGTCCTCGACATCACCCGTCGCGGCCTCGACCTGGTCGGCCCGGACGGCGAGCGAGCCGCCCGCATCCGTCAGGCACAGGCCACCTTCACCTGGATGGCCGAGGTGTTCGACAACGCCCCGCCCCTGGACCAGGAGCAGGCATGACCGGCCGCGCCATCGTGATCGGCGCCGGCATCGGCGGTATGGCCGCCGCCCTGGCCCTGCACCGCATCGGCTGGCGGGCCACCGTGCTCGAACGCGCACCCGAACTGGGCGAGATCGGCGCGGGCATGTCCCAGGCTCCCAACGCCCTGCGCGCCCTCGACGAGCTCGGCGTCGGCGAGCAGGCCCGCCAGGTGGGCGTGTCCACGTTCGCCGCCGCCAATCTGCGCACCGCCAACGGCCGTCACCTGCAGCGTGCAACCGACGCTGGACCGGACACGTGCAGCGGCTGCTCGACCGGTAGCGCCGACATGAGCCCAGGAGGCACGGCAGGCAGCACGTGAACACCGGTGACCTGCCGCTGGCGCTGGCGCTGACCGCCGGCATGGTGGCGGCGTTCAATCCGTGCGGCTTCGCCCTGCTGCCCGCCTACCTCACCCTGCTGGTCACCGACGCCGAGGGCGGCCGAGGTGGTCCGCTGGCCAGGGCGTTGTTGTCGTCGGGACCATGACCGCGGGAATCGTCACAGTCTTCGGCCTGTTCGGGCTGGGCATCACCGCCCTGGCCACCTCGGTGGGCAGGTATCTGCCATGGGCGACGCTCGTCATCGGCGCCCTGTTGATCGGACTCGGCCTGTGGCTGCTTAGTGGCCGGGAAATACTTCTGCGCCTACCTGGGCTGGCCATCGGCCGGCCCGGCAGCTCACCGCTGTCGCTGTACGGTTACGGCTTGTCGTACGCGGTGGCATCGCTGTCGTGCACCGGGGCCCTTCCTTGCCGTCACCTCGGCCTCCCTGTCCGGCGCCGGACACCTGGGCGGCGCGGCGGCCGTCGCCGCCTACGCGTTCGGCATGGGTCTGGTCGTGGCTGCCCTGTCCCTGTTGGTGGCGCTGGCGCGGGCGGCTGCCGCGACCAGCCTCCGACGGCTGCTGCCCCATGTCTCCAGGGCCAGCGGTGGCTTGCTCCTCCTGGCCGGGATGTACGTCGTGTACCACGGCTGGTACGAACTGCGCGTGTTCGCTGATGGGGCCATCGATGACCCCGTAGTCGGCGCCGCCATCGCCGTACTGGGCGTCCTGGTGAACTGGGTGTCAGCCGTCGGCACAGGATGGATCGTCCTGCCGGCTTCGGGCGCGACCCTCCTGGACATGAGGCGACGACGGCGCATCCGCATGCCAGGCCGAAGCTGAAACCCGAGCTACCCGAAGCACCGGTACGTGGCTGTCTGGGCGAGCATCATCCGATCGGTGGATGGCGGAAAGGAGCGCAATGGCCGATGGTCCCGGTCAATGCGCGGCGACAATGCTGTCTTCATGTCCATCGTTGAAGTTCAGGGTTTGAGCAAGTCCTACGGTGCCAGGTTCGCGGTCGATGACGTCAGCTTCGCCGTGGCCGAGGGCGAGATCTTCGGCATTCTTGGCCCGAACGGGGCCGGGAAGACCACTGCCGTGGAATGCGTGGAGGGTTTACGGCTGCCAGACGTCGGCACGATCCGGGTCGCCGGATTCGACCCGATCCGCGAGCACGACAAGGTGACCCGGATTCTTGGGGTGCAACTGC
Organism: Nonomuraea sp. NPDC059007; assembly: GCF_042740555.1. Classification (NCBI taxonomy): domain Bacteria; kingdom Bacillati; phylum Actinomycetota; class Actinomycetes; order Streptosporangiales; family Streptosporangiaceae; genus Nonomuraea; species Nonomuraea sp. NPDC059007. The sequence continues at coordinate 19,170 of NZ_JBHYJD010000090.1, read as the reverse complement.
AGGAAAGCGAACTGCAATCCAAATTGACCGTGCGTGAGGCACTGGAGATGTACAGCGCGTTCTATGAGAATCCGGCCGATTGGCGGTCGCTCGTGGAACGCCTGGACCTGGAGGATCAGCTGGGGCAGCGGTTCGGCAGACTGTCCGGCGGCCAGAAGCAGCGGCTGTTCATCGCGCTCAGTCTGGTGGGAAACCCGAGGGTCGTCGTGTTCGACGAGCTGACCGCGGCGCTCGATCCTCGTGCGCGTCGTGAGAGCTGGCAGCTGGTCCGCGACATCAACAGCTCCGGTGTCACGATCATGCTGGTGACGCATTTCATGGAGGACGCCCAGTCGCTGTGCGATCGTGTCGCGGTCTTCGACAAAGGCAAGATCGTGGCGCTTGACTCTCCGGACGGGCTGATCAGGAGTTCGGACAGCTCGGTCGTGATGTCGTTCCGGCCGTCGAAGCCGCTGCCGGAGCACGAGCTGGAGTCATTGCCGGGCGTGGTCTCGGTCGTGCACGAGGGGCCGAAGCTGGTCATCAAGGGCACGGACGACACGGTCGACGCCGTGACGTCCCTGCTGGCTCGCGAACATGTCACGGCGCACAGGCTGCGCGTAGTCGAGGCCACCCTGGACGACGCGTTTCTGCGCATCACCGCAAAGACCGGCACAGCGCCGAAGGGAGAGTCCTGACATGTCCGCGTCCTCCGCCGTACTGAAGGCCGAGACCAGGCTGTTCGTGCGTGAGCCCGGTTCGCTGTTCTGGGTGCTGGCCTTTCCGTCGCTGCTGCTGCTCGGATTCGGCCTCATCCCGCGCTACCAGGAGGTGGATCCGGGACTTGGCGGCTACCGGATCATCGACTTCTATGTGCCGAGCGTCGTGCTCGTCGCCCTCATCACGGCGAGCCTGCTGTCTATGCCGAGCGCCCTGACCACCTATCGGGAGCGCGGCATCCTGCGCCGGATGCGCACGACCCCGGCCCGGCCGTACCACCTGCTGATCGCGCAGATGGTCCTGAACGCGGGCGCCGCGGTGCTCGGCGCCGTGCTGGCCGTCGCCGTCGGGCGCATCGTCTGGGGCATCGCGCTGCCGCAGCACCCCGGCGCCTACCTGGTGACCCTGTTGCTGTCGGCGTTGTCTGGACTGGCGCTGGGTGCCGTGATCACGGCGCTCGCCCGGACGGTGAAGGCGGCCCAGGCGATCGGGCTGGCGGTGTTCTTCCCCGCGATGTTCGCGGCCGGGATCTACGTTCCAATCCGGGCGCTGCCTGAGGCCGTGCTGCGCGTCATCGAGCTGCTTCCGTACGGCGCGGCCGCGCAAGCCTTGAACCAGGCCGCGAGCGGCAGTTGGCCGCTGTGGACCCACCTGGCCGTGCTCGCACTGTGGACGGTCGTGCTCATGGCCATCGCGGCGCGCTGGTTCCGCTGGGAATGATCAGGCATGGTGGGCCCATGAGTGACGTGCCCGGGTCGGAAGCGGGATGGTCCCGGTTCGTGCGATGGGGACCGTACGGGCTGCTCGCTCTCAGCGCGGTCGCCGTCGCGGCGACCGCGCCGGTGCTGATGACACGCACAGAGGTCTATCTGGCGGCGGCGCTCACTGCGGGCGCCCTGGGCTGGCAACTGGTGTGGGGCACCAGGTTGTCGCGCGAGCTGTCGCACGACGCCTGGTATTTCGCCGTTCGCAGCGCGCTCGCTTTCGCCTTGTGCTGGCTCAACCCGTTCTTCTCGATCTTCGCCCTGATGGGCTACTTCGACGCCGGCCGGCACCTGCCCCGCTCCTGGCGGCGGTGGGGACTGCTCGGCACGGCGATGACCCTGGCCGTCTCCCAGTCCTTCATGCCGGACGGACCGCCGCCGGACAACCTCGCCGACATGGTCCTGTTCTCGGTGCTGTTCGCGCTGCACGCCATGCTCGCGCTCGTACTCGACCGGCTCAACGACCGGGACGCGCAGAAGCGGCAAAGGCAGGAGGCGGTCATTGAGGAGCTCGAGATCGCCAACACACGACTGGCCCGCGCCCTTGAGCAGAACGCCGCGCTCCAAGCCAAGCTCGTGGCGCAGGCCAGAGACGCCGGGGTCGCGGCCGAGCGCCGACGCTTGGCCGCTGACCTGCACGACACCATGGTGCAGGGGCTGGTCGGCGTCATCACGCAGCTCCAGGCCGCTCTCGACACCGATGGCCCCGCCTCGCGGGTGCGTATGGAAAGGGCCGTCGCGCTGGCCAGGTACAGCCTCGGCGAAGCGCGCCGGTCAGTGCACGACCTCATTCCCGGCTCGCTGGAGAATCGGACGCTGCCGGAGGCGCTCAGCGAGACGGTCGAGCGCTGGTCTGCCACGTCGACGGCACGGCTGGACCTCACGGTGGTCGGTACCGTGGAACCCCTGCACGATGAGATCGAGTCGACCCTGTTGCGAATCACCGAGGAGGCGCTGAGCAACGTGGCCAAACACGCGAACGCGGGCCGGGTCGGCGTCACCCTGGCCTACATCGACGACGAAGTGACGCTGGACGTGCGCGACAATGGCCGAGGCTTCGACCCCGGCCGCGCGCCGCAGCCGTCCGACCAGGGCGGTTTCGGGCTGGACGGCATGCAGGTACGTGCCAGGCGGGTCGGCGGCGTCGTCGGCATCGAGTCGGAGCCGGGCGGCGGCACCGCGATCTCGGCCCGTGTGCCGCTGGTCCGCCGATGACACGCGACCCCAAGCCGATCACGCTGCTCCTCGTCGACGATCATCCGGTGGTGCGAGACGGATTGCACGGTATGTTCGCCACATCCTCCGACTTCGAGGTGCTCGGTGAGGCGTCCGGCGGTGAAGAAGCGGTAGAACTCGCCCAGCGCCTCGATCCCGACGTCGTCCTCATGGACCTGCGCATGCCGGGCGGTGGCGGGGTGGCCGCCATCCGTGAGCTGACCCGGCGCGCTCTGCGCTGCCGGGTACTGGTGCTGACTACCTACGACACCGACGCCGACGTCATTCCCGCGATCAAGGCCGGGGCGACCGGGTACCTGCTGAAGGCCGCGCTGCGCGACGAGCTGTTCGAAGCGGTACGGGCGGCCGCGGAAAGCCGCACCGTGTTCTCGCCGTCCATCGCCCCGCGCCTGTTCTCGGAAGTACGCACGCCCATCGCCCGTTCGGAAGGTGGAGACCGGCCCCTGAGCTCCCGCGAATGCGACGTCCTCGCACTGGTCGCCAAAGGCACCACCAACCGGGAGATCGCCAGAGCACTGTTCATCAGCGAGGCCACGGTGAAGACCCACCTGACCCACCTGTACGCCAAGCTGGACGTCACCGACCGGGCCGCCGCGGTGGCGGCAGCGTACGAACGCGGAATCCTGAGCGCACGGCCATCTCCGCGGGACAGCTGAGCCGCAGCTACTCAGCGGCGTGACGGGCGTTGTCGTGGCGGGCGGCGCGGGCCCGGTTGCCGCAGGCGGCCGAGCATCATTCGCGACGGTGGCGGTCTTTGATGAAGAAGAGCACGCAGCCCGGTGCGTGGCAGGCGTGTAGGCAGACCGGCGCGGGGCCGGTGAACAGTTCGACGGCCTGCTGGGCGATGGCGGACAACACGGTGGGTACGGTCGGTGCAGAGCTGTGCGGATGCGCGAGGGGTGCCGCGTCCCAGCTCAGTTCGCGCCAGTGGAAGGCGGCTCTGGCGTGCTTGCTGACGGCCTCGACCACGTCCGGGTTGGGCGGGGTTCCGGTGGTCGCCGCGGTGGCCAGGGCGCGGAAGCCGTCGCGGAGCTCGCGGGCTGCGGACAGGTCGGCCGCGGTGGGGTGGCAGCGGGAGCGGGAGCCGTTCGCGAACGGCGTCGAGCCAGGCGGCGAGCCCCTCGACGGTCTGAAGACCGTCCTGGAGCCGGCCGCGCACGACGTAGGTGGCGTTGGCGAGTTCGATGGGCGGTGGCTCGCCGATGATGGGGGCGCTCACGGTGATGAGACCTGCCGCAGCCGCTGGCTTTCGCGCTCCAGTTCGGCGATCCCGGTCAGTGGTGGTTGGGCCGGCGACGGTGCGATCACGTGCGCTGTGCTCGCGCAGATGCCGGGTCAGGGCGGCGCTGCCGTAGGCCCGGTCAGCCAGTGCCCAGCCGCGGGCATCGGCCAGCAGACCCGGCGCCACCGTGATGTCGTCATAGATGCGCACGCGCACCGGCGGCTTCCTGTTGCACGTGGAGTCGAGCGTGGTCAGCAGTTCCTTGAACTTCCCGCTCGGCTTGCGCACCTGCTCCAGGAAGGCGGGCGTGAACAGTTCGGCCGACTTCTGCGGTAGCGCCTGGGCGATCCGCGTGGGCTGGTGGTGGCCTGCGAAGAACGTCTCGACCTGCTTGTCGTACGGCGCGCGGAGCGCCTGAGAGGACAAGTCGTACATCCCGTTGGACCGATCGGCGGTGAAGGCGAAGTAGGCCAGGGACAACGAGGCCATGCGCACCTTGTCACCGACAGACCCACAAAAGCACTCCGATTGAACGGCCCGGCCACCGGCGTCAGTGCGCCGAGCCGGAATAGAAGTCCTCACCCTGCTGCAGGGTACGCTCCACCATCATCGTGGCCGGCCCGCCCTGGGAGAACCTGCTGATCAGCACCCGCCGATCCAGCGAGCACCCCCCGCGGGCCCGCGAAGCTCCGCGGGCCCGCAACGTGTCCACCGGCGCCGACACCGTCGCACGCGGGTTGCCGTAGGGATGGTGACCAGGCCCGACCCTCAACCGTCCGAGATGGTCCGGCGCCTACCGGGTGTGGCTGCCGTCGTGGAGCCACAGGCGCAGGCCTCTGCCGTGTGACCAGGCCCGGTTGATGCGGGTGATGGTGGTCAGATACGCCTCGTATTCACTGGGGGTGAAGACGGTGTCCGCAGCGGGGCCCTTAGAGGACAGCAAACGCTGCAGCAACTCTGTATCGGGAGTATCGGCCAGGTTCAGCAGAGCGGCGAGCCGGGCGCTGTCGGCCGCCAGGTCGCCGTGGGTGAACAGATCACAGTCCTGAAGCCCTTCGGCGACCATGTCCCCGGCACCGCGATCGTTGAGCGCCATGGCGGTCGCGGAGAGGACATCAAGATCGTCTTGGCGGACGACGGCTGCGCGCAATGGCAGGCACTCATGCCCATCCGGAGACACCATCCGGCTGGTATGTCCCGTCGTGACGGCGTATTCGCCCTGGGTGAGCGCCACGTTCGTCCAGATTCGGCGCAGTGCCCGTAAAGCGACCTTGCCCGCGAGGAGGGTGGGCAGGGGGCTGGTGTTGTCTTCACTGTTGTCCTCCCATGCCGCGTAGGTGCGCAGAAGTTCGACCAAGCGGGAGAGCACGTGAAGGATCTCGGTGTCGAGGTCGGGCAGCAGGACCGTCCGAGTGATCATCCCAGGAACCTCGTGTCGTCGCAGGCGCACTGACGTGGCGTTGACAGGAGCCGGCGCTGTCGAGGGGCGCACGGTCTCGTCGATGAACCGCAGGGGCAGGCGGTGGGTACCAGCGGCCCAGCCGCCCAGGGCTCCGGTTTGCATGGGCGGCCCCTCAGCGGAATCGGCCAACGTGCAATCGAAGGTGGGCGTGAGGGACTGGGGCGGGTGGGGCGCCATCGGCCCGTCGGCTGGCTATAGTTGCGCACCCGGAGCCTTTTCGCTCGGAACTACATCTGAAGCGCTTCGTATGGGACGCGCTGCCGGTCTGCTGGGGCATCGGCTCTGCGTCTCAGGCGGCTCGTCTATCGATGATCCGGCAGGCTTCTCCCGGTGCGGCGCCAGGCCGCGAGCCCGCCAGATCCGGGATATGGTGCTCGCCGACATCCCCATCGCCTCGCCCATCGACCGTGTTGACCAGCGGATGTCGTGATCCGGGGTGGTCTGCACCGTTGCCTTGATCACTGCGTCGACCAGATCTGGGGGGATGGTCCGTGGCCTGCCCGGCCGGGGCTGGTCGCGCAGCCCATTCAGGCGGTGGCTCAGGAATCGTGTCCGCCACTTGGTCACGGTGGCGCGCGAGATGTGCATCTGCGTGGCGACGGCGGTGTTGGTGTGGCCTTCGGCGCAGGCCAGCACGATCTGGGCGCGTAGCGCCATCGGCTCCGGCGTGGGGCTGCGGATCCAGCCGTCGAGTGTCTGGCGTTCCTGCTCCGTCAGGTTCAAGGGCGCAAGTTTCGTAGTCGACATGTCGTCCCCAAATGAAGCGGTCACGAAGGTCGGTGCGTTTCGCCGGCGGCGGGTGGTGCGGAGAACAAGGCGCTGATCGGTCGTGACCGCAACATCCACGGCACGCCCTTGTCGTCGAGAGCCCACTCGATGTCTTGCGGGGTGCCGATGTACTGGTGCAGGCGCAGTCCGGCCTGGCGGAGCTCTTCAAGCTGCCGTTGGGTGAGAAAGCCCTTGTCGGGTTGAGCGGCCGGGACGTGGTGGCTGAGAACGTGATGCTCAGGCATGACGGTGTTCTTGTCGATGGCGGTATCCAGCCCTGGTGCCGCGTCGATGGCCATCTCGGTCCGGCAGCCCGTCAAGGGGTTGGCGGTGAAGATCACACCTGCGGCGGCCGGGTCGATCATGCGCTGAACTACGACCGCCATCGCGGCCCCGGCAACTTCCCTCACCGGACGGCAGGTGGTGGCGTGTTGATCGCGCATAGATTCCCGGCAGCGGCCGATCGCGTCCAAGAGCGGCCCTGCGCCTTCGACGTTGAAATAGGCGCTCTGCTGCCTGGGCATACCCGTCTCGGGGTGATGTGCGATGGCGCTGGAGCGGACGGCCACCTTGCCGCCGCCGAGCCGGTCATAGGCTTGCACCAGGTCGGCTTCAGGAAGACGCTGCGCCCAGGCGGTCAGGCAGAAGCCATCCGGGACGCGCACACCGGAGCTGATCATTGCACCGAGTACGGCGGCCTTACCACCCACCCGATCGATCATCGACGAGTCGATCTCCGCCAGACGGATCAGCATAGGTGCCTCCGGGACGGTCCGCTGGATCGTTGCCGACCAGACTTCCCGGCGCACCAGGGTCCACCGTAGCAGATCCTTGCTCTATGCAAACGTTGCACGGATCCATCGCGGCTCGCACCCGGATCAAGCCCGCAGCCCAGAGTCTGTGAGTCATGGCGTTGACGGCTTCGATCGTCGGGGTCCTACAGCCGACGGCCAGGCGAGCGAGACGGGCACCTTCCCAGCCCTGCCAGTTCGCCGACCTCGACCAGCAGGTGCGATGCCTTCGAGCCGACCTGCTCCCAGCCTGTCCGCGGCGGCGGGGTAGCGCAGGTACTCGTAGCCGACCGGGTTGAACGCGTGGCGTTGCCACCGCAAGCCGATCGCCCTCCCCACGTGGAGTATCACAGGTGTACGGACAGCGATAGAGCAGGCGGCGCACCGCGTGGGTGGAGCACGCAGGCCGTTCAGCCGGAGAAATGAGCTCCGTCGGCTTCGATGGAGAGGGTGGGTCAGGGCCAGCCGAGGGGGTGGGTGGTGTCGACGAGGGGTTCACCGGCGGCCTCGTTGAAGGCGGCCATGGCTTCGATCAGCGCCCGGCGGTGCTGCGAAGGCATCCGGGAGACGATCGAATCGATCTCCTCACGGCGCCGGGTGGTGACCTCGTCGACGAGGCGGCGCCCGTCGGCGGTGAGGCGCATCAGGGTTTCGCGGCGGTTGTCGGGGTTGACTTCGCGGATGATGAGCCCGGCGGTGGCAAGTCGGTCGGCCATGCGCATGGCGGTAGAGGAGTTGACGTCCAGCAGTTCGGCGATCGTGACGAGCTTGGTTTCGCCGTGGCCGGACAGCACGACCAGCATGCGGAACTGGGGCAGTGTCACCCGCTCTTCGACCGCTGCCAGGGAGCGGGCGGCGATGCCGACCAGCACGCGTGAGCCGGTCAGCACGGCTGAGGTGACCTGATCGAGCTCGTGCATGAGCTCTTTCTATCTCATCCCAGGCATGAGATGGCTTCCTGGGTCGTCGGGAAGATCTGGAAACGCGTGTGCAGCCCGGTGATGGACAGGAGCCTTGCCAGCCGACCATCGACCGCTGCCAGCGACATGCTCCCGCCTGCCGATTCGGCCAGGGATAGACCGCTCAGCAGCACCGACAGTCCGCTGGAGTCGCAGAAGACGAGCTCTGCGGTGTCGATCACCAGGATGGGCGACGGGAACTCGGCCAGCACCACGACCAGGCAATCGCGCAGTGACGGCGCCACCTGCATGTCCAGCTCGCCGCGCAGACCGATGACGGCCACGGTGCCGTGGTATTCGATGTCGATGGTGAAGGTCTCCATGATGGCTTGTTCCTCAGTAGCCTTGACGTCGCAGGAGCAGCATGGCCGCGTCGTCGGCCAGCGGTCCGCCGGCGTGCTCGAGCAGGTCTTCGCGCAGCGCGTCGAGCGCGTGCTGGGGATCGGCGCCGCGCAGCGGGCTCAGCCGTTCGGCCAGCGGGTAGAACTCCCCGGTGGCGTTACGCGTCTCGATCACGCCGTCGGTGTAGAAGAGGATCTGGTCCTGCTCGCCGAAACCGCAGATGTGCGGCTTGGGCGTGGCAGGGGCCAGGGAGCCCAGCCCAAGGGGCAGGCTCTCCTCCGGTGGCACGATCCCGGCGACTGTCCCGTCCCGGCGTAGCATGAGCGGGGCGGGATGGCCGCAGTTGAGCAGAGTGATCTCGCCGTCGGAGACCTCGGCCAGGATGGCTGTGACGAAGGACTCCGCGCCGAGGTGACGGGTGAGGGTGGTCTCCAGGCGCTGGGCGACGCCGATCAGGTCGGGCTGGTCGTAGGCGGCTTCACGGAAGGCGCCGAGTACCCACGCGGCGGTTTCGACGGCTTGCAGGCCCTTTCCCTGCACGTCGCCGACGATCAACCGGACTCCGGCGGGGGTGGTGACCACCTCGTAGAGGTCGCCCCCGATACGGGCCTCCGCGGCGGCGGAGGTGTAGGACAGGGCCAGCTGGAGGTCGCCGGCCCGTCGCGGCACCGGTCGCAGCAGCACCCGCTGGGCGGCCTCGGCAACAAGCTTGAGGTTGGCCAGCTCCCGCTCCCGCCGTAGCCGCAGGTGGCTGGCGAGCATGCTGGCGCCGGTAGCACTGACGATGGTGGCGATCGTGAGGTTGTTCTGCCACTTCAGCAGCGTCCCGTTGTAGGCGGCCAGCGGGATGCAAGCGGCCAGCGCCAGAGCGCCGAAGGCGGCGGTACGGCGCACGGTGCCGGTGACGCAGGCGAACGTGGGCCCCAGGGTGAGTAGCGGCAGAAAGCCCAGCGAGGGGCCGGCGATCAGGTCGCATGCCGCAACGGCTGCCAGGACGGCGAAGGGCAGGCCGCGCAGCACAGTCTGGGATCGTGCCTGGCCGCGCCTGCGCCGCTTGGAGATCGCCAAGGTGATCAACCTCGTCTCATCAGGGCCATGGCCTGGTCGACGGTGGCGGCCGGATCCAAGTCGGCGATCGATGGGAAGCCCACGGCGACCAATCGTCCGCTACTGGAGCGGGCATGCTCCGCTGCCGAGAGAAGGAGATCGGTTCCGGCTGCGTCGACCACGTGCAGGTACCTGCCATCCAGCACGAGGTAGGGCGGGATCCTGGCCAACTCCTTGCTCAGCGATCGGCCCAGGGCTGCCAGGGTGTCCTCGGTGAGCGCCCCGGCCAGGGCAAGGATGGTGACGCGGCCGAGGGCCCTGGTCTCGATGAACAGGCGCGGCTTGGCGCGAGGTGAGCGCATGTCCTAGTCGTCGGTCGGCGGAGGCGTAGAGCACGGATGGCAGATCATCGTCAAGCCCCTCGTCTCCTGGCGTGGCCCATTGGGAGGTGACCAGATTGACCGGCACCCCTCTTTCCACCGTAACGGACTATTGCTCAATGCAACAGTTGGCCTCATTACCGGGGAGAGCGAGCTGTTAGGGTTTGGCTGCCGGGGCTGAGGGCGTTCATCAGCAGCCGGTCCAGTCCAGGCAGGGACGCGGCACGCAGCAGCCAGTCGCGTGCCAGGATGCGGGCCGAGCTCGCCGGGGCCATCCATTTGACGAAGGAGCGGCCGAAGCGCTGAACGTCGGTGATGCGTGGGCGCATGCGTGCCTCGTAGCGGGGCAGGGCTTGCTCGACCTTCCCGGAGCGCAGCTCGTCGGCGAGGGTCCAGGCGGCGGCCATGGCCATGGAGGCGCCGTGTCCGGCGAACAGCGACACGGCCTGGCAGCTGTCGCCCAGCAAGACCACGCGGTCAGAGCTCCACCTGTCCATTTCGACCTGGGTGACCTGGTCGTAGTAGAGCTCTCTCGTGCCGGGCAGTAGCCACAGGGCACGGGGGACGATCCAGCCCAGGTCGCCGTAGACGTCTGTCAGGAACTGGTGGGGATCGGCGGGCAGGGCAGAGCCGGCGGCACGGTGCAGGAAGAGCAGGGCCACTCGCTCGTCGTCCAGCGCATAGGCGCCGACCATCCGGCCCGGCGAGGTGAGCATCCTGTAGCGGCGCCCGACCCGGCCGCACAGTGCGGAGTCGGTCAGGACGCAGGCAGCCGCATGATGCTCCAGATAGCGCAGGAACCGCTGCTGCGGGCCGAAGGCCAGCTCACGGACCCTGGAGTGGGCGCCGTCGGCGCCGACCAGAAGATCGACCATCCGGTGCTCCCCGTCGGTCAGCTCGACCTCGACCTCGCCGTCGTGTGGTGAGAGGGCCGCGACGCTCGTGCCGTACCGGACGGGGGAGCGCACCTCATCGCGGATGGCCCCCGCCAGATCGCCGCGCAGCAGGCTGACCACCTCGCGGAAGCCTTGGGGCAGGTCGATGCCGCTGGTGCGTCGGCCGTCCCGGTCAACGTAGGTCAGGCCGTCGATCGGCTGGCGCAGTTCGTGCAGCCGGGGTGCGAGGCCCATCTGTTCGGCGACGTCGTAGCCGGGCCCGTAGAAGTCGATCATGTAGCCGCCGGAGCGGAAGGCAGGAGCCTTTTCGACCACCTCTACCTGCCATCCGGCGCGTTCGAGCTGCCAGGCCAGCGTGAGCCCGGCGATCCCGGCACCGCAGATCAGAGCCTTCATGCGATCAGCCTCCGTGGAGTTCGCCGATGGCGTCGGCAAGCGTTGAGCGGACTGCGAGGACTTCGTTCAGGTTGCGGCGGGTGAAGGTGGCCTGGAGCAGGTCGCCCGCTCCGGCGACGAGCATGCGGCCGCGCAGGTGGCCGGCGTGGCGGGCGGCGGCGGTCAGGACCGTGAGGCCGTACGAGTCCACGGATCTGACGCTCTGCACGTGCACGATGAGGTTCGGCGGATGGTGGGTGGACAGGCCGTAGGAAAGCCGCGCCTGGAGCTCGGGGACGTTGTCGTAGCCGAGGGCTCCGGACAGGTGGAGGATGACGCAGGCGCCTTCTCGGGAGAAGTCGGCTTGGAGGGCGTTTGCTGGCATGCGCGTCCTCGACATCGCTGGACATCACGACTGCCGACCAGGCTTCCCGGCGCACCTCGCCCCACTCTAGCAGATCATTGCATAGTGCAACTTTCTTGCGGTTGCCGTGGTGTCGATCGAGCCGCTGAGGCGACCCGACCAGCGCGACCTCAATCATCAGCGCCCAAAGGGTGGTCGCGGTGACCAGAAGCCCGGCAGTTCTCGCGCTGATGGGCTTGAGTGAGCATGGCGCGAACAGGGATGGAGCCGCGGCGAAGGCTGACGCCGCCACCCCCGACCGTCGTGGGCCGAGGCTACGCGGCAGCGGCGAGTTCGGCGAGAGCGTCGGTGAGGGTGCTGCGCCTTTCCAACTCGGTTCGGGCGGGAAGGCCGGCCGCCGTTCCCGTCACCAGAAGCTGGCCGCCACACGCTCGGGCGTGGTCGGTCGCTCCTAGCAGAATGGCCAGGCCACCGGCATCAAGATCATGGAGGCTTTCGAGGTCCACGATGATGAGCGGGGGCTGACTCGCAGTCAGTGCCGCCACCAGCGAGCGGTGGAGCGTGCGCGGGTTGCGGGCGGTGAGCGAGCCGGCCAGACCCAGCACCATCACCCCGGCGTGCGAGCGTGATTTAACGGAGAACTCCGGGTCTGAGTGTCGCGCCGGCACTCTGGCGATCATGCGGTACGCCTCCTGGGAGGTCGGGACTTGACCGCCGACCAGACTTCCCGGCACACCTAAATACAGTTTAACAAATTATTGCTCAATGCAAGAGTTGGCGGCTCCGGAAAGAGCCGGAGCTTCGACGAGGCGCCATCGACATGCTCGATCGGGCCACCGCAGGGCCGAGGCCGATCTGGGCCGCGCACAACCTTGCTAGAGCAACGGTTCTGTTACGCTCGTCGAAGGTGAGCCGGGAAGTCTGGTCGGCATTCGAGTGTGTGACCCTGATCAATGAGGTGTCGGCGAATGCTTTCCTTTCTTCGATTTGCGCGGTAGCGGGATGCCGCTGCGCGGTTCGCGAGTATCGAATCTGTCCGTGAAAGGCCGTCAGCGAGGTCTCGTCTCGATTCTTGCTCTCGCCGGATCCCTCACCCAGGACACCGTGACGACCTTGGCGCCTTTCCTGATCAAGGCGCTGTCCCGGATGCCGCCCCTGATCGTGGTCGATGTCCGCGAGCTGGTGGTTCTCGATCGTGTGGGTGCCCGAAACTCGGCCGTGGGGGCTGACCTGGGGTTTGCCGTTCCCGTTCTGGCGGGCATGATCGCTGTTCATGGCGCTGTGGCTGCTTTATCTGATCTTCGTCCGGCTCGTGGGTTGGGTGGTGCTGCTGGCTCGCTCGCAGAGGTCGAAGGACGCGGAGATTCTGGTTTTGCGTCATCAGCTCGCGGTGTTGCGTCGGCAGGTGGCGAGGCCGCGGCCGTCGTGGGCGGATCGGGCGGTGATCAGCGCGCTGGCGCGGCTGCTGTCCCCAGTCGGTCGTCGGCAGTTGTTCGTGACACCGGGCACGCTGCTGCGCTGGCACGCCGATCTGGTACGGCGGCGCTGGACAGTCAAACGCCGTAGCCAGGGTCGGCCACCCACCCGCGCCTCCATCCGGACCTTGGTCCTTCGTCTGGCCCGGGAGAATCCGCTGTGGGGTTATCGGCGGATCGCCGGGGAACTGGCTGCTCTGGGCTACCGGGCGGGAGCTTCCACGGTGTGGCTGATCTTGAAGAAGGCCGGCATCGACCCGGCGCCGCGACGCGCGGGACCGACTTGGAGTGAGTTCCTGCGGGCTCAAGCTATGGGGATCTTGGCGTGCGACTTCTTCCACTGCGACACTGTGCTGTTCAAACGCCTGTATGGCTTGGTGGTCATGGAGATCGGTATCCGCCGGGTGCACGTGCTCGGTGTCACCGAGCATCCGACCGGGCCGTGGGTTGCGCAGCAGGCCAGGAACCTGATGATTGAGCTGGGGGACAGGGCGGAGGGGTTCAGGTTCCTCATCCACGACCGGGATACCAAGTTCACCACGATGTTCGACGACGTCTTCACGGCCGAGGGCATCCGCATCATCAAGACACCACCGCGCGCTCCGCGCGCCAACGCGTTCGCCGAACGCTGGATCGGCGGCCTGCGCCGAGAACTCCTCGATCGGATCCTCATCGTCAACGCCCGCCACTTACGACGCGTGCTGGCTACCTACGAGACTCACTTCAATGAGCATCGCCCACATCGCTCCCTGGGCCAGGCCGCTCCGCTGCGAGCCCTTCCTGACCCTGCTGAGGGTGATATCAAGGTCATCCGACGTGACCGCCTCGGCGGGCTGATCCACGAATACGCGCAGGTCGCATAGGGTGGCCGAGTTCTTGGCACCCACACGGTTGCGCCTGCTACGCCGAGCTCGGTGGCGGCGTGGCGTCCTTCAGGCTGACCTGGTGGCCGATGTTCTCCTCTTCGGCCGCGGCCAGCACCGCCTGCAGCAGCCCGGGGAAGCGGGCCTGCACCTCCTGCCGCCGCAGGATCACAAAGCATCGGGTGCCCTCCTGGCGGGTACGGGTCAGCCCGGCATCCCGCAGCGCGCGCAGGTGATGGCTGAGGGTGGACTTGGCCACCGGCGCCTGCAGTTCGCCCCAGCCGCGTTCACGGCCGTCGGCCAGGACCCGTACCAACCCCACCCGGATCGGGTCGCTGAGGGCGGCCATCACCCCGGTCAGCCCGATCTCGCCTGCGTCGGGGTGGTGCGCTTGCCTCATCTGCCCATGCTAGCTTGTTCGATGTTTCACGAACATCGAACGAAAGGTAGTGTCGTGACGACTCCGCCCACCGGCCCCCTTCAGGACCAGGTCGTGATCGTGACCGGTGCCGGATCCGGGATCGGCCGCGCCAGCGCGCTGGCCTTCGCCCGCGCCGGAGCGCACGTGCTAGCCGTGGGCCGTCGCGCCGAGGCCCTGCGGCACAGCGCCGCCCAACATCGCGGCATCGCCGTCTTGCCGGCCGACATCACCGCCATCGGCGCCGCGCAGGCAGTGATCGACGCGGCGACCCAACGCTGGGGACGCGTGGATGTGCTGGTCAACAACGCTGGCGCCACCGCCGTCATGCCCCTGGCCGACACCACCGCCCAGCGGATCAGCGATCTGTTCGCGCTCAACGTCACCGCGCCCAGCCTGCTTGCCCGCGCCGCGCTGCCGCACCTGCGCGCCGGCCGTGGCGCGATCGTCAACGTCTCCAGCACCTACGGCCATCGGCCGCTGCCCGGCGCCGCTCACTACGCCGCGTCCAAAGCCGCCCTCGAACAGCTGACCCGCAGTTGGGCGCTGGAACTGGCCGCCGACGGCGTCCGGGTCAACGCCCTGGCTCCTGGCCCTACCGAGAGCGAGGCGCTGAGCGCCGCCGGCCTGCCCGACGCCGTCGTCGAGCAGATCAAGCAGGACGAGAGCGCCCGCATCCCCCTGGGCCGTCGCGGCACTCCCGAAGAGGTCGCCGCGTGGATCGTCCACCTCGCCGACCCCGCCGCTCCCTGGATCACCGGCCAGGTCCTCACCGTAGACGGCGGCCTGGAACTCACCTGAAAGCGCTACGACGCTCGCTCCGATGCCGCCCAGCGGTCCGAGAACGCGATGTTTCTGGTAGCCGGTCACACCCGCCGCTGCCCCGACACCCCCGATCGCGCGAGCGTGTCGCGCGATTCACCGCCGCCCCGGCCTCCCTGCCAGGAATCGTCCTCGTCGAAGTCTTCCTCGTCGCGTTCTTCGTCGATAACCCCTGCTATCTTGGAACAGTCATTCCAAGATAAGGGGGTGGAGCCGTGCCCGACATCAAGCATTTCGACCCCGACGCGGCGCTGGACCGGGTCGTCAACCTGTTCTGGCAGCGGGGAGCCGACAACGCCGCCATCGCCGAGGTCGTGAGCGTGACCGGGCTGAGCAGATCCAGCCTGTATGCCACCTTTGGCGGCAAAGACCAGCTGTATGCCGCCGCGCTGCACCGCTACCTGGAGCGGCACTCACGCCCGCTCTTCGCCGCCCTGGCCGCCGACCGCCGCGGCCTGCCGGCGATCACCGACTTCTTCCACCGCCTGGTCCAGGCGCGCTGCACGGGTGAGCATGCCCGCTGGGGCTGCCTGATCTCCAACGCCCACACCAGCGCCCACACCAGCGCGGGGCGTGACCTTCCCGAGGTGCGGCAGGCGCTGGAGGCTCACCACCGTGACCTGCGAGCGGCGATGCGCTCTGCCCTGGAGGCCGGGAGCGTGAGAGACGGGCTCGACCTGGAAGCCGCCGCCAAGATGCTGACGCTGCTGGCCTACGGGGTCAACCTGCGCTCGCGCGCGGGCGCCGACCCGCAGGAACTGCTCGCCGGCGTCGAAGCCGCACTTTCCCCCCTTGAACCCCCGATGAAGGAGAACTGAGATGGATTTCCGCCTCTACGACGAGAGCGACGCCCCCGAGGCCGCCCGCCCCCAGCTGGAAGCGGCCAAGAAGCGGATGGGCTTCATCACCACGCTCAACGGCGTGATGGCCGAATCGCCGGAGCTGCTGGCCGGCTACAACGCGCTGGCCGAGCAGTTCGGCAAGTCCTCGCTGCCGTTGCGGGCCAAGCAGGTTGTGCTGATCACCGCGAGCGTGGAGAACGGCTGCGAGTACTGCGTCGCCGCGCACTCCACCCTCGCGCTCAAGGCCCGGGTGCCCGCCGAGGTGGTCGAGGCGCTGCGCGCGGGCAAGCCGCTGCAGGACTCCGAGCTGGAGGCGGTGCGCCGGCTGACCCAGCTCGTCGTCGCCCGGCGAGGCTGGGTGGAGGATGCCGAGATCGAGGCGTTCCTGGCCGCCGGCTACACCCGCCGCCACGTGTTCGACGTCGTCTTGGGAGTGGGGATGAAGACGCTGTCGAACTACACCAACCACATCGCTCACACCCCGCTCGATCCCGCCTGGCAAGACCAGGAGTGGACCCGCTAACCAGCGCGCTCAGCCGCGTTCGACCAAGACCTTCCTCGCGACGCGGGTGGTGTTGATGGCTCGCGGCCGTGCCGGCTTGCCAGTGCTACTGCAGCAACCCGACGGCCAGGGCCATGCCCGAGAACAAGGTCAGCTGATACGCGCTGTTGATCACAGTGAGCAGCGCCGGCTTCTGCTCGAAGGCGTTGTGCTGCGTCAGGGTGGTCAGCGAGAACCCCAGCCAGGTCGCGAATCCGACGGCCAGATCGAGCCAGAGCGGGTCGCCGCCGAACCAGCTCGCCACGATGGAGCACGCGGCGGTCAGCACCAGCGCCGTGAGGAGGATCGAGGCCAGGAGGACGGCGAACGGGCGCTTTCCGGCCCGCTTGGAGTCCTCCTGGGATATCCCGGTCAGCTTCCGCCAGATAGTGCCGAAGAGCCCCCAGTCGGCGTACCACACCCAGGCGATCGCCATCCCGACCACGAACGCCGGCCAGCTGATCGAGCGCGAACGCCAGGCTCGCCAGGTCACCTGCCGTGAACGGGGTACCGGCGTGTCCCAGGGGCTCCGCCACTCCGGCAATGTTGGAATAGGCGACGGGGAGGCCGTGGGTCTGCGCCTCGATGGCCACCAGGCCGAACGCCTCCGAGCCGGAGATCGTGAAAACAAAGGCATCGAACCCGGACAGACGCTGCCACAGTTCCTGGCGGGGCAGGAACGGCGCAAACGCCACCCGGTCCCGGACACCGAGGGAGCGGATCCGCTCGCGAAGCGCTTTCTCCTCGGGACCCGTGCCGATGATGGTCAGCCGGTGCGGCTGACCCCAACTGGCCTCATCACGCAGGCAATCCACTCGCCGATTGGCCCTGTCAATGGCCTGTGAGCTCTCCCCGCGTCACCGGCGCCTTGAGACACCTGCTGCCACTACATGCTTCCTTGACCGAACAGGGCTCCGCGTGTTTCAAGATCACTTTGCGGATAGCGGGCGGCGGAAGATGATCACGAAAATTTGGCCAACACCGCAGCTCAGCGCCGATAGCCCCTGCACATAGGGACCCCGCCTGGCGGGCGAATGAGGAAGCCAGGCGGGGCGTTGAAGCAAGGGTAACCATCGTGCCCAGTCCCGTAGCCGTTGTGCCGGTGCGTCAACACGATCACGTACCCGCACTCGTGCGGCGGAGTCGTCCACGACCACCACCCCTCGGCCCGCCCTGGACTTCTTCCCGGCCACCCGGCCCGCTCGTCCGTCACAGGCCCACCCACCGCAGGGACGTGCACAGGCCCACACACGCGAAAGAGTCCACCCCGGCAGGCGTCCGGGGTGGACTCTTTCGCGTGTGGGCAAGCCGGGCGGGAGGGCAGGCAACCGCCTCCCCTCTCCTCAGGGGATGTGACGGGTCAGACGCGCCAACCCCCGCCGCAGCCAAGCAACCAGACGGCGGACACGGCCGCCCTCGCTCGCGGGCTGGCCGGGCAGGCCGGGCAGCGGCGGGAAGCGGCGGGAAGCAGGTGGCGCACTGGTCGTTGGGGCGGGCGCGTAGGCATCCGTCCAGGCCGCACCAGTGGGGGCCTGGGCAGGTGTGGCGTGGTTTGGGGTTCATGATCATATTGTGCGGTTGTGTCGCGAGGCCGGGGGTTCGTGCGGGGTGCTCAGCCAGACGGGTCGGGGTCGTCGCGTTGGACGGCTTGAGCCCATGCGCGCTCGGGGACGGCGGGGATGTCGAGCCGGGCGGTGAGGCGGTTGAAGTCCTCGCGCGGGACGTCGTTGGCGGCCAGTTCGCGCAGGCGGGCCCGCCACAGGTCGGTGAACCAGACGTCTGGGAAATCGGGCGGCGGCTCGGTGTCGGAGTCGGGCAGCAGCTCGCGTAGCCAGGGCTCCCAGAAGTCCGCAGTGTCGTGAGGCCGGGGCCGGGTGACATCGATGAGGAGTTCGTAGAAGGTGCCTGTGCGGCGGCTCATCTCGACGGCCAGCAACGCGTGATCAGCTTGCCTCTTGAGGTTGGCCAGCGCGGCGATGGTGACGCGATCTTGCCCCCATGTGGTGACCGGGATTTCGGGAAGATCGAGGATCTCGGCGGCGTCGGTGAGTTCGTCGAAGGTGACGCCGTGGCGCGCGAGGTAGTCGAAACACTTCTGCCAGTGCTCGCTGGACCAGACGCCGAGGGGTGGGCGGTTGTCGGGGTCGTAGTCGGGCAGAAGCATGGCCTTGATCGAGTTATCGGCCATAGCGGTGGACCTTCCCGGCAGGCAGGGAACGAGGGTTGGGCGGTGGATCGAGTGATTCGTCGGGTGCGGCAAGCCGCTCGGCGGTGACCGGGGTCGTCTCGAAGTCCAGGCCGAATCTGAGGATGCGCAGGACCGCGCAGCAGACCAGCGACACGTTGCGGGGCCCCCAGGCGTCGGAGGGGATCGGGTCGAGGCCGAGTTTGACGGCGAGGTAGTTGAGGCTGCCAAAGCTCACGCCGATGGTGGCCAGCAGCCGGAATCGTTCCTGCCAGAGCGGGGTGTACCAGACATCCGGGAACACGGTGTCAGGGTCGGGGAACAACAGTGCTTTGAGCTCGGCAAAGTCGGAGTCTACGTGCGAAGGCATGCCCGAGGCTCCTACGGTCGTGACGCCAGGCGACGGAACTGATCGCGAGCCCGTTGGACGAGCGGCACGAGCAAGCCACCCAGGGTGAGCAGGTAACAGGCGGTGATCACGACCAGGGCCGGCAGAGGAATGGGCCCGACAATGACCCGCCACGCGAGGACAGCCACGAAGATCAGAACGTTGACGGACAGGAAGATGCGCAGCTCACGGGCCACGAGCACGAATCCGGCGAGGAGGAAGGCGAGAACGCGGGCGGCTCGGCGCTTGCTGTGGGGCATGGGCATGTCTCCTGATGTGGTGGTGGCTTGGTTGCGGAGAGGGGTCTGCGGGCGGCGGGGTGCTGTCACGC
>NZ_JBHYJD010000089.1:0-25827 GCF_042740555.1 Nonomuraea sp. NPDC059007 | reverse complement strand
CCCGGCCGGACCGGGAAGGGGATGTGGTGGGTTCGCCTCGTCCCCAACACGAGGCGAACCCACCCCTACACCCGCCCACCGGGTGCCCCTCCGCACCGGACGGGCGGGCGGACCGGTATCAACGCCCACCTGCACCCCGGATGTCAAGCCCGTCCCGGCCCCCGCGCCGGGACGCGACCCCGGCCCCCTACGCGGTCTTCAGGCCGCGATCGGTCGAGCGGCTGCTGCGGGCCTTGGCCGGGCACGACGGCCGTGACGACGCCGACCACGCTCCGCAGGCCCGGCTCGGCTCGCCGAAGCAGCGGCTTCCCCTGTTCGCGGGCCTGGTCGCGGGCGGTCGTGGGCCCGGCCCCAGGGCCACCACCCGGCCTGCCACCACGCCACCCGCGCCCCGTCCGCGCCCGTAACGGCCCACGTGCCCGTCACCGACCGTTCCGCCGCCATCACCCCCAGCGCCGCCGCATCGGCCGTCACCGGGCCGCACAGCCCCGCACCGCCACCATCACCCCCACCCGCCCCACCCGCGTGCGCGCCGGGCGCGGACGGCGTGGTCGAGGGTGGCGTGTTCGTCCTGGTCCAGCTCACGCCAGGCGCCCCGTACAGCAGCTCGGCCAACGTCGGCAGCACCAGACGGCGCCCTGGCACATCGTGCCCGGCCGGTCCACGCGAAGCCGAGACAGGCACCGGGGCCGACTCAGCCGGAGGCGGCTCAGGCGGCTCGGGCATCTCGCCAGGCTTAGGTGGTTTAGGTGGTTTAGGTGGTTTAGGTGGTTTAGGTGGTTTAGGTGGTTTAGGTGGCTTGGGCCGCTTGGGTGGGCGGGGTGGCAGCGCGTGCTGTAGCTCGCGTGGCCCGCTCGCGCTGACCACCTGCTGCTTACCGCGCAACGCCAGCCATTGGTATTTCACCACCAGAAACGCCCAATCCGGCCAGTCCCGGCGCAGTTCCGCGAGCGCCTGCTGCGCCCACGGCTCCTGCCCGAACGCGGACACCTGGTCCGCCGCCCGCCTCAGCTCGCCTCCCACAGAGCCGCGGAAGGGTCCAGACGGACACCCTCCTCCAGGCGATCGGAGCCCGGTCTTTCGGCCGAGAGCAGTTCTCGGATGCCGCCCGGCTCTTGCGCGTCGGCATTGTGCTCTGCCGAGTTACCGGCCGCCGTGACGTCCGAGGCCGAGCCGGTCGCTTGCCCGGCCAGGGCCAGTTCGGCCCAGACCGCGTGCCCGGTCACCTCGTCCCCGGCCGCCCCTGTCCGGGCCGCGAGCTTGGCCACCCCGGCCAAACCCCGCCCCTCCTCAGCCTCCGGCAGCGGGCCGGGCGTGCGCGAGAAGTCCGGGACCGGGCCGCCGCCCAAGTCGTAGACCACGATCCGCACGGACTGTGTCCCGAGCAGTACCTCGACTACGAAGAAGCCCCGCTCCCGGCCCGAGCAGGTGTGCCGTAGCGCGTTGCTGACCAGTTCGGCCGTCACCCACACCGCGTCCTCCACCCGAGCGGTGTCAGCCAGCAGCTGGCCCACCATGCGGCGGGCGAGAGCTGACTGGTCGCCGCGTCCGGGGAACGCCCGCCGCCACGCCATCCCGTCCCACAAACGCGCGGCGCGGAAGGTGGACATCGTCAGGCCCGGCGCCAGGTCCGGGAACTCCTCCACCGGCGGCGCCTGCCGGTGACGGGGGAAGGTCTGCGGGGGGACGAGGTTGCTCGGCTGGCTCGTGTGCTGCGTTCGCGTGTCCATGGAGTGTCCCTTCCGGTCCGCGTCCCGGCCCGACGCCGGGAGCGGCCAGCACCATCACCCACCTTCACGCCCGAATCACACCCCCAAACCACCACCCCACACCCACACCGCCCCGGCCTGCGGCAACACCACCACGACGGCCGCCGTCGCCACGGCGACCGGCACGTCGACCACCCCACACCCAGACTGGAGCCCCTCCCACAAGACCGCCTACCGTCCCCCAACCCCCAACCCAGGGGGCCGCCGCGCACAACCACGCGCGCCCCGCGCGCCAACGGAAGGGACGTCAGGCCATGTCCGGCACCGGATACCAGACCTTGCTCGACTGCCGACGCCGCAGCCGCTACCTGCGCCAGTACGGCTTCACCACCGACCAGATCGCCGTCATCCTCGCCCTCGACCACCCCGCCACCCCACTGCGCCTGCACCGCTACACAGCAGGGCTCACCGCCGCCCAGACGATCGAGGCCTTTCACCGGCTCGCCGGAACCGCAGGTGCAGGGCTGCGCGAGTCCCGCCTCTACGAGCACGAGACCTGGCCCCAGGCAGGCCGGCGGCCCTCCGTCTCCACGCTCCGGCTGCTGGCCCGCATCTACGACACCCAGCCGGTCAAGTTGCTCACCGCCGAGACGCTGGCCACCTACCCGGCACGAGACCAACGCGCCCTGCGCGCGGACGGCTAAGGTTCCGGCCATCGTCGCCAGGACCTCGCCGTCTCACTCCTGGGCCCTGGTCAGCTAAGGAGCCGCTCGTACACCTGCCGGGCCTGCGCACTCGGCACCGCATCGATCTCCGCCAGCCGCTCCGCCAGCAACTCGAATGAACGCCGTACAGCGGTCGGACGCCCGAGATCGTTCTGCACTGCCATGAGCTGACACCACAACGTCTCGTTGTACGGATCGATGCGCTCTACCGCCAGTCGCA
The DNA here is from genome assembly GCF_042740555.1 of Nonomuraea sp. NPDC059007. Lineage (NCBI taxonomy): Bacteria > Bacillati > Actinomycetota > Actinomycetes > Streptosporangiales > Streptosporangiaceae > Nonomuraea > Nonomuraea sp. NPDC059007. Next base: position 23,173 of record NZ_JBHYJD010000089.1, on the reverse strand, counting down.
GCACATCCAACGCCCGGCCCGGATCTTCAGCGCGAACCAGCTCGGCCAGCCGCTCGGCGGCGTCCACCGCTTGCCGCTGAGCAGCCTGCCGTACCGGAAGCACCCACAGATCATCACGCCCGGCAAGCAGCGGCCCCCGGTACAGCGCCAGTGCCTCCTGCAAGGTTTCCGCCCGAGCCGGGTCGTCGGTCGTGGTCGAGGCGCGCTGGCAAGCATCGCCGAACCGCCAGACGTCCACATCGAACCAGGCTGCGGGCAGCAGCCGCCGCTCACCGGACTTCACCACGAACCGCACCCCCGCCGCACAACCGGTCGCGTGCCGCATCGCCTGGTTGACCTCTCGCACTGCCGACTCCAACCGGCGCCCGCCACGCTCACCATCACCCGCCCGCAACGCCTCCACGATCCCGTCGGCTGTCGCCCCGTCCGGGGAGAGCGACAAAAGGGCGAACAGATCCCGCGCCTCCGCCCGCCCGAACGACACTTCCCTACCGGCCCAGGTCACCCGCGGCACCCCGAACACCTCGACCTTGGCCTTGCCGGGCGCCACCACGAATCCCGAACCCACCGGCCCGAGTGAGGCCGCCGCCGCTGTTCCCGCGCTTGGCGCGGAACAGGGTGTTCCCGGACCGTCGCTGCCTTGCGCAGAGGCAGGCGCGTCCCTCGTCAGGCCGTCCGGGTCGCCGGCCGGACTCACCTCGGTGGGCTCGGCGACAGGAGCCGGTGCAGCCGTCGCCATCACAACCGGCAGAGACGCCCGGTCCCAACGAGGAGCCTGAATCGGACCAGCGACTGTGGGAGCGCCCGCGTCACGCGGGCCCACGCCCGCCGAAACGAGCCGGGACCGTGCACGCGCGATCAGCGCAGCCGCCAGCACCATCACCAGCATCCCGAACACCAGCGCAGCCCCCAACGGCCCCGTCACATCCGGCCGAGCCCCGGCACCAGGCCGACCCGCCCCCGCACCGGGCGAACTCGCCGGGGAAGGCAGCGAGGCCGATGGCGACTCCGAAGGTGCAGCGGACGGGGACGGCGTTGACGCGCTGGGCGTGGGAGTCGCCGTTGCCACCGGGACCACGCCCGTGTCCGGCTGGGGATCATCCGGTTCACGGGATTCCTGATCCACTGTCAGATCCGGTGCCCGGTCCGTCTTCGTGCTGCCACGGGGCTCGCCCGATTCGCTGTTCTTCGTTGATCGTGTTCCGGGCTCAATCTCAGGCTGCTTGGCCTCAGGTACAGCATCGCCCGATTCCGTGGGGTTCCGGGGCTGCGGAACGGGTGACGTCTCCACGGGCTTGCGGCGGGATTGCTCCAGCCGCTCACCCAGATTCGGCACCCGTCCATCGTCCAAGTCGCCGTTCACCGACGCACACCATCGGTCGATGTCGTATATCTCGTGCGCCTGCCGCGACACCGGCGGACAGTAAGGCTCCGCCTCAGCGGCAGCGCTATTCCAAGAGCAGGCGGTGAGAAAGAACGCGACGGCGACTGCTGGACGTGCGAGCGGGGCCGATCGCCCGATTCCGCTCACTGTGCCAGCTTGTGAATAATCCTCCCGAATCATCAGGAAACCTCCGGAGGGGGTGACAGATACACCTCCGGACTACCGTCATGTTGATCTTGCTAGACTCCGAAAAGAGAACACAAATGACAAAGCCGAGCTCAGCGGCATTCTCCCGGCGATATACCCACGCTCGCCGACTCGGCACATTCCCTTATCTGTGTTCACCTGGGAGGGGAAGACGCCTCACACCATGAGACATCAGACACGCTGAACCTAGCCCCTGCATTCCCGGAAGGTTACGACCGCTGAATAGAGCACCGGGCGTCTAACATGAGCAATCAGCCAACGGCACAACAAGGCCGCACGTTCACAGGGAGATCGATTCCGAGCCGCCCACGATGCAAGACACCGCCTCCTGCAGGGAGAGCTCTTCCCCGGTCATGATCTCGGACCCGCAGGTGAGCAGGTCACGTTCGCGATACCACGCGCTCATCTGCTCACTGCCGAACTGGGCGGCTTGTGGCCGGGTGGCGTGGCGGCGCAGCGTCTCCTCCAGCGAGATGTCCAGGTAGAACAGCGTGGAGGTCCCTCGGTGGTCACGACGCAGGGCGTGCAGCATCTCCCCGTATCGGCTGCGGGTGAGAATGCCCTCTAGCAGCACGTGATACCCGGCGTTGAGGGCGTGGCGGCACATGAGGTCGATCAGCCCGATGTTGACCCCTCCGGGCACATCCAGCTCCCGCAGAATGTCGCGCCGCACCACGTCCTGGCTGATCAATGCGAACCCGCGACGGCCGTAAGCCTCTCGTACGGCGCGCGCGATGCTGGTCTTGCCGGACCCCGCGTTACCGCGCAGGATGATCAATTTCGTGTCAGGTGTGCCGATGACCACATCGGTGACCGTACCGATTCCGGCCGCCCGACGGCGGCCATCGCCACATTCGGTGCCCGCGCCGCGCCAGGGACGACCCAGGACCAGCGCGGCGTGCCGCCGGTCGGGGCGACGCCGTAGAAGCCGCTGTCAGGGCTTGGCGGGGGAGGTTCATGACGTCGTGTCCTCCTGCTCTACAGCAGGAGGGTATGGACAAGGTGCACGGCCAGGGAGAGGGCGGCACGCGCCAGCATCTTCACGAAGGTGCAGTACCCGGGGTTCGTCAGGGGCCTGATCGGAAGCCAAATGGAAGACAGCATCGCGGCTCGGTGGACGATGCGGGCGTAGCTCTGCCGAGGCGTCATGGCGTCACCTGGCCGGAGCGCTCGACCGAAGGTCGGTCGGGTCGGCCAGTCGTGCGGCGTTCGGCTCGCCGCCACAGCTGGCGCGCGCCCGATTGGGCGCAGAATCCGATGATGATTAGCAGGCCCGCTCCGGTCAGGACCAGGAGGGTCCCCGGGTAGTGCCGCCCGAGTGCATCCCATAGCGTGTGGGCGGCGATCAGCGGGAGCAGCCGCTCATAGCGGCGCCACAGGTAGACCATGCCCACTCCCAAGATGACGAGTGCGACAGCGGACCAGGAGAACTGCGCGTGGTAGCTGGCTCGCACGATCGCGGGGATCAGATACACCCACACGATGGGCACGTGACGGCGGGCCAGGCCGGTCACCAGTAGCGCCGCGGCCGTCTCCTCGCCGATCCCGGTCCAGAGGGAGCGGATCAGCAGCTCGGGATAGGTGTCGATACGCGCAATCGTGCCCACCAGGCCCCCGGCCTCAGAGAGCGCCGTGCCCGGCTTGACCGTGATCCCCAGCCATGCCGCGAGCGCGACGACGCCGCCCCCGCTCGCCAGAATGATCGGGAGAGGCACGAGCGTCAGCGGCAGGTCGCGCCCGCGTGGCGGCCACAGCGGTGCCCGGCCGAAAGCTTGGACGGCCAGGATGAGGCACATCCCGGCCGAGGCCATGTAGTACAGACCGTAGGTGACCAGGCTCGGGACGGTGACCGCCAGCACGGTGATGACCGCGCTGACCGCCACGATGCCGACCCTGAGCCAGATCGCCGATCTCGGTAAGCACCAGCCCGCCAGGAAGATGCCTAAGATCATGACCTGGGCCAGGTAGTACGCCGTCAATGCCGCGCTGACGGCGGGCGCTTCGGGACCGAGGGCGGTCCACCAGGTGATCAGCGGGGCGGGATAGGCGAGCGCCAGGAGGATCACCAGTGCGGCCGTCAGCGGCGCCGGTGATGACGCCGATCGGTGCGCTAAGCCTGGATCGATCATTGCGCTCCTCATGATGGGGTCCTTCTCCAGGTTGAGGGTCAGGGTTCGGGGTTGGCGGGCCAAGGCGTCTATCGAGGCGTGCTCGGCCTTGGCCCGCCGGGCGGCCCGGCGCTGATCGTCGCTCGTGACGGCCTGGCCGCAGCCGGTCAAGAGGCTGCGTAATCACCCCATGACCGGGGGGTCTATGCGTCGCCGGGAACCTCGGCTACAGCAGCTGGCAGGTGCGGCGGCTGTCGGGAGCCGTTGAGTGCCGGGCTCGTGCAGGATCCAGCCCGCCGACAGGTCGTCAAGGCTGAGTCAGGTGTATTGACGCAGATGCGACTCGTCGATCTGGCTCAGGTCCAGCCGCGTCACCAACCCGAAGTGATCGCTACCGGGGCCTGGGTCGACGCGGAGCAGGCCGCCCCGTCCGGTGTGCGCGAGCGCGGAATGGTCGCCGGTTCGCTTCGCTACAGCAGCGGCGACATCGGTCATGGCAACGTCGCGGAAGCGCTGGCCCACGATCGTGTCGGCCTGCCAGGCATCGGTCTCAGAAACGCGGGAAGGCATCGAGCGGAGCGATTGTAGGGCTGCATCCGCTCCCACTCGGGCTCAAGCTCCCCAGATACGGGTATGGGCGGATGGTTGATGGCCGTACGGACGGCTTGATCGCGTTCCATACGCTGCAGCAACTCGTCGCGGAGCGAGGTGTTCATGCGGGCACTCCCCTGAGCGAGATGGACAGTCCGTCAGACATCGAGCGCGACCTGCTCGATGCCTGATCCCCGGGCTACTTTGCCTTGCAGCGGCACGCCGGCGACTGCGGTCAGCTCCTCCAGCGTGAGGGAAGCTGTGCCGGGCAGGTCCTCGATCAGTGAGGGCAGCAACAGGGCGGCGCCGACCGCGTCCCACAGGGCGCGATGCGGGCTGCCCTTGGGGACGAGCTGGGCGACCTGCGCGTTGAGGGCGTACTTCTCCAGGAGCCGGACCAGGTTCCAGCGCTGGCTCGCGGGGTGAAAGTGACGGTAGAGCCGGGCGGTGTCAAGCAGGGCGGCGGGCTGGGCTTCGGGCACAAGACGGTGGAGCAGCCGCCAGTCCACGCCGATGTTGTGCCCGACGATGATCCGCTGCTTCAGGCGGCCGACGATCTCAGCACGGATGTCGTCCAAGGAGGGTGCGGTGAACAGGATGTCGCCGGTGAGTTCCCGGGCGATCCATGGGCGGGGCGCGACGATGCGGCCGGGGTTGATCGTGCTGTCCCAGGCGGCGGTCAGGTCCGGGGAGCCGTCGTCCAGCGGGACGATCGCGATCTCCAGGATCTGCTCGTGGTCACGATCCTGGCCGCCGGTGCCTTCCAGGTCGAGCGCCACCAGGGGCGCGGTGGTCCACGGTTGACGCGTCACGGCTTCTCCAAAGTGGTCGGGCGGGGGTGCGCGGTTGCGGTGAGCAGGTTCCGCAGGCGCTCCTCGGCGTGCTCCACCGCCTCGTTGAGGGCGTTGAGATGAACGTCGGGGATGCTCCGGGTGCCGAGCGCTGCGGCGGCGATCAGGGCGACGAGGTCCTGGTGCTGCTGGCCGGTCATGCAGGAGCGCATCGCCGGGTGGGCAAGGACATCGCGTGCGGCGTAGGCGTCGGTGGTGGCGACGTCGATGACGGCGGCGGCCAGGCGGTTGCCGCCCGGCTGGCCCTGGTCGGCCACGTCGAGTGCGGTCAAGGCGAGCCGGGCCCGGAACGCGGCCGTGGTCGGCTCCTGGGCGGTGACCAGGTCGTACGTGTGCGCGAGCACCTGTTCGACCTCGTCCTGCGGGGTGGGCGTGGTGCCGGGGCGGATGGCGATGCGCAGGAGCGAGGCCACGGTGGTTTCCCACGGCTCGACCGGCAGCGTGGAGTCGATCAGCGCGATCGCCTCGACAGGGCGTCCCTGCTCCACCAAGGCCATGATCTTGAGCTGACGGCCGTCAAGCAGCCGATCGCCGATACCGCGGTGGGTGGCCATCGCGGCGGCGGCCTCGCTCCAGCGGCCCTGCTGGGCCAGGGCGCGGGCTCCGTCGATGAGCAGCGCGACCCACAGCTCGGTGCAGACCGCGCTGTGGTCGTGATGGGTGTGGGTCAGGGGCGACAGGTCGACGTCGTGATCGTGGATCACGGTGGCGCGGCGCTGCTGGGCGGCGCCGTAGAGCCGGTCGAGGAGCTCGTAGGCGGCTTGGCCGTCGCCTTCTCGGATGAGGAGCCGGGCGAGGTTGATCAACGGCATCAACGACATGACCGCGATGTCGCGGGGCAGGCTCCCGGCCTCGGCGAAGACCTGGTGCTGCCGCCAGCACAGGTCGGCGGCCATGCCGGGCAGGGCGGCGTCGGAGGCGATGAGCGCGCAGATGTTGAGGACGCCGCAGGCGCGGGCCACCAGGTCGTGGTGGTCGGCGCCCGCGGGTTCAACGGTCAGCGCCGTGAGATCGGCGATCCGCTCCAACAGGGGTTTGCCGGGCGGTTTGGTACGGCAGACCAGCGGGATACGGGCGGCGATCGCCGGGCTCATCACGACGCTGACCCTTCTTCTATGGCCAGTCGATGACGAGGCGGCTGGCGGGCTTGTCGATGATGAAGCGCGGGTCGGCGGCCTTGAGCAGGTCACGGCTGTCGCCTACGGCCATGCGGAAGCCGGGGGCCGGGGCGTGGTTGCCGTAGTCGCGCTCCCATTCCTCGATCGCGGTGGCGACCTGCTCGGCCAGGCCGGCGGCGTGCGGGCCGTGGCCGATGACGCCGATCTGCCAGAAGCGGCCCGCGGCGTCCTCGTCCTCGCGGACGGTCAGGTAGGCCAGGGTGTCGCCGTCGAGCGCGGCCATCGACCCCCACGCGAAGTGCGGTGTGAACCCGGGCCGGGTGCCGGGCATCCGGGATAGGCCGTTGGGCAGGACGCAGGCCAGCCAGAGGTACACCCACTGCCATGGGTCGCCTTGGCGGAACTTCACGCTGGTGTAGGCCGTGTGGGCAGGCTGGTCGAGGATCGTGCGCATCGCTTCGCGGTCGACGAGCTGCTCGCTGAAGGTCTCCAGGTGCACATCGCCTTCGCCGTCGAGCTGGACGCGGGTGTAGATGTCGTCGCCGATGCCCTTGCGCAGGGGTACGAACGTCGCCATCTCGCACGAGACGGTCTTCCACAGGCCGTCCTCGCCGTCGCGCTCGAAGGCGAAGGAGCGGGAGATGCTGCCACGGATGCGCATCGGGATGACCAGACGCCCATCCGGCGCGAGCTGGTCGAGCACCTTGGCCGGGACGTCGCCCGCGCCGACCGTGAACTGGATGCGGTCGTAGGGGGCGTGCTCGGGCAGTCCGGCCGCGCCGTCGCCAAGCACAGCGGTCACGTTGGTGACCCCGGCCGCGTCCACATGCCGGTGGGCGGTGTCGACGAGGTCCTGGTCGACGTCGATCGTCCACACATGCCCGGTGGGGCCGACCAGGTGGCCGAGCAGGGCGGCGTTGTAGCCGGTGGCCGCGCCTGCCTCCAGGACCTGGTGGCCTGGCTGTGCGCCGACCTGCTCCAGTTGGGTGGCCACGATGGACGGCGCTGAGATGCAGGAGATCATCTCGCCGCTCGCGTCGTGCTTGATCGCCACGGCGTCATCCACGTAGGCGGCTTCGACGGTGGCGTCGGGGATGAAGGTGTGTCGCTCGACGGCGCGGAACGCGTCGATGATCTCTGGGGTGCGCAGGTGGCCGGAGTCGGTGTACGTGGCCACCATGGCCTCGCGCAGCGTGCTGGGGTCGACGGTAGTGATGGTGGTCTCCATCCTGGTGAAGGTAGGTGTGACTGGCGAGGAGGGGCTGGCGGACACGGCAGCGAGGTTGTCTTGTCCGAAGACGACCTGCCAGCCGAGCCAGGCCGCCGCGGCTTGCTCGGCCACGGACGTGTTGGCGCGGTTGAACGCGAAGATGGCGTGGTGGGCCAGGACCACCCGTAGCCCTCGCACCAGGTGCCCGCCTTTGGCGAGCCGGGCCAGAGCGCGGCCGGCATCCTCGAACGCGGCCACGCGCTCGGCCCAGCCCGGTTCAGGGCAGGGCCGTTGGGCGGCGTCGGCGTTCATGAGGCGCCGCATCGCGGTGATCGCCGCTGCCCGGCGCGCTTCGGCGGGAGAGCCGATCGGCGGGCGGAGGGCGCTGACCTTCGCCCACACGTCGCCTACCTCGAACGCGTCAAGCCCGGCCGCCCGGCACATCGCCGACAGCAGCAGGATGCACCGGCCGCGGCTGTCGGGGTTGCCGGTCTGGGCCAGCGCGGCCAGGCTGTCGGCGACGAACACCTCGTGGGCGACGGCCATGCCCTGAGGGCCGCCGAACGCATCCGTCTCGGGCTCGTAGATGCCGCCAACCCATCCGGCCACCACCTCATCGGCCACGAGCTGGTCGAGGAGAACGCCCACGGGCTGGTCGGTGCGCAGCCGCAGCCCGCCCTCCTTGCGCAGGAAGTGGAAGTGCCGTCCGGCCAGCGCGTTCGACAAGGCGAACGCCGCCTTCGGGCTCACCCCGGCGCCGCCGGGGAAGCTGACCGTGGCATGCCACCATTCAGCTTCGGCTGGTGGGGCCAGGTTGTCCTCGTAGCTGTCCATGTCGTAGCTCCTGCTCGGTCGGGTTCGAGTCGGCTGGTACGGCGGCGGGGGTCAGTGCAGGAGCAGAGCGCAGGTCCAACCGGTGGCGTTGGAGCCCTCCAACGCCAGTTGCGCCCCGGCCCGCCCTTCCAGAAACCCCGGCTTGGACAGTTCGGTGATCCCTTCGGCCAGACGGTGGCGGACGTGCTGGATACTCGCGGTGAACTGGTCGGGGGCGGTGCTGTCGGCGGCGATGGCGGTGGTGGCCGCCAAGATTCCGGCCCAGCCGTGGCACAGCGAGGCGTCGGTCACCCGGTCGAGCCGCTCGGCGTCGGCAAGGGCCGCCACGGCGATCTCCTCGGCCTTCTCCCGGCGGGCAGGAGAGCAGTGCGCGAGCGCGGCCAGTTGCAGGGCGCGGGCGATCCCCAAATCCCCGTAGCACCAAGAAGGCCGATGAGGCGGCACCAACAGAGGCTTGTCGCCGGTGAGCTGATCGAAGGTGGTCCAGTAGAAGCTGCCGAACTGCTCCAGCCAGGTCGAGAAGGTGGTGATGGCCTCGCGCTGGCCGTCGACGTGGATGCCTCGGCGGGCGGCCAGCGACAGCAGCGCCAGTGGCCCGGCGATGCCGTGCGCCACGCCGTTGTTGCCGTGGCCGCCGAGCACAACGGCCTCGTGTGTGGGGCTGTCCGGCGACCACCAGCCGGGCAGCATCCGACCGCCGACCTCGACCGGGCACGCCAGCGACACCAGGTGAGTCAGGACCTCCTCCAGCAGGCGTGAGGAGCCGGGCCGGGCCAGCAGCAGCGCCCCCAACCCAGTCAGGCCACTGATCAAGTCGAACTCCGCCAGCGGCGGTAGTTGCCGGGCGAGGCGTCGTTGGCGGGCGGCGGCCAGGCGGGCGGCCACGACCCGGTCAACGCCCGCCCGCACGTCGCGGTCGATGCGCCCGGCGCGGCTGAGGACGAACTCCAGCGCCGGGGCGCCGTGATACAGGCTCGCGTTGGAGCCGGTACTGACCCCGCCGCAGACGGCCTCCTCCAGCAGGGGGCGCGCGCCGGCCAGGTCAGCGTGCTCGATATGCAGCAGCGCTCGGCCGAGCGCGCCCTCGGCCAGCGCTTGCGTCGCCTGGCCGGTCATGACGTCGACTCCACCGAGATGACGATGCTGTGCGCCCGGCCGCCGAGCCACCCATCGGCATCAGGGGGCGGCGCCTCGAACAACACCGCGACCGGATGGCCGCTCAGGTGCGCGCGCAGCACGTCCAGATCCATCTCCCGCGTCAGGTCCAGCGGCAGATGCTGGTCATCAAGGGCCAGCAGTATCCGCTCGGGCATCCAGGTGCGCGCGCGCCAGGCGTGCAGGTGCTCGGCCCACTCCTCCAAGCGCGCCGCACGGCCGGGCAGCTTCCGGGCCTGGAGCTGCCAGCGGGCGGCCACCAGCACGGTGCGCCGGTAGTGCACAGCGGGGGTGAACGGCAGCGTCCACGCCGCGCCCCAGTCGAACCAGGTCACCTGCGTGGTGGCGGCGCGGCTGATCTCGGCTAGGAACCTGACCAGCGGCGGCGTGTAGTTGTTCCACAGGAAGTTGATCGCCGTGGGGGCCAGCAGCTCGATCTGCTGGCCGGTCGCGGCCACCGACAGATACAGGTGACCGTCGCGAGAGCCGACCACCAGATCACGCGGGTGCAGCACACCCTCGCCCGTAGCTCGGTGTTCGCCGACACTGACCACCTGCTGCAGGACGTGCGGCGCCCGGGTGAGCAGATCGGCCTCGGCCCGGGTGGGGTGGAACGACAACTGCGCCGCCAACGCACCGGGCGCGACGGTGGGCAGGGCGCCGTATCCGGCGGCCAGGCCGGGCAGCAGATGCCAGAACCGTCCCGTCATGGAACCGGCCGCGCGGGAAACAGTCTGGACACGCAGCCGGAAGTCACCCGCATCCAACGCTGCGACGGAGCGGGCCTGGACCTGCGCGCACACCTCGAAGTGCGGCGCGGGCGCGAGGGTGGTGAAGGGCTCGGCCGCGGCTGCCTCCAACTCCTCGACCATCGCCTCAGGCAAGATCACCGCACGGTCGCCCTCGACGGCGGCGGTCCCTGCCAGGCCCAGCAGGAGCCGGTCGCGACGCGACATCGGCCTGGGCGACTCCGCCAGAAGGCCGAACCCATCCGGCAGCCCCAACCCGCAGTCGGGGTCGGTGAGCTGCTCCACGGGCACCTCGGTTTCCTGGCCGAACCGGTCGACGAACCGCTCGGCGTAACGCCGCCAGGCCGGAGTACCTGCGGGATGGGTCGCGAGCCTGGCCAGGACCGTCGCGGCGGTCTCCATCTCGACCGCGACTGACGCTGGTAGCCGCACCTCGGCATCCAGCCGCAGGTCCACTGCCGTGCGCTCGCAGGCGGCCAAGAGCGTGGGCGGCACGACGGCGGCCGGATTGGGGATGGTGGCCGGCGCACGCAGCCGCGAGCGCAGCAACCGCGTCCGCAGCAGCTCAGCAACCAACTCCGCGCGGCGGCCGGGGGCGACCTGCGGGAACTCCGCGGCGAGCTTTCCCAGCAGGGCCGCGTGCGGGATCGGGGAACCGGCCGCCTGCAGCACCAGCTCCACCGCAGCCGTAGCGGCCAAGGAGACCTCATCCGCGCCCTCGGCCGGAACATGGACACGGCCGTCGCGCACGCGGGCAAGGTTGTTCACGCACACCTCGACGTCGGCCATCGCGCCCTCGCCGCTCTCCCACGCGGTGATCGCCGCATCCAAATCGGTGGGCTCAGGCCGGGTAACGGCCTCGTGCGCATCCCCGACACGCACAAGCGCCGTGTCGCCGAACGCGACCTGGGCGACACCGGCGAACAGGCCGAACGGGGTGGAGCGGTGCGCGTAGCGCAGGGCGTAGCGGGCGATGGACAGCGCCGCACGGCGTGCCCGGCGGGCGTTACTCACCTGCCCGCCGAGGATTGCCTGGACCTGGCGGGATAGGTCGGGGCTGGCGTTGCTGACCGCCTGCCGGAAGGGCTCATCCTCCCATGCCTGGGTCAGCCATGACCCCCACTGCTCGATCGAGGAGCCCGGCTTCGGCCAGCCCGGAAGGACAGGAGGAGCCGGATGCGCGGTGGCGCGCAGCATTCCGGCGCCGGTGCGCCGATACCGTCTGATTCGCGTCCGCGTCATCTCTTCCGCTCCGTCCTGGTCACCATCCGGGCTGGGCTGCAAGCCCGGGTCCCATCGAGGGGGGACCTGGGCTGGTGGAGTTACGACGTTGTGCAGGCGCTCGGGCAGGAGCTGCCGCACGTGTCACCGGTGCCACACCTCAGCGAGGTGTTGGCCGCCGGGGTGTTCTCCACAAGCCTGATGTCGAGGTTGAACGGGTCGAACGCCGCTTCCGCGCTGACGCCCTCCTCCGCGCTGAGGCTCTCGTCCACGCGGGCAACCTCGTCCGCCTCTTCCGTGGTCGGCTCGATGGTCAGAGTGCTCATGACGTCTGCTCCTGTCCTGCGATGGGGGTTCTCGAAGAGAGGGCACCTGCTGCCGCCTCCGTCTTCCTCCTCGACCGGCCACCACCCACATGTCCCGCCAGACAGGCGGGAAGAACGATGTGCGACCAGCGGCCGGGACAAGGTCTTGGGGTGTGGTGATAGCGCCAACGGATCATGGGGCCTCCAGAGCAGGCAGGCCGAGCTGCCGGAGCTGATACCTCAGGGGAACGTCAGCCGCATCCAAGGCGGGCTGAACCGGCTGGGCGACTGGCCTGGTCCTCACCCTGATCGAGACGGCACCCCAAGCGGCCTCACCAGGTAGACAGGCCATCCACTGGTCGGCCGACCCGCCGAAATAGCGGATCTCCATGCGCCTGGGCTCCGCCATCTCCCGCCCCCGCGACTCCAGCTCGCGAGCGACGCGCTCGCCCAGCTCGGTGAGCGCCACCCTCGCCGACTCCGCTGGTCCTCGATCCGGAACGACCTCGAAGATGAGCTGGACAAGCAACTCGTGCCGCGACACCGGGGCAACGGGCAGATAGCCGGAGAGCTGGGAGAGCTGGGAGAGCTCAGGAAGCATGCGCTACTCCTTCGCCACGTCGACGGCCGACACGATGTCTCCGAACGCCGCATTGGTCAGCGCGGCGGCCAACTCCTCCAGCAGACCGCCCGGATCGGAAGGGACCGGGGCGGGCACCACACCACTGCGCTTGACCCTCTGGCGCCTGGTCCGGGACTTGAGCCACGCGGTGCCTCCACAAGCCTCCTCACGCGAGGTGGGCTTGCCCGATGGGCCGACATAGGCGATCTCGAAGTCCTGGTCACAGAGCTCTAGCCCATCCGCTCGGATGTGATCGGCGAGCTGACGACTGACCTGGCCAAGCCTTTCCAATGCGACCATCCGGGCATCGCGGCCAGCCGCGACGGAGAACTTCACACGCACGATGTGGTCATAGATGCGCCACGAAGGCCGAGTGGGGCCGGTCACTATGCCACCTCCGTCCGCTGGCGCGGGATGAAGCGGCCACGACCACGGCCTATCGAACCTGCGGCCCCCACAGGGCCGTCGCCGCCCCCCTCGCCAGATTGCGCGCACCAGACCTGGCAGGGACGGAGATGCTGATCGTCGTGGTCGTGGCTGTTGAACCGGTCCGCTTCACCCTGGGCGGGGCAACTGGCTTCGGGCGCCGAGCGGTCGTTGAGGTGCACCGGCTCCGGCCGGACGTCTTCGTGTACCACCCACTCCACCACAACCTCCGCCGCGCGCAGCGTGCCGAGGTCGCAGGCCATCAACGGGGCGACGGCGTGCGGGCCGAGGTAGAAGGCACAGAGCTTCTTGTTCCATACCAGTTCCATCTCCAGCCACAGGCCCGGAGATGGAATGGCTGGGACGAGCTCGGGCGGTGCCATGGCAGGTGTCCTCCAGTTCGAGGGGGCGTCAACGGGCTAGGGGCGGCGGGCCGGGCACCATGGGGGCAGTGCCCGGTCCGCCGCTCAGCGACCGGGTGGTGTGGCAGCAGGCTGCCCGGTCGCGCGGATGGGGAAGCAGGCGTGAGGGTCGGGCATCAGACCGCCTTCCCGTTCATGATCTTCTCCCACAGCTCTTGGGCATCCCTTTCGCTGCTAAGCGGGCCGTCGAAGGTAGCGGCGTCGTCGGCTCGGGTTCTGGCGGTGCGGCGGATCCAGTGGAGGCCGGCACGGGCGCACAGCTCATACATGACGCCAGCCACCTGTCTGGACTTCTGGACGCGGGGGTCGCGGTCGAAGCGCGTCGGGTTGGCTTCCGTCCAGTCGACCTGCTCGACGCCCTCATCGTCGAGGTCGTCATCGTCCGGCCAGGGCATGGCCACGGGGTCACTTACCTTCCGGGAGCAGGACCGAATCTGGCCACGGCGGCCAGGAAGTGCGCCGGTCCGACGTCGTCTTTGACCTCGTGTGGTGGTCGCCACTGAGAGGCTTCGACCAGGCCGGGCTCCAGCAACTCGAACCCGTCTAGGAAGCCGGCGATCGCCTCGATGCTGCGCGGGTAGATGGAGGCGATCTTGGAGTAGGCCGCAACCCCCTCCCCGAGTAAGTCGCGGGGCAGCAGGTCGCCGCGTGCATGCGTGAAGATCACAAACCCTCCGGCCGAGCAGCGGTCGGTATAGCGGCGCAAGACCGCGGCGGGGTCGTCTTGATCGGGCCAGAAATGCGCGACAGCCGCCGCGATGACTGCCACCGGCTGGTCGAAGTCCACCAGCTTGGACGCCTCAGCCAGCACGAAGTCGGCGTGGCGGACGTCGGCCTCCACCATGATCGCCTCGCCCGTGACCTCCAGCAGCGCGCGGCCGTGGACGGCGACCTGGCGATCGTTGTCGACGTAGACCACGCGCGGTTCACGCTGGACCTGGCGTGCTGTCTCCAGGGTGGTCGCCCCTGTTGGCGAGGGCAGCCCGCACCCCAGGTCAAGGAACTGGTGGACGCCTTCCTCACAGGCCACCTGGATGGCGCGGGGGACGAACGCTGCGTTGGCCATGGCCGCCTGCTGGAGTTGGGGAAGGATGCCGAGAAGCTCGTCCACCACGGCGTCCTCGTTGAGGTAGTGGTTCTTGCCCTTCAGGAACCCGTCGTAGGTGCGCGCGATGCTGGGCTGCTTCGCGAGAGGGGGTGTCCCTGCGGAGGCTTGGTTCTCAGTCATCCGGGGTTTCCTTCGCCGACGGGTTGGTGCCTCCGAGCGCATGCTCGAATTCGCCGAGGAACTGTGGGCCGTCTGGGACGGACTTTCCGCCCGCGGCTTCGGCGGCGCAGCCGACGTTGCGGCCGCAGCTCGTGACCGTGGGCTTCCGGTCCGCATCTTCTGGCCGGATGGCGCCACGCGCTGAGCTGTCTGTGTTGGCGCAAGCGAGACTCTTCGACACGAGGTCCGGTCCCTTCAGCCAGCTCGGATGCAATGGATGGACTTGCATCGTGGCTGGTGAGCGGCGACATCTCCACGCCGTGGCAGCGCCTCCTCACGGCCTTTCAGCGCCCTTTCAGCGCCCCTTCGGCGACTTCTTCGTTCTCGGTTGTGGATCGTCTTCCCCGCCGTGCATCGCGGCTCTACCGTGAATGGCGGAGCCGCGTCCTGTCCGGTAGGAGGACCAGCGTGCAAGTCATCGTGCTGAGGCAACTTGCCGAAGAACGAGACCTCGTGCATTACGGCCGCTTCGCCCGGCTGTTCGAGCGGACGGCCAGGGAAGTGGGCTACCGCGATCTGACGATCAGCGATCGGCAATGGGATCGGTGGCTGTCCGGCCGGTTGAAGGGACTACCCCATCCGAGGGCTCGCGAGGTCCTCGGCCACATCTTCGGCAGACCCGCAGCCGAGCTGTTCAGCCTCCTCACCGACATCGACACCGTCGCCCCCGTCTGCGTCGATGCGGCTTCCATCCTGCGGGGTACACCTGTCGAAGACCGCGCCAGAGGACTGTACGAATTGATGATGGAAGCCGCCGACCGTTCGAGGGAGGCCGCCGGCGACGCGGAACTCACGCTCGGCGGTGCGGCCATGGAGCAGCTGCAAGACGACGTCATCCGGCTGGCCAGGACCTTCCTCCAGAGCCCGCCCATGGTGCTCTTCCCCGAGCTCGTTGATGTGCGCGACCAGATCGCCGCCCGGAGGAGCCAGACCCGTAAGCCCGCGCAGCTCGGAGAGCTCAACTTCATGTCCAGCGTGGTCGCCGCGCTGTTGGCCGAGGCATGCATCGACCTTGGGGAGACCAAGATGGCACGCGACCATGCTCGCGCGGCCTGGTCCTTCGCCAACTCCATCGATCACGTTCCGCTTGCCGTGCACGCGCGCGGACTGATGGCCTCCAGCTCCTACTGGGCAGGCCATCCCCAAGACGCCGTCATCGCGATCACTAGAGCTGTCGAACAGCGCCCCGTGGGGCTCGCTGCGGCCCGGGTCCAGAGCATAGCCGCGCGGGCCTGGTCGCACGTGGGCGACGCTGACAAGACCGTGCAGGCGATCCGGGCCGCGACCGAGGCCCGCGCCAACGACCAGGGCGGCGACGAACTTCAGGCGATCGGCGGGGTGTTCCTGTGGGACGAGGTCAGGCAGCACCGCTGTTTCAGCACCGCCCTACTGCAGTTGCTTCACCTGCGCGATGGTGCATTCGAGCCCACGGCGGTGCGCCGCTTCACCGGGCAAGTGCTGACCCACACTCAGCAGGCACTCGACATGGCCAAGGCCCTGCCGCAGGACGAGCGATCTCAGATGGTCGAGGCCACGATCGGCATCGAAATGGCCACAGCTTTCGTGCTACTCGGCGACCTCACCAACGCCCGCGGCTGCCTCGGCGGGGCGCTTCAGCTCCCCGCCGACATGCGGTCGTTCCCCGTCCTGCAACGGCTGGGCGGGCTGCGTGTCAGGCTCGCCACCCTGTCGGAGCGGGCGGCGCGGGACCTCGGCGACGACCTGGCGATGTTCGTTCAGGGGAGCACCGTTCGCGCGCTGCCCGCCGGGTCCTAGCGGGCGTCCCAGGCGGCCAAGAGCTCGGCTTCACGCTCGGGTGCGATGCCCAGCTCGGCGGCGCGTTCATGGTCGAGGAGCTGCCCGGCGTCGCTGAGCCACTTCCACGTGTCGGCCACGCTGGTCGCCAGTGGCCGACACTCCAGGCCCGCCGTACGCGCGTGGGCCGCGTCCAGCCGCCATGTGCCCGCGTACGGTCGCCACAGCGGCAACTCCACCCATTCACGGACGCCGTGCCGGATGAGGAAGTCGTGGTCGACCCATTCCAGACGGGCATCGCTGCCGGTCGCCTGCTGGCAGGCGTCGAGCAGCTCACCGAAGGTGGCCGATTCGATCGGGGCGGCCAGGTTGTACGAGCCCGCCCGCTGCCGCTCGGCGGTGTCCAACGCGAACGCGGCCACGTCGCGAACGTCGATCGGCTGAATGGGCCAAGCAGCGGTACCGGGGGCCAGTACGCGGCCACCGCGGGCGAGACGTCGCAGCCACCACGGGACCCGACCGACGTACTCGTACGGGCCGATGATGACCCCTGGCCGGAGCAGTGCAGCGCGGTCGGGGAACGCGGAGGTCACAGCCTGCTCGCAGCCGACCTTCTCGCGGCCGTACTTGTCGAGCCCGCTTTCCCCAGAAGGGGGTTCTGGAGTGTAGGTCCGCAGTGGGGAGGCGTCATCGAGAGGAGTGGTCGGCCAACCTCGGTAGACGTTCACCGTCGAGGTGAACACGTAGAAGTTGGCAGCACCAGCCAGGCAAGCGGCGGCCGTCTCGACCATGGCCGGGGTCATGCCGCTGGTGTCCACGACGGCATCCCACGGGCCGCTTGTGGCGAGGTGCGCCAGGTCGGTGCTGTTGGTGCGATCTCCGCGTATCGGGGTGGTGCCGCGTACATCCTTACCGGACCGGCCACGGGTGAAGGTCGTGACGATGTGCCCGCGCTCTATCGCGAGCTCGGCCAACGCCCGTCCGAGGAACCACGTGCCTCCAAGGATCAGCAGTCGCATGGCTCGATCCTGGCGCACTGGGCCGGAGATGGCCATCGAGCGGGCCGAGACGTTGGTTGGAGCCTTCTCGGCATAGAGGCATAAGGCAGGCACACCGTGACAGCTCAGCTAGCCCATCGCGCAGAAGGAGCCACGCCGTGACAGCAATGCCCCTCATGGTTGCCCTTGCCCTGGCCGCCTTCGCCGGTTTCGGTAGCGCCGCCTATCAGATGCTCAGCGAGCGGGTGGATCTCCGACGCAACCCCGCGCCCGGCCGATTTGTCGCTGTCAGGGGCCGGCGGCTGTACGTACAAGCTGAAGGCGAGGGTGGCCCGACCACCGTCATCCTGCCCGGTATGACTGACAACGGCCTGGGCTGAGTCAACGTCCGGCGGGGACTGGTACCTGGACGTCGGGTTTGGCAGTACGACCGAGGCCATCGTCTGCCGTTCGTTGCCTTAGGAATCCAAGGTCTTCGGCCGCTCGACCGGCTCGGCTTCACCGCCGCCTCCGCCCGAGGTAGCGACGTCTGGCTCGGGACTTCTCGCAGGCCGGATCGGTGTGCGCGGACGGTCTTCTCCAGGGCTAGCGAGACAGGGGCGGTCTGGCTCGTGGCTACGGCGTCCCTTGCGAAGCACTCGAACAGAATCGGAATTCTCGCTTGGCCGTTTAACATTTATAGACCGGACCGGAAACAGGGTTGCCGTCCAATTTCAAAGCCGGATCAGATCATTTCCTGTCGGAGTTTGGAGTATTTACAAGAGGAGCAAACGGCGATAAGGGCGATCAGGCAGAATATTCTCGATGCCGAGACAAGGCGTAAATAGTGACCGCGACAAGAGGTGGCCATGGATGATCCGGTACTTGAGCGCGCTCTCGTCGCCCTGGTGGAGGACGAACTGGCTAACCCCGAAGTCGCCGAATCCATCCAGGACCTGGGTGTCGATCCCGGCCGTCTCCATGAGACGGCAACGAGCATGATCGACTCGCTGCTCGTCGAGACCCCGCAGGAATACCAGCAGTACAAGCACGCTCGGGCGCAGCATGAGGTTACTGTCGAGGAATACATCGGCACCGCCGCCAACGACCCGTGGAGCCAGCTTCTGGCTGTTGTGTGGCCATTATGTGGCGCCATCGCTGTTTGCTTGCTGGTCGTTCGGGCTCTTGTGAGTGTGTGGTGGGAGCCCTGGGCGGTGCTGGCCGAGGTGGCGTGGCTCTGCGTGTTCTTGGCACTGTTAGCCGCCGGGGTCAGGAAGGTGCGCACGACTCGGCTGGGCGCGCGCATCATTTTGAATGGCGACCCTGTCGCACGGCAACTCGCCGCCGCTCGCACCCGTTTGATCGGCGCCATCTCCTCGTCTGCGCAGGGCCTCACTCAGGTCGTGCGGTACGCGATCAATGATGCCCGTGAGGACCGCCTTGAACGGGACTACGCGGTCCAAGACAGCACCGGGCTGCGTGATTTGCACGGGTCCGACTACTACGTGCCCACCTCTGTCTGGGACGACATTGAGGCCCTGCTCGCCGGCATGAACGGCGGCAGTGTCGGCATCGCTGGCGTGCGCGGAACGGGAAAATCGGCGCTCATCCGTCAATACTGCGCCACACCTCAGAAACTGCCTTCCCATGTCACCTGCCTGGTTTCGGCGCCGGTCGACTACAGCGGGCGTGACTTCGTGCTGCACCTGTTCGCAGAGGTGTGCCGTGCCAGCGCGAGGCGGTTCAGGAACCCGCACCGTACCTGGAGGCAGCATAGGCGGTGGTCGTCGCCTCGCTGGCTGCTGTATATCGTGCTCAACCTCGTTCTGTTCCTTGGCCTGGCAGCCGGGCTGATCTGGGTGGCTCACCTAGACCACCTGCTCTCAGCGGCCGTCATTCTCCTGATCCAGGCCGTGATCGGGCTGTTCCTGGTGGTCAGCTTGGTTCACGATGGCCACTTGGTCTATCGTCGCCACCTGCTGTTCGCCACCGAGCGTCGCCTGTGCCGTCGGGCCCTGCGTGATCTAGCCCGCATCCGGTTCCTGCAGACCAACACCACCGGTTGGTCGGGGGCGATCAAACTCGGCGTCGGGCTGGAAGCTCAGGCTTCCGGCGGTTGGTCGCGCGCCGAGCAACCCCTCAGCTATCCCGAGATCGTCGCGGAGTTTCGCGCCTTCACCCGGGCTGTGGCGCGCTATCTGTCCCGCACTGGTGCCAGCGTGTACATCGGCGTTGACGAACTGGACAAAATCGGCTCGGCCACCCAGGTGGAGAAGTTCCTCAACGAGGTAAAAGGCATCTTCGGCATCCCGGGTGTCTACTTCTTGGTGTCGGTCTCCGACGATGCCATGACCGCCTTCGAGCGTCGCGGTTTCCCTTTCCGGGACGTTTTCGACAGTTCCTTTGATGAGATCCTGCGCGTCTCGCCCCTCACCTACGCCGAGTCCCGTCGCCTGCTCTATCAACGGGTCATCGGCCTGAACGAACCGTACGTGGGCTTGTGTCATGTCCTGGCCGGCGGCCAAGCCCGCGACCTGATCCGCATTGCCCGCCGCCTCGTCCGCCTGGGTAATCCTCAGACGAAACTCTCCGAACTGTGCCTCGAGCTGGTCGGACAAGAGCTCCACCGCAAAGCCCTGGCCACCCTTCACCACCCGGCCGTCCAGAACCAGCCGAATCTGCTGCGCCACCTCCATCACCTCACCGGGGTGGTCGAGGAGGTGGTGCCACCTTTGGCCGACATTCTGACCACCCTGTCCGCCGACCCCCTCGACGACGACCAGCAAGCTGGCGAGACGCGCCTGGAGTTTGCCTGCTACGTCTATTTCTGCATGACGCTCCTGCAGGTGTTCAACGACGCACTCGACAAGGACCACATGGACCGCGCTACCCAACCGATCAACCATCCGGCCACTTTCGACCGCCTGGCCAAGGCCCGCACGGCCTTCGCCGTGAACCCGCACCTGGCCTGGCAGCTCATCGACGACTTCCGCAAAGCGTGGCCATTGCCCCTCAGCCCATCGCCCGCGCACACACGGCCCTGAAGGAGACCGCAAGAAGCCGTGTGAACGGGTCAGGCCGGGTTGGTGGCAAGGACCACGTAAGCGGTCAAGCGGCCGAACTTGAGGGTGCGGGCGGCTTCAGTGACTGAGACACCATCGCCGACGAGGCGACGCAGGGTGGCCCGTTTAGCGGGGTCGATGACACGGCGGGCTGTCGTTCCAGGCGTTTCAGCACTACACCGCCAGGTCGCCGAGGGATGCGGTCGCGGTGATCGAGGTCGCTCAGATACAGGACCAAGTCCCAGGCAACGCCCATGTACACAGCCATGCTGGCAGCGTGGGCTGCGCGCTCCTACTCCGTGGTCGGCGACCGGCAGTCGTGTGAAAGGTCATTGGGGCAGGCGCCAGGCACTATCGCTCGGTCCCCACGATGCCGACTTGCCGTGCCCGTATTGGATCATCGAGGGAGAGATCGAGATGATCGCGAGATCGTTCGCGCTCCAGTTCGGCAACGACGTACAACCCAGCGGCACATTGAGATGGCGGCCGCGACCTACTCGGTCGCAGGCTGGAGCGGTAGACCCATCCAGACTCGGTGCGTAACCTTCCTGGTCATCGCGCGTAAGCTCCACTGCTCATCGCCTCCTTTCGTTCTGCTCAGCGAGCCAGCCGGCGAAGCGCTCCGGCCAGACGATCGCGATGCCGTGGTCACGGCACGCGCGGACCAGGTCGCCATCGGCTGGTTCGCGTTCGCAAGCGATGACGGGATGAACGCGCCCCGCCGATGTGGCCAGCCCGGTCGTGTAGTGCAGCACCTGGCCGATGGCCAGCCGCATCTGCTGGACCTCGTTGGCGTCGGTGAGGCTCTTGACCTCGGCGATGTAGAGATCGCGTGTGCCCGCGACCCAGCCAAGGTCGTATTGGCTCTCGTGCGGGGCTGGGCGCAACGGCGTCAACCCGGCCGCCAGCAGCGCCTCGGCGAGCTGGTTCTGGACACGGTTGTGAGCGCGAAGACCCCGGCCAGCCAGATCGGGATCGCGCCCGCCCCCTTCGCGGGTGACCGTCGCGAGTTCGGTGTGCTCGTCGACCGGCTCGTAGACACGCCCCACGCCAGCGTCGGTGTCAGCGGGATGCACGCGGTAGCTGGCATGGACTTCGCCGTGCTCGGCATTGCCCCGCGGGTGTTCCTTCCACCAATACTGGCCGGACAGCTTGCCGAACAGGGGCGCCTCGGGCCGGTAAGTCTTGAAGTGCCCTCGGCAGAGGTGGAGCGCGGTGCCCAATCCCTCGGCGCTCGCCTTCCCCTCGCGCTCCAAGGCCTGGGTCACGGGTTGGATGTCCAAGACCGAGTATCGGGTCAAGGGGACACCGCGACGTTTGTGATGCGCTCGTGACTGCTTCTCGCCAGGAACCTGCACAACGATGTCGACGTTCTTGCTGTGCATCAACCCGAACGTCATGGCCAGGGTCGCTACGGCGATTCCGTACCGCATGACCAGCTGCTCGCAGAGGTTCTCCACGATGCGCGGGTGATCGGGGTCCTGGGGGAAAGACATCTTGGTGTAGGGAGTGGGCAACTCGCCTTCTGCGATGTAGCGGCCGTCTTCGCCCAGAAACCACGTCATCAGGGCAAGGATGAAGGGTTTGCCCTTGTCCCATTCGACGAACAAGTTCGCCTCCATCACCCAGCCGCC
The DNA here is from genome assembly GCF_042740555.1 of Nonomuraea sp. NPDC059007. NCBI lineage: Bacteria > Bacillati > Actinomycetota > Actinomycetes > Streptosporangiales > Streptosporangiaceae > Nonomuraea > Nonomuraea sp. NPDC059007. Next base: position 1,275 of record NZ_JBHYJD010000089.1, on the reverse strand, counting down.
CTTGTTTCGGGGCTGGCGGGACACCGCCCAGCCGAAGGCGTGATATCCCATCCAGTTCTCGACGCCCTGCACCTCCACGAACGTGCACTCGTGTGGCGGCACCACGATCACCGTGGACAGCATCGTGTAGAGATCTTCGGGGCGGGTGTAGGTGTCGGTGAGGTAGCGGGCGACGTTCTCGGCCGCGATCACCTTCGTCTAGCCCAGCATGTCGGTCCGCAGTCCCTGGCCAACCTTGGCCCGGATGCTGCGAGCGGCCCACTCACCGCCGGGCTCGAGCAGAAGCTCGTGGAAGGGCTCGACAGTATCTTCCCAACCCGGCACCCGGCTCGTTGCCAGGGCAAGGTCGTAGTAGCTGGGCGCAGACGCGCCCGCAGCCATAATCCGATCACGCAACCGGGTCATCGATCCCCACCTTCACCCACGATGGCCAAGGAAGACACCACCCCACAGTGACGTACGGCTACGACACTTTGCGTCGCGATATCCCCACAACCTCGTCCGGCCCTCGCTGACATTTCGATGACAGATGACATTGTCGGCGGCATCTTCGAACTGACGGCGAATGTGGGCCACGAGCGTGATCGCCAAGCCCAGGCAGGTGATGACGTCACCTACCTGGTTCAAGTGCCCAAGCAACTGCAGTCGTTGGCTGAGCAGACACGCCGCGGACCGGGCGTCGTCCGTGCCACGCGCATGCTCCGTTGAGCGCCACGGCGTCGGCCCGTACCCTGCTGAAAGCAGCACGCGCATACCGCCTGGTGGCCGCCCACGGCTACGGACCGCCCCACCCTGCTCTTTGCGCGATCGAGGGGGCGTCACGAGCTCTAGAGTAGGAGTAGATTGATCTTTACTCCGGGAGCGCTATGTCATTTCCCCCTGCGCAGCAGCCGGTCGCGATTGAGAGTCTGCTCCATCGACGAAGCGATCTGTCGACCTTCCTCGTCCATCTGACACGTGATTCGGCTGATGGAACGAGCGCGCGGCTGTCCCTCCTAGGCATCCTGGGTGCTCAGGAGGTGCGAGCCCTCAACAGCTTTGGCCCGGCGGCTTCACTCGTCAAAGGCACAAAGTACGAGGACAGCCAACGTGTTGTCTGCCTCACAGAGACACCCCTTGAGCACACCTGGATGATGTGCCAACCGATCGCCGGCCGAAGCGTCCAGCTCTCCAGCTACGGACTAGATCGCTGATGTGAAATTCGGGTTAGTGGTCGTAGGCGGTCAGGGACCGTTTTACGGGTGCGCCGGTGTTCCAGTTGTGCCAGATGGCGGC
>NZ_JBHYJD010000088.1:0-26768 GCF_042740555.1 Nonomuraea sp. NPDC059007 | reverse complement strand
CTGCTCGGCGTCAGCGTGGGCACCCTCTACAACCACATCCCCGACCTCCAAGAACTCCGCACAGCCCGGCAGCCTTCAGCACCTGACGCTCCCGGCAGCCCCGCTCCCCATCACGCAGGCGGCGATCATCGGCCAGGTTGGCCACGGCGATATCCCAGTTGTAGTCATCACCGAAGGCCTCGAAAATGGTGGCGGCCTGCTCGTGCGCGGCGGTCGCCCCCTCAAGACGCCGCATCTCCTGCAGTGCAAGGCCGAGGTTGTTCAAGGCCTTGCCTTCGCGGCGCCGGTCACCGACCTCCCGCATGCATGCCAGGGCGATGGAGTCGACAGCCAGCTGATCCTCCAAGTGCCGCCGCCAGGACAGGTAGTCGCCGAGGTTTGGCGGCTTAGGCCGCCACGCGCTGGCGGATTTCGTGGACGGGTGCCTGGCGCTCGTGGGCCGGAATCAGGCGGGCGCCCAACGCCCGGGCGCCGATCACCATGGCGGCGGCGGCCAGGACGATGTCCTTGAAGATGTACTGCGCCTCCAGCGTCGGCGCGCCGGGGAACAGGTCGGTGAAGAATAGGACGTACGGTGCGAAGAACCCGGCCATGGCACCGGTCATCACGACCAGCCCGGTCTTCAGCAGCTTGCCGGTGACCAGCGTGAGTCCGATGAAGACCTCCATGCTGGCGATCACGAACTGTGCCGCGTAGCCCGACACCGTTCCCAGGGACAGCTTCTCCAGGGTGGCCACTGACAAGGCCTCCGCCGGGCTGACTCCCGGGAAGTACTTGAGCGTCCCGAAGGCCACGAAGACCAGGCCGAGGCTGACGCGCAGCACGTCGATGCTGTGGCGGGACAGCCAGCCGGTCAGTTTGACGATCATGTTCTCGATGGTTCCGGTCATTTCGTACTCCCGGGTGGATGCCGTTTTCGTCTGGGTTCAGACTCGCGAAAACGTCGCCGGAGAACGTCAGGCCGGCGGACGGACTTGGGCTACGCCGTCGCGCGTACGATGGGCCGGCCCGTACCAGCCTTTCGGCGTAAGGGGTTCTCCCCAGGGGAGGCCGTCGGCCACCTCGGAGCGCACGGGACCCGTACTCCGCGGGGAGTACTTCACCCGAACCCGGCTGCGCTCATCTCATGGCGGAGACAGCGGACGCGTGGTCGAAGTCCTTCTGCCGGACGGGTACGGCCGGAGCGCTGACCTGTGGTAGAGGACTACACCTCGGCGGCGCTGAACTCGGCGCGCCGGCCGCGCGACTGGGCCTGGCCGGAAGAGCAGGCCAGCGTGCTTTTCGCCGGCGAGGTCCCCGTCCGGCGCGGGCTGCGGCTGGTACGCCAGCGCATCTACGCCGGATGGGACGGGGTCTCGTCCCTGCTGCGCTGGGTCGGCAACGTCATCGAGTGACGCACGGCTGAACTGACCTTCACGGGGGTGGAGAAACATCAGCCAGCCCACCGGCCGTCGTGGCCGAGGGGCTGCGGCCAGGTGTCGATGCTGGAGTTGGCGAATCAAGGTCCGCTGTCGGGGGTGTTCACGAGTGCATGTGAGCTGGTGTGGAACATGCCTCACGAAGATCGCTTCCCCACGCGACGTTGATCGTTTCCCGGGCTGGTGTCATGTTGCCGGCTGAGTTCAGTGCCCTGTCTGCGGGGCGTCGAGCTGTCGCAGAACGTCCTCGACTGCCTGGATGATGATCTCGGGTTGATCGTGGGGGATCTGGTGGGTGGCGCGTTCGGCGATGATGAGGCGTCCTTGGGGAGATTGGGCGGCCAGCCCGTGATGGGTGGCGTTCAGGTGCGCAAGCTGGGTCTGGGGCATTCGGGGGCGTTTGCCGGCGATGATCACTCGGATAGGTACGGGCGGCAGAGTGCGCTGGTCCAGTGCATCGGCGACCTCGCGCATGTGGTGTGGCATGGCCGCCAGGGTGCCGGCGAGTTCACGGATGGACCGGGAGGTCTTGGAGGGCATGAGCGCGCGCAGGCGGAGCAGTTTCGCGGCGAGGGCGAACGACGTCGTGCGCACCAGCGCTGAACCGGGTGGCGTCTGGCTGACAGTGGGGTCTACGAACACCAGCCCTGCTATGTCGTCGGGGTAGCGCAGCGCGTAGAGCTGGATGGCCAGCCCCCCGTAGGACCATCCGGCGAACACGGCCGGCAGCGGAAGATCAAGGCTGCGCAGGAGCCGATGCAGATCGTCGGTCATATCGGCGACGGTGCGTGCTTGCGGGCCGTCGGACCGGCCGGCGCCGGCTCGGTCATAGGTGACCAGGGTGGTCAGTTCGGCCAGCTTGGCTTCCAGTTCCGTTCCCCAAGCGCCGCCAACGCCCTGCCCCGCGCCGCCGCAGTCGAGAACCAGGGTGGTGCCGCGGCCTCGGACCTGCGCGCATAGCTTGCGCTCGTCGATGTCGACCAACACGGTCCTCGAGGTGCGGCTGCCAATGCCACTGCCATCAACATTCATGCCGTCAACTTACATTGACATCACCATGGCGTCAATCTTGATTGACGCCAAGAGGGTTGACGCACCCGAAGGCGTGCACAGGTACGAGGGGCTGTCGCCGGGGTATGGCCGCGTCGACGTGAACGCCGAGCGCCGCCTCCCGGATCTTCGCCTCACTGGCTCCGCCGATTTGCATGGCGTCGATGAGCGCCGCGGCGTACTCGTCAAGCGCGAGAAGGCGTTGTCCGGCGGTGTCTCTACGCTGGCCTGGCGACGTGGCGACGTGGCGACGTGGCGACATGTCGAGTTGACGGCTCGCTGGCAGGCGCGTTGGCCGGACTGCCCGCCGATCGGTCATGAGCTGAAGCGGTATTACACCTCGCGCTGGGTCCGGTTCCACAGCCTTCCGGGGTCGAAGCGGTATGCGGATACTCCCGCCGAGTACGACATCCTCCTTGATCGGCACAACACCGTGCTGACGGAGTTGTTCGATGGCCAGGATGCGCTCATAGTCATGGTCACGCATTGTCGGGCGGGAAGACCTGCCGTTCGAGGCGTCGCTGGAAGTGTGGCTCTACCGCGTTCGGACGTCCTCGGAGCAGAAATAGGGGCAGGTGTCGTGGTCCTGTCACTGGACGTGGCGCGAGCGCTGGCAGTTGATCAGCTTCGGCGGCCAGCCTGCTCCGGATCGAGACCGCTGGACCTGTTCCTTCACCGCCAGCACATCGGCAGTCGGCTCTAGCTTGGCCGTGTTGCTGGGTGGGGTGATGGCACAGGGTTGAGCAAGTCTCGCTGGCCTGGGCTGGGGTGTGCACAAGTCGTGATGGCGTACGAACGCGGCCAGGACGTTGCGGATCTTGCCTGCGTCGCGTGGGGAGTCGGATGCCAGGCGCTGGAGGGCGTAGATGCCGCCGAGCCGTACGTCCTGCTGGTCCGAGCCGAGCTGCTCGACAGCTTGGGTGAGGCGGTGACGTGGCCTTCCCGAGCGATTCTCGTGGTCTCGCGGGCGGTCTCCACGGTGCTGTAGCAGAGGCCCAGGGCGGTGAAGGCGCCGCCGCCGATCACCACGAGGCCGGTGGCCGACTGGATGAGGGAGTGGCGGGCGGCGTTGAGCGCCTTCACTCGTTCAGCGATGGTCATCTGCGACCGGTCCGCCGGGGTAGGGGGGCGGATTGCCCGGTGAGGCCGCGCGCGACGGGCCCGGTAAGGAAGGCGGTCCCGATTTCGGCCGCGATCAGGCTGGCCCTGTCGGGGTCTGCTGGGTGAGGCAAACACCCGATTCTCCTGCTGGTTACGGTGCGTGGGTGCGCGCCCGGAGAAACACCCGCCGGCTCGCAGGCGTGCTGGGCCAGCTCACCGTGAGCCACCTTCTTCTCGGTGGGGTCACCGGGAGCGGGCTCGGGGGATCTTCGGCTGTCACCTTCTCGGTCGGGCGTGGTGTGCAAAATGGAGGCTACGTGGCTACGTCACGCAGTTCGGCCACGGCCTGGTCTGTCGCGGACGACCAGGCCGGACGCTCCTGCGGGGTGGCTCCGGTGGGCAACTGCCTGGCACTGGAGGCAGTCCGACTCATCCGGATACAGCGCCAGGCCGTGGTCCAAGAGGTCAGGTCGTCCTCGGTGCCGCCGCATCCATGGATGAAGGCCTGCACGAGCTTGAGCGTGGGCAGCCGCGGCTGCTTGTTGGAGTCCAGCGCTTCGCACAAGGTGCTGGCGCCGACCGCCTTCTCCGCCTTGATGGCGATCTCCCGGTAGGACGGCGCTTGCACAAAGCCCGCTGCTTCTACGCTGAGCCCCGGTTAGTCACAGCGCACGGTTTTGCTGTGCGCCGGGCTGCCGGTGCAGGTCTGCGCTGGAGCAACACTTGTAGAGACCTTCCGGTCTGCTAGCCCTCCGGCGTCAGTATCCTCGCACCCACAACTCGTGGGTGCGCCATTCGCCAGGGCCGGCGACGGTGGTCCAACAGGTGAATTTGCGCCATGCTCCGTCGTGGATACCGTCCCATCCAGCGGCTTGGCATCGACCGCAGGAGTCGGTGCCGACGAACGCGCGGACGCGAACGAATCCGCTACCCGGCGGGGTTGCCGTACAACCAAGGCGGTTGACGGTTTGGGTACTCGCCGGGCGGGACGATGAGTTCCGAGCTGATGCGCTTTCCCGTGCCTGCGCCGGCATCGCGGCGGCGCCCAGCCCGGCGAGCATGATCATGGCCACCGCTAGGTTCCGGAAGCCGGCCACGTGTGTTTTGCGCATGGATTCCTCCTCACTGTGTGGATTCAGCGAACGTCTTTGCAGGCAAGCCCGACTGACGGTCCCGTCGGCGGCTGCTGCAGGTCCCAGCCCTCCGCGCATGCTTTGCCAGCGCCTCGTCCGAGCGTGGTGATGGACGGGTTGGCTCTGATGTCGGAGTACCGATTGACGCCAGGCCCCCAGATGTGGACGTGGCCGAAGAATCCGTGGCCGCTGCCGGTGATGTAGTACTTGGAGGCATTACCGGTCAGCGTGACGCAGGTCTTGAAATTGCATCCGTGAGCATCCTTCAGGGCCGCCTTTTCATCGGAAACAACTCGGATACACACCTCGCCGCCGCAGGTGTATTCGGCGGCTGCGGCCGGCGGGCTGGTCGGCGCCATCGTGGCGGCGGTGATCCCTCCCGCGAGCACCATTGCGGCTACGTTCATCGCGTCCCCTCCTTGCGTCGCGGCTGCGCGCGGGCCGGACTAAGACCAGCGCACCCCCCTGTGTATCGGGAGCCGCATTCAACACGCATTCACAACGCATTCGACGCCGATGTGTGTCCGTGACCGACGCGCGGTCATGGCGGGAGCCTTCTTGCCGGTGGACCTCAACCAGGCTGGCACGGCCCTCACGGTTGGCTAATCTGATCAATAGAGGGTGAGGAGGGGGCCGATGACTGTCTCGATGGCGATAGCAGCCCTGATGCTGCTCACGGTTGCGGCGATCGCGGTCCGTTCGGCGTGGTCACTGCTCTTCCGCAAGGCTCCCGTGCCCAGGCGTCGGGCCCAGGGCCGACGCCTGCCGTACCACGGTCCATCGGATCACGCCGGCCAGTATCCGATGCCCGGCGCGGACGGTATCGGCTGTGACCCCAGGTAGCTCGGGCAGCACCGGCGGCTGAGACCGAGCCCGGTGAGCGCTCAGCTTTCCTCCTGTAGCCGCAGGTCCTCCGCCAGGTTCCTCTGGGCGATGCTCAGGAGGTGATCATCATCCACCTCCCGGAAGATGGCGGTGGCCTGCTTGTGCCCGGTGATCGCCTCCTCGAAGCGCCGCACCTCCGTCAGCGCGATGCCGAGATTGTTCAACGCCATGCCTTCGCCGTACCGGTCACCGACCTTGTGGGTGCCGAAAAATCCATCCACCTGTGTTGAGCTGTAGTTTCTCCGGTGTTGATCACTCTTGTCTGAGCATCCGCTCAACTAGGATTGAGCGGATGCTCAACGGCGCCGTCGTCGACCCAGTGCCGCCAGTGCGAGCGGTCGTAGCCGGCGCGCTGCTCGGCGGCCATGGGCAGTTCGGCGATCGCCTCGCTCAGCAGCTGCCCCTCCGCAGGTGCGGCTCTAGTCACGGCGGCGGTGGCGGCGTCGGGCAGCAGCGCGGTCAGCAGCAGGATGAAGGTCAGTAGACACGCCCCCGCCAGACCCCTCGGCGGGGTCGTTTCACATCCGCTCGTGCTCAATGAGCGTGTCACCTACATCAACATCTTGAGTGACCGCGCACAGGTGGTCAGCGTCTAATCGCATACCGAGGTGGGAGCTGGCCATCGCCGAACGGGTCGACCCGTTGAATACCATCGCCTGTACTACTCCATCGCCACATTCGTCGCCGACCTGCTCCCCACCATGGGGCAGAAGTTCGGCGGGTGTCGGGTCATGACCGCCGCCGTCGCGCCGCGAAAGCGCGGGCGGACTCGCGACGGAGATAATTGCCCGTGAGCCCCGATGCGCATCAGCCCGGGGGGAAATCTGGTGATCGTCTGGGCCTGTGCAAGTGGATAGGTCGGACGATCGCGATGATCACTGCGTTGGGAATCTGAGCCCCTCCCTGGGCGCCTTCTGTATTGCATGATGATGTGATGAGGTGGCGCGTGGTGGTCGCGGCGGCGATCGTCGTGGTGTTCCCAGCGGCGTGTGGAGATCCGAGCCCTGGGCACGTTCTTGGGGTGCTGGGCGTTCCCACGGAGGCGTTGAGCGATTCGGGAACCGTCGGCATTGCGAGGTTCCTGGTGGCGGCCGATGGCTCGGTTTCGGTCAAGGCTAGCCAGAGCGTGCCGGTGCGACAGCTCGAGGATTCGGGCACCGGATGGAGTCTCACCTTGAACACCGCGAAAGGTACCCTCAAATACGCGATCGCCGCCCCCGGCACCATCAATGTGGTTGTCTCTGGAGGAAAGCTGCGCACCCACCAGGACCGAAATGTGCCGATCGCAATCGACATCCCATCCGGGCGCGTCACGACCGTCGCCGTGCTTGACAGCCTCTCCCAACACGTAAGCACCGCGGCCCGCTTCACCCTGGAATGGGGCAATCGATTCGACAACATGGATTTCGACACTGGCCTGTTGTCGGAGCCAGGGCCCGGAACCGACCTCTTCCGGAGCCATCGGCTGTTCTCTCCCCTGTTCTCCACGACAAACGGTGCCAAGATCATGAAATGGGAGAGCTACCCTTCTCCCACGCTGGCCGATTGCGCTGTGGTGAGCCCGGAGCAATGGAAGACCACGGCGCCCCGCTGGGGTGGCGGCTCCATTTACTGCGTCCTGACAAGCGAGGGCCGGTTCGTACTCTTACACTTCTCCTTCGTTCAGTCGCCGGCCACGGGTCGCACAACCAACTTTGTGTCCTACGGCCTCTGGCGCACATCACCGGAAATCTAGAGAGCTCCTCAAGGAAAGGTCCCTTGTTGCGGGACAATCCGCCCACGGCGAGCGATCGTACACACGCGGCTGACAAGGGGTGGGGATCTCAGTGATCGCGCCGAGCTTGGTATGGACCGCGAGAGCGTAGGCCGCGACACCCATGCGATCTCCCCGCAGGAAGTGTGCAACGGGCCGGTACGGCGGGACTCTCGCGTCGATGAGTCCTTTCCTCCCGCCATCAGCGCTGGGAGGAGGCTGTTGCGGCTTCTCGCTCCATCATGGTGATCCTGATCATGATGTCACCGAACGGATCGTCGGGCGCGGAGTTTCGACCAGGCACGAATTCGTCGGCCAGGCAAAGTGCCGTCAGGCGAATCGCAGTGGCTTTGACAGCCGTGAGCGGTTGCTGCCCGGTGAACACCGGGATCGCGATCCCTTCGAGACGCCTTGCAGCGTGGCGCGCCCACGACCTTGCCGTCATGCTGTCGAGCACTTTCCGCCCGTCGCGAATCTTGCTGGCCAGGTCACCGGTGGCCGCAGCCTGGCAGCGGGCCGGCCTAACGCGTGCCGCCTTGCACAGGACGCCGGCAACCCGGCGGCGCCATGCACGTTCCGGCGCCTGGCTGAACATATGGTGGCCGATTTCGTAGTACAGGCTTCGTCGGAAGACACGATCAAGAGCGCGCTCTAGCAGCCGCGATCCGACCTCCCCGATCCCCAGGTCGTCGGGCAGGCCTTGGACGGCATCGACGGCGTGGTCCCGTTCGTCGTGCCACTGCGCCGCCAGGTCACCGATCCGCTGTTCGTCGTGGCAGATGTCGGGATCGGCGGCGAGGCTGAAGGCCGAGTGCGCGTTGCCTGCGCGGCGAGTGGCGGCCCTCAGCCGGTCCACCGCGTCTGTTGCGGCTGTGAGGTCGCGGTCGACATCGTGGTCGGGGACTAGCGCGCGAGCCAGATCCCGTGTGGTCGTACTCGCCCGCTCAAGCTCGCTGCGACAGTCGTCGACCATGTCGCCGGCCACCCACAGGCCATGTTCGCCGCGATGGTGGCGGATGTTCCATATGGCGCGGATCAGCAAGATCCGCGCGAGTAACGGCGCCGCCCGGTCGACGTCGGCTGCGATGTGATGAGCAAGCGTCCTTCGGCCGAACCCGCTGGGTCGATCCACGACGGGCTCCCGTCCGCTGGGCCAGCTTTACCTGCAAAGAAGTTAACCACGAGGAGAATCGCCTGCGACCTGTGTACGAGCGACGATTCCCGTCAGGGCTTATGCCTGTCGTGTGCGGCGCCTTTTGGATACTCGCCCTCATTGTGGTGTTAGCCGTCTTTGCGATGGCAGTCGAGCCGCGCGACATTCAAGCCGCTGACGCATTCGAGCGGTTTTTTACGGTTGCGGTGGTGACGGCTGTGCTGACCGCGATATTTGCCTGGCAGACAGTGACCGACTGGTCATACGAGCATCGAGGCGGCGTCACGTCCTGCACCATCGCCGCCATCGATGAACATGTCGAGCATCATGAGTCACCAGGAGGCAGTCGCGAGAGCCGCTACTACACTCACCCGATGGAATGCGATGTCAAGAGTGTGACCGAGTGGAGAACCGTCGCTGAACAAGCTGTAACGCCCGGGTACCACCTCGAGTTGGAATACGATGTCACCCGTCGATTCGAACCTCGGTCCGTCGAATCGCATCGGGCCTGGCAAACCTCCGCCCAGATCATGCTTGGCTTGTTCGTGGCATCATCGCTGATACACCTTGCCTTCATTACCTACATCTTCCGCAATGCCTCAACCTAGCGATCTTTGGTTCGTGAAGTTTCAGGACGTTGTGTCAAGTTCTCAGAACGCTCGAAGGTAGACGGGCGTGCTCGACGTAATCGTCAACACGGGTGTGGCGGACCTGGCCCAGATCTTTCACGATCATGATCGAGCAACCTCGGGGCCATGTTGATCATGGTGTTGGGTGTGATGGTCCGGTTCCGGGCACGCCGAAGGCCCGACGGTCGCCGGGGTGCAGCCCTTGGTGGGCCGGTGGCCAGGGCCTTTCTTCTCGTCGAGACGGCGGGATCGAGGGGCAAGTAAAGGTGGCCAGTGTGCGGAGCAGTGAGCCGTTTTCATCCCCGGACGGCGAGTTGCTGATCACAGCATGATCGCGAGAGTGGCGTTCGCCTGGAGGCATGGCGAAACCTCTGGTAGACGGGTTGATCACCACAATCCATCCGTCACAACCAGGGGCCTCGGATGCTTTCTATCGTGCTGCCGTCGATTTGTCGCGCTCAACCCTGAACTACCTCGCCGACCTCATCCGCCGGCACCGCAAGGCCATCGGATCGACCTGGCGGCTGCTCAACCCGGGACAGCAGGCCCTGCTGGTGCTGGCCTACCTGCGCAAGGGAGAGACGTTGCCTGCGCTCGGGGCCGGATTCGGGGTCTCGACGGCGACCGCGTGGCGGTATGTGGAGGAGACCGTGATGCTGCTGTCCGCGCGCTCGCCCAAGCTCGGCCAGGCACTGCGCAAGGCCAAGCGGGACGGGCTGCACTCGGTCGGCCGCGATCCGGTCGATGTGGATCAGCGTGCCGTCCAGCACCAGGTGGGAGCCCGAGGTGTTCGGGGAGATCTTCCGCAGGCACGCGGCTGAGATCAAGAGATTCGTCGTCCGCCGTCTCGGACTCGACGTCGCCGAGGACGTGGTGGCGGAGACCTTTCTCGCCGCCTTCCACCAGCGCGGTCGCTACGACCTGGCCAGGCACAACGCGCTGCCCTGGTTGTACGGCATCGCCACCAACCGTATCGGCCGCCACAAGCGCACCGAGGCCAGACAGCTGAACCTGCTGGCCCGCACCGGTGTGGACCCGGTCACCGAACCCTTCACCCCGCGCAGCGACGAGCGGCTGAGCGCCCAGGCCGTACAGCAGCGCCTGGCCGTCGCGCTCGTCACGCTGCCCGCCGGGCACCGCGACGTGCTGCTCCTGGTGACCTGGGGCGGCCTCAGCTACGCCGAAGCCGCCGAGGCGCTCGGCATCCGCGTCGGAACGGTCCGCTCACGCGTCAACCGCGCCCGCGCCAAGATCCGGAAGGAACTGGGCGGGACCGACCCCACAGCACTCGTCATCGAGGAGGTTCGCCATGGATGAGCTGGCCCAGCTCGACAACTTCCGCTCAGAGGTCCCCGCGCAGGAGGACCTGCGGGCCGAGGCGGAGCGCCTGATGGCCGGCATGTCGGCGCCGGTCCGCCTCGGCTTTCGCCGCCTCGGACTGCGCGCCGCATTGGCAGGAGGTCTGGCGACCGCGGTGGGATTGGCGGTGTTCCTTGTCCAGAACCAGCCCGCCCCGACGCCGCCCCGGCCGATGATCCGCACGGTCGTGGCTGTGGAGGTGCTGTCGCGGGCGGCCGAGCACGCCGGCAGCCGTCCGGAGCTGCGTCCCAGGCCTGGCCAGTTCCTCGTCTATGAGTCGCAGAGCATGGACACCTCCGAAGGCGACGCGGGGATCTGGCTGTCGCGCTCCAAGCGCACGATCTGGCTGCCGGTCGAGGGCAGCGCGGTCAAGGGAGTCCTGCAGGAGGAGATCCTGGCGCCGCTGCCGTATCCGGGGCGCACGCTCCCACCGGCCGCACGCGCGGAGCAGGAGCAGGCCCTGGTGGGCAAGCCCGGCCGTCCGGAGCGGGCGGCCGACTTCGATGACCGCGCCGAGTTCCTGCGCAACGACTACGCCTACGTCAGCAAGCTGCCTTCCGACACCGAGGGCATGCGCGAGCACCTCTACACGCAGGTGCCCAACGACGGGTTGCAGGACTACGAGGCGTGGAATCGGGTCGGCGGGCTGCTCCAGGAGTCCTATCTGCCCGCCGCGCAGCGAGCCGCGCTCTTCCGCGCCGCGGCCACGATTCCCGGAGTGGTGACGGTGAAAGAGTCGCAGGACGCCGCGGGGCGCACCGGCATAGCCGCGGCGATGGTCTCGCCCAACGGGATCAGGGAGGAGTACATCTTCGACCGAAAGACCTACGACTATCTCGGACGCAGGGGGATCGTCGTGGACGCGAACGTGGCCGATGCTCCGGTCGGGAGCGTGGTGTCGTCGAGCGCGCAGTTGAAGGCGAGCGTCGCCGACAGCGCACCGATCGTGCAGTAGACGACGCGACGGGCCTCGGGCAGACGGCATGGAAGGAACCTGTAGCGCTTGGAAACTCACACGTAGCGCCTGAGCTGCAATGACGCGACAACCCCGCAACTCCTGTTGAACAGTCGCTCAACAGGAGTTGAGCGCATGTTCAACCATGAGTGATCGATACAGGAGAAGCTGCAGCTCGGCATAGGTGGATGGATTTTCGGCACCCACAGTGTCGACCAAGGATCAGCGGCTCGACCGGCAGGCCCTGGCGCTGAAGGCCGCGGGCTGCATCTGGACCTTCGCCGACAAGAAGTCCGGCAAGGACGCCGAGCGCGAAGAGCTCACCAAGGTGCTGGACTACCTGCGACCAGGCGACACCCTTGTCGTCCCCTCCCTCGACCGGCTCGCCCGGTCCCTGCAGGGCCTCATCACGATCGTCGCCGAACTGCGTCGCCGCGGCGTCGGGTTCCGATTCCTGAAGGAAGCTCTCGACACCACCACGCCAGGCGGGAGCCTGGTTTTCAGGTGTTCGCCGCCCTGGCCGAGTTTATCCGCGAACTCACCATCGAGGGCACCAACGAGGGCCTGGCCGCCGCCAAGGCCCGCGGTGTTCGGCTCGGCCGACCGCCCGCGATGACCCCCGAGCAGGTCCGGCACGCCCACGCCCTGCTCGCCCAGCCCGACGCCACCATCGCCTCGATCGCACGGCTCCTCGGCGTCAGCCGCTCCGCCATCTACAAATACGTCCCCGAGCTTAAGCCCGGCAGCGACCACCAGACCATCGCCATCCCCGCCCAGCGCCTCGAACTCACCACGGAGACCGATCAAGCGAGAGGTGGCTCACCGAAGCTGTAGGAGTTCCAGGCCTTCTGGCAGGGGCTTCGCGGCGATCTGGGACCTTCGCTCAGTCCAGCGAGCCATCCAGACGATCACACACCGTGGCTGATCGTTACCGGAGAAGGCTCGTTGTCAGGTTGCCGGCGCGTCCTCGATGGTCCACAGGATCCCATGCGGGATGAGAAAGTCGAGGAACGCGGTCGGGTGGTAGGCCTGGGCGGGCGCGAGTACTCCCGGCTTGGCAGGGTCGGCGATGAGACGGCGGATGCTTTCGACGGCGATCACCGCGGTCGTGCCATAGGTGTCGGAGCCTTGGACGATGCCGCGGGCGCGGCGGCCGTCGGAACTGATGGCGTCGAGTACATAGGTGAAGTGCTGGGTGCGGCGGCTGTCCTCATCGGGTCCTTCCGGCAGGCTGTCGATGATCTCCGGTGTGAGCGGGGTGTTCAGCTGGTCGCCCAACGCCGCCTCGGTCAGTCCCTCGACATGCCGGACGCGGATGTGACGGGGAATGGTCACCACCTCCGACACAGGGAAGGCCATCACCGGGGTCGCCTCCGACTGTCCGGGCAGTCGGATCGCGGTGTGGCGCGTGGGCATGCTGGGACGCCAGTCGCCATCGTAGTAGGTTATGCCTCCCGTCTTGATGACGTCGATCGTTTCGACCAGCGAGCGCAGCGAGCCGCGTGACATGGCGCCGCCTCCGACGACCATGTGGGTGGTGACGATCTCTTCGACCGATTCCAGGCGGTCGGCCAGGATCTGGGCCATGAGGTCTACCGGCACGCAGCCGTCGTTGGCGGCGGGTACGACGGTGACCCCGGCGTTCTCCGCCTCGGTCGCGAAGGTGTCGAAGATCTTCTTGACGTAGAGCTGCTCGCCTGAGGTGTCGACGTAGTGGCAGCCGGCGGCGATCGCGGCGCGGACCACGGCCTCACCTGAGGAGGTGAACGGCCCGGCGCAGTTGATGACGCCGGCGCAGTCGTGGAACGCGCTGACGAGCGCCTCATGGTCGCTGGTGTCGGCCACGCGTCGTTCCGTGTCGGAGAGGCCAACCGCCGAGGCGGCCGCCTCCAGGCGCGCGAGATTGCGTCCGGCCAGAACTGCGTCGATGCCGCGTCGCGCCAGTTCGGTGAGCACGAGCTTGCCCTGATATCCACTCGGGCCATAAACGGCGATCTTCATGTCATGTCCTCACGATGGGGAGCTGCGCGGTTGCTCAGCCATCAGCACAGTAAGGCGCTGACACAAGACGGCTGAATGCGCGATACGCTCCAGGGTTTGCGTCATCGTCTTTGTGAGATCGCCATTGGTTAACCTGACTGGGTGGATGTGCTGTCTGATGTGGTGAGTGCGGCGCGCACCGGTCGACCCCACTCGGGCCGGGTGACCAGGTCCGCTCCCTTCGCCCTGCGGTCTGCGGCGGTGCCTTCCTCCGGGTTCCACATCGTTCTCCAGGGAACGTGCTGGCTTCTCCCGCCGGAGGGTGAGCCGATCGCGCTTGGGCCGGGCGACGTGGCGTTCCTGCCGCGCGGATCCGCACACGGTTTGGCCGACGACCCATCCACCTCGGTAAGCGAGCCGCCCACAACGCTCACCGGAGTCCAAGATGGCCGCAACGACGAGACGTCAGCCGACCGGCCGCCGACGGTGGTTATGCTCTGCGGCGCCTACCTCCTGGACGGATCCGGGCCACACCCGCTCCTGAACGACCTGCCCGAGGTCATCCACCTACCGACGCGGGTAGGGCGCCACCAAGAGCTCCGCGCCGCGGTCGAACTCCTCGGCGTGGAACTGGACAGCGACGACCGCCCAGGCTCCGACACCATCCTGCTCACCCTGCTGGATCTGCTCCTGCTCTACATCCTGCGCGCCTGGTTCGAAGAACAGCGCGTCTCCGGCCACTCCGCCACCGGCTGGGCCTCGGCCCTGCACGACCCCGCCGTCGCCGCCGCCCTCCGCGCCATCCACGGAGACCCGAGCCGGCCATGGACCGTCGATGAACTGGGCGCGCAGGCACGCCTGTCCCGCGCCGCCTTCGCCCGGCGGTTCACCCATCTGGTCGGCCAGCCACCGCTTACCTACCTGACATGGTGGCGGATGACCACCGCCGCCCGGCTCCTGCGCACCTCCGACGCCCCCGTCAACACGATCGCCCAGCAGGTCGGCTACAGCTCGCAGTACAGCTTCACTCACGCCTTCAAACGCCAGTACGGGTCACCGCCCGGCAGCTACCGGCACCACGCTGGCTGAAGTACAACACCCGGGTAGGGATCTTCGAGGTTTGGCGGCCTATGACACGTTCGTTAACGGCACCCCGACTCCTTGACATTCGGGTCCGTCAGGGTTTCTCTGCCCGGGGCGGGTGCCCGATTCCTGATGCTCTGTCAGCGCTTCCTGCCGATGGATACTTCGGCGGTCGCGCGCAGCATGCTGGAGACCGGGCAGGAGGCGTCGGCGGCTTTCAGCAACTCGTTGAAGGCGTCGTCGTCGACGCCGTTGATGTCCGCGGTCACCGAGAGTCGTGAGCCGGTGATGTGCCACTTCGATTTGATTCGTTCAAGGCCGACTTCGGCGCTGATCTCCAGCAGGGTAGCCGTAAATCCCGCCTTGCCGATGGTCGCGGCCAGGGACATGGCGTAGCAGCCCGCGTGCGCGGCGGCGATCAACTCCTCTGGGCTGGTCTCGCCATCGGGCTCGCCGGTCCGCTTGGGGAAGTTCAGCGGGGCGGCGGCGAGTGCTGTGCTCTGGGTCGTCAGCGCCCCGGAGCCCTTTGCGATATCTCCGGTCCACTGGACCACTGCCGTTCTGGTGATCGCTGCCATGGGTAGCCTTCCTTACTGTTGTGATGGTGGTGTTGGTGTGTGAGCGGCGGCGTCACCATGCCGTCCAGCCTCCGTCGACGGGAAGTACCGCCCCCGTGACATAGGACGCCTCGCGGCTCGCGAGGAACGTGATCGGGCCCGCGATGTCGAGGGAGGGGTCGCCCAGACGGCCGATCATGGTCCGGTTCTCCATCCAGCCGAGGCGGCCGGGGTCCTTGGAGAGCGCGGATGTCATGTGCGTGGGGTAGAAGGTTCCCGGCGCGATGCAGTTGACGTTGACGCCGTGCCGGGACCATTCCGAGGCCAGGGCCCTCGTCAGGTTGGCGACCGCCCCCTTCGAGGTGAAGTATGCGGGTTCGGGGATGGGGCCCGCGAGTGCCGCGTACTGTGAGGCGACGTTGATGATGCGGCCGAAGCCTCGCTCCAGCATCCCCGGTGCGACGAGGTTGCTGACCAGCCAGCTGGCGGTGACGTTGACGTCCTGGATCTGTCGCCATTCCTGGAGGCTTGTCTTGAGGCTGGGCTTCCTCAACATGATCCCCGCGGCGTTGACCAGGATGTCGATCCCGTCCACGTCCTGCAGGTGCTTCTGAAGCACGGTGGCGACTGCCGCGCTGTCGGTGAGATCGACGGTTAGGACGTCGCCGCGGACGCCGTATTGGCGCACGGCTTCGGCAGTGGCCTGGGCCCGCTCGTCGCTCGCCGGGTGCTCCAGGACAGCAGTGTCCGCACCACGGCTTGCGAGGGCGCGGGCGGCTGCTGCGCCGAGTCCGCCGTCACCGGCTCCGGTCACGAGGGCCCGCAGCCCCGACAGATCAAACATCGTCCACAGCCTCTGGCGCGTTTCGGGCACTGATCCGGCGGCTCAGGTGCTCTTGTGCCTCGCGGGTGTCGATGACGTCTCCGTATTTGAGCCATATGTCGAACAGGGTGACGCGCTGGGACAGGTCGATGCGATCAGCGGTGGCATCACGCAGGACGGCTACGCGATAGCCGTACCCGGCGGCGTCAACCGCAGTGGCACGGACGCAGCCACTTGTGGAGAGTCCGCCGATGATCACGGTGTCGACTCCGTGGGCGGACAATCGTTCGTGCAGGTTGGTTTGGTGAAAACAGCTCGCAGCCTCCTTCCTGAGAAGGATGTCCGCTGGGCCGGCTTCGAGTTCGGCGGCCAGTTGCGTACCGGGTGCTCCGTCGACGAAGGCGGCGGCATTGCCGCGTTTGGCCGCGAAGGTGTTGTCCTGCTCGGTGCCGGGTGCGTAGGCAATCCGGCTGAGCACCACCGGGACGCGCTGATGCCGGGCCATCCGCAGGAGGGGAAGCGAGGCTCGCATGGCTCGCCAGGCCTTGGCCCCGCCTGCGGATGGGTTGCGGGCGAGTTGGTCCAGGAGGGGGACGTCGTCTCCCAGATATGCGTACTGGAAGTCGACCAGGATCAGTGCGGGCTGTGTACCGAGGGCCCGTGGTGTTCCGTAGCCGGTGCTTTCCACGACCACGCGGTCGCTCGCGGTGAGTTCGGGCAGGAGGTCGTCCGTGACCGCGTTCCAGTTCAGCATGTCGGCTGCCTCCCCTCGGTGTGGACCGTGCGCCTCAGGAATCGGCCGCGGTCGTCGTTGACGAGCACGCCGTCCGCGAGGACCGGCACTCCGCGCACGAAGGTCGACTTGACCGTCAGCGGGACCGACCGTCCGTGGTAGGCGGAGTAGCCGGCGGTGGTGTGCTGATTGTCCCCGTTGATGGTTGACGGGTGCTCCAGGTCGACGATCGTGATGTCGGCGTCGGCCCCGACGGAGAGGGTGCCCTTGCCGGGGAGGCCAAAGATGCTCGCGGGGTTCGACGTCGTGACCCGGATGAGATCGACCACTGAAGCGCCCCGGGAGGCGAGCAGACTCCACATCAGCGGGAGGAGCGTCTCCGTTCCGGGCATCCCGACCGGGATGTCGGCGTACGGCGTTGCCGGATCCGTCTTGGTCGCGCGGGTGTAAGGGGCGTGGTCGGAGGAGACCACGTTGATCTCCCCGCTCAGGACCGCATCCATCAGCACTCGCGCATCACGCGCGCTGCGCAGGGGTGGGGCGACCTTGGCCAGTCCGCCGAGGCGCCGAGCGTCGTCCTCCGTCAGCGTGAGGTACTGGGGGCAGGTCTCGGCGTAGACCTCCTGCCCTCGGGCTCGGGCGAGCTTGATCTCGTCAAGTGCGCGTTCCGATGTCACATGGACGACGTAGACGGGGCACTCGGCGCGTTCTGCGATCAGAAGGGCACGCCGCGTCGCCTCAGCCTCCGCCCATTCGGGACGGTTCAGCGAGAAGCGCCGGACCTCATCGACGTCGGTACGGCCGGCGTTCTGCTCGATCAGGGCGCAGGTGACGTCCTCCAGTTCGGCGTGGACCATCGCCAGACCGCCGAGGGCGGAGATCTGCGTCATCGCCCGGAACAGGAAGGCGTCATCGACCATCATTTTGCGCGCTCGGTTGATCATGAACATCTTGAAGGTGTTCACGCCCAGTTCGGTCACATCGCCGAGCTGTGAGATCGTCTGGGGCTCGTCGGCGATGGCCGCGTGGAGTGCGTAGTCGATGGGGACCGTACGGTTGCTCCCGCCACCGAACTCCTGCACCCTGTGCAGGAGGTCCGTTCCCGGGGCGTTCATTCCCATGACGAAGCCGATTGCCGTGGTCACCCCGCCGTACGCGGCCGACTCCAGCATCTGCTCGAGCGTGTCGCTGTGTCCGGACCACGTCCGGAAATGCGTGTGGGCGTCGACGATGCCGGGAAGGACATGTTGTCCGTCGGCGTCGACGCTGGTTCGGGCGTCGAGGGTGCTGCCGGGCGCCATCAGGGCTGCGATCTTCCCGGCAACCACATAGACGTCTGCTGCCTCGGTGCGGCCGTCGGTCACGATGGTGCCGCCCGTGATTGCGAGGTCGTACATAGATCTCCCTAGTTGTGGGTTGTCACGGACAATGGGCTGACCGACGGCCGGCCGGTATCGAGGAGATCTCCCCCCTTCCGTCCGAGGTAGGGGGTCCGCAGAGGTGGCCCGGGCCACGTGCCAGAGGTATCGACGCCGACCAGATAGCCCGCGCCCCGGCCCTCGTAGGTGGCGTCGAGGGCGGTGCGGGGGCTGTAGGCGTCGCCGATGAGGTGCACCGGGCCCCGGTAGTCGGCATCGTGGAGGGCGCTCACCAGCGCGTCGTTCGCGCGGCGGGGGGATACGCGCACGATGTGGACATCGTCGAGCCGGTGCGAGGTTCCTTCGAAGCGTGGTATCACCGCCACACCCGCACCGGAGCTTTCTATGGTCGCCAGGGTTCGAATTCGCACACCCAGTTCCTTGAACCGGGCGTAGAGGGAAAGCCGCGAATAGACGGTGATGTTCGGAAGCAACGCATCCATGGCCGTCACCAGCCACACCTCATGCTGGTGGGCCGCGAGATGGACCGCGAGGGACGCGCCTGGCCACCCACCGTCCTCATCGATCACGACAACGCGCTTGTGCGACCCGTCAGCCGCGATCGCGTCCTCGGGGACGAGTTCCCCTTCAAAGGCGGGTGCAGGTTGCGATCCGGTGGCCACGACGACCTCGTCCCATTCACCCGTGGCGATGTTCTGCGCAGACAGTTCGGTGTTCAGCCGTACGGTCACGCCGGCCCGTTCGACGGCGCGTTGCAAGTCGTCCACCAGCAGCCCGAACCGCGCGCGGTCGTGCAGTCGGCGGATGGTCGACACCTGCCCGCCGAGCTGGGCCGAGCGCTCGATCAGCACGACCTCGTGACCGCGCGATGCCGCTGCCGACGCGGCTTCGAGGCCGGCGGGTCCGCCTCCCACAACCAGGATGCGGCGAGTGAGCCGTGGGACCGGGATCGCCTTCCACTCTCGTTCGAACCCGGCTTCCGGGTTCACGACGCACCGAATGGGGAGCGTCTTCTCCAGCCGTCCCACGCACGCCTGGTTGCAGGCGATGCACGAGCGGACCTCCGAGGCCCGGCCCTCCTGGTGTTTCCTGGCGATTGCCGGGTCTGCGATGTGGGCGCGGGCCATGCCCACCAGGTCCGCAGCGCCCGAGCGCAGCAGGCTGTCCGCCATCGCGACATCGTCCATCCGGCATACCGCGAGCACCGGAGTCGCGGGGAAGGCGAGCTTGAACCGATGCGGATAGTTGCGGAAGGGTGCGGAACCGAAGGACATGTCGGCCATCTGCGTGGCAAGCGAGTAGTCGCCGACATACGCCGAGTGGCTGACATGAAGGAAGGCGATGGGGAACTCGTCCATGAGCGCGGCACAGATATCGATCATGGCGTCGATGTCGAGGCCGTTCGGGAGCATCTCATCGGCACTGACCCGCAGGCCGATAGGCGCATCCGATGAGTTCGCGAAGACGGCGGAGAGCACCTCGCGCACGATCCGCAGTCGATTGGCCGCCGTACCGCCATATGCGTCGCTTCGAGAGTTGGTGGCAGGGGAGAGAAACTGCTGCAAGAGGTGACCGTGGCCGATGTGGATTTCAGCACCGTCGAACCCCGCGTGCAGGAGCCGGGCGGTGGTTCGGGCGAAAGAATCGATGAGCAGGCGAATCTCGGCTTGGTTCAGCACATGCGGTGTCTCCTGGCCGGGTGACCAGGCGAGGGCACTGGGTGACCACAGGCCGGTCCACTCACTGCCGTCGTGCCGTCCGGTGTGCATGACCTGACCGAACAGCCGCGCGCCTTCGGCGTGTACGGTGCTGGCCATGTCGGCGAATGACGACTCGCTCTCGCTGTCGTAGCCGCCCAGACCGAAGCGACGAAGACTCGACGGGTGGACACGCACTGCCTCGGTGAAGATCAGGCCGGCTCCTCCGCGCGCCTTTTCGGCGAGATAGGCGATGTAGCGTTCGCTCGGCCGGTTGTGCAGCGCGAAATTGGTGGTGTGCGCGGGTACGTATAGCCGGTTGCGCAGGTGGACGCCGCCGATCGCGGTGGGGTCGAACAACCGTGTCGGTGTGCGGGGCTCGGCGTCGGAGGAGACGGTCATTCTTGGCCTCGCTTGGAGTTCGTGGACACGCTGAGGACGACGACGAAACAGATCGCCGCTATCCCGATCACGAGAATGGTCGGCGCCATCGGTGAATTCGTGGTCTCGATCAACAACGTCGCGACGAACGGTGTGAAGCCGCCCAGAATCGCCGAATGGAGGTTGTACGGCAGGGAGATGGCGCTGTAGCGGATCTCGGTCGGAAAGATCTCCGTGAGCAGCGCGGCGAGCGGGCCGAACATGCACGAAAGAGCCAGGCCCATCGGCACAATGGCCAGGAACGCGAGAGCTGGTACACCCGTCGAGAACGCGAGGAACACGGGATACACCAGAAGCCCGGTCATCGCGTACCCGGTCAGCATGACCGGTTTGCGGCCAACGCGATCAGACCAGCCACCCGCGAACGGCATCGCCAACACGAAGACTGCCTGGAGGGCGAGCGTGATCGCCAGCGCCATGGCCTGGCCGAAGAAGTGTTGGGTTGCGAGAAAGGTCGGCAAGAACGACAGGAGCACGTAATACGCGGGCGAGGCCGGCAGCCAGAACGCTCTGAAGAGATCCATCGGATGCTCGCGCAGCGCCGTCACGATGGGCAGCCGTTTGCCAGGGGTGGCGGCCTTGGTCTTGACGGCCTGGAACTCCTCCGTGTCGGCCAGTTGCCGGCGGATGAAGTAGCCAGGGACAACCATGAGCACTCCGAGCAGGAACGGGACTCGCCACCCCCACTCGCTCAGGGCTTCCGGGGTGAGGAGTACGGAGAGGACCACGCTGACGATCGCCCCGAGCATCATGCCGAGGGCCAGGCTCGCCTGCTGAAAGCTTCCGACAAAGCCCCGCTTGTGAGGCGGCGCGTTCTCCGTCAGATAGGCGATCGACCCCCCGATCTCGCCGCCCGTCGAGAATCCCTGCAGGAGACGGCAGGCTACGAGCGCGACCGCGGCCCCGAAACCGATGTCCTGATACGTCGGCAGGAGCCCGATGGCGAGGGTGGCCGCACCCATGAGGATCAGCGCGATGGAGAAGGCTCGTCTTCGACCGTGCACGTCGCCCACATGTCCCAGGACGACGGCCCCGAGCGGGCGGGCCACGAAGCCGACACCGAACACGGCGAAGGATGCGAGAAGCTGCACCGCCTCGGAGGATGAACTGAAGAACTTCTCCCCGATGGTTGCGGCGAAGTAGCCGTAGACGGCGAAGTCATACCACTCCAGGACGTGGCCCACCGTCGCGGCGGCGACCACCTTCTTCTGAACCGGTTTTGGACTCGCGGTAAACGTGCCGGGAGTACTACTCATCACATTGTCCCAATCAAGGCGCTAGTGCCGCATATGCCGTTGAGTGCCGGATAAGTGTCCAACAGGAGTGCAATGCGTTGTTCAGCAAGAGTGCACCATGCCGTGGCATGAGTCCAGCGTGAAAAACTCCAGAGAGCTATGATAAGAACTTATGACCGTGACCATGCGCCAACTGCAGTACTTCGTCGTCTGCGCCGAACTCGGCACGATGTCCGCAGCAGCTCAGGAGTTGCACGTCTCCCAGTCGGCGATATCTCTGGGAGTGGCACAGCTCGAGGCGCGGCTGGAGGTGGACCTCCTCGTGCGTAACCACGCACGGCGGCTCCAGCTGACACCAGCCGGACGCGAGTTGCTCGTCGAAGCGCGGCAACTGCTCTCGGACATGAACGAAATGATCGACCGGACCCGCGCGCAGAGCAGAACGGCGAGCGGCCGATTGACCGTGGGGTGCTACCAGACCCTAGGCCCCATGCTGCTCCCGCCTGTGGTCGAGGGGTTCGAGGCCGCACGCCCGGACGTCGAACTGCACGTGCGTGAAGGCGGGGCCGCAGATCTGTGCGAGGCATTGACATCGGGGGAGTTGGAGACGGCGATGCTCTACGACCTCGACGTCATCGACGGTGTCACGTCGTTCCCACTGACGACGGTGCGCCCCTACGTCCTGCTCTCACCCAACCATCCGTTGGCCGCCCACGAGACGCTGTCCGTCGCACAGCTCCAGCACGAGGACATGATCCTTTACAATCCGCCGGGCGACTACTACCTCGGCCTCTTGAAGGAGCACAACGCCGCGCCACGCGTCCGGTACCGCTTCGACAACTACGAGACCGTACGCTCCTTCGCGGCCCGCGGCCTGGGCTACACGCTCCTGCACCAGCGACAGTCCATCGAAGCCAGCTACGAGGGACGTCCGCTGACAGTACGCGAACTCCGCGAGGACCTGCCTACCCTTCAAGTCGTTCTGTGTGTGCGGCAGAACGCACGCTTGACGGCGCGTACCCGCGCCTTCATCGAGTTCACCCGCGCGATGTTCCACACGGCACACCACACAGCCGCCGACGACCAGCTCTCGGGCGGTTGCTGAACAGCCGTGCGATGTTCGAGGGTGTGGGCGGCCAGGGCGTGGTGAGTTGGCAGCTTTGCGTCAAATGCTCAGCTCCTTCTCGCGGGATGTCACGTTGCTGCAGCGCAAGCGTCATGTCTTATGACGCGGCACCGGTGCAGCTGAAATCCCTGCTTCCGATCTCCGGTACTTGCATCCCGCTGGTCCGATCCCGGCCGACCTCGCCGTGCTCGCGCAGGATCCGATACATCGTCGATTCCGACGCCAGCGAAGTGCCCTCATCCAGCAGGGAGAAGTACGCCGTGGCCGGCGAGGTGTCGGCGAAGCGCTCGTTCAGCACCGCGCGGACGTGGTCGCGGCCTGCGCGGCCTGGAGGGCCTCGGTCACTGCTCGCCCCGATCCGGCGGCGTCTCGCTGCTGGTGGCGAGCTGATCCAGCAGCGCGAAGAGCTTTCCCTGCACCTCGATCACTTGGCGGGTCTTACCGAGCTCGGCACGCAGCCGCTCGACCTCCGCCTGCAGCGCGTCGATCTCCTTGTCCCGCGGATCCGCCTTCGGCCGGCCGGCCGGCCAGCCAGCGCCTGCTCCACACCGTGATCCCGAGCCGTCCGCCAGCTAAAGATCAGCGACGAGTACAGCCCCTCCCGGCGCAGCAACGCGCCCTTGCCGGCCTTATCCAGCCTGTCGTACTCCTCCAGGACCCGCGCCTTATAGGCGGCAGAGTAGAGCGTGGACTTGCTCGTTCGCGCACCTGAGGATCGGGGATCTCCGGATCCGGCTTGCTTGCTCCCACGAAGGGGATATCTCCTTCCCCACCCTCAGCACAGAGTTTCATGCCTGTTTGTTACCTCTGGCTATTTTGACAAGGAGGGGACCGGTACAAGCTGGTTACGAACACCCATGGCCGGTTCAGGTGGGGCGTGCCGATGCGCAGCGTCGGCACACCAAGAGCACAGACCCCCGCTTGGCCCGAAGTGTGGCGGGAAGCCCATCGCCGATCCGATCGTGGAACGTCATGGCGCTCCTCGCAAGGATTGTTGCCCCATGATGTGGCGGAGAGTCGGCCACGCCTGCAACGTGCGGGCGGTCCGCGCCTCTGTCGCGCCCGGAGGCGGAGGTGGCGTGGCCGGTGGCCACATTCTGACCTCGAACAAGAGCTTCAGATGAGTGGGGCCAGGTCTTCTCCGACGAAGTCCTCGCCACCGCCATCCTCGACCGGCTCCTCCACAACTGCGACGTCATTTCGATCAACGGCCCCAGCTACAGACTCAAAAACCGGCTCAAGAACATCGAACGAGACGCCTGAGCCCGCCTGGTCGAGACGACCCGCGGACTCTTCACCCTGCGGGATTCAGCAAAGCTCTGATCTGCTCGACCTCTGCACGCCAGGCTGCCGCATCATCCCGGTCGACCCAGCCCGCCGACATCCCAGAGCCCTCGTCAAGCGCACGGGAAAGCGCCTCGACGGCCAAGACCCGCAGCTCATCAGGGAACTCAACCAGCGGCCCTTCAAGAGCGCCATCGGCAGAGGCATACTGCCCGCCCCCAGGACACTGGCCCGCGATCAACGCAGCCGCCGCGACAGCCTCGGCGCCCTCATCGAAACGACCCCTGCTACCCGCCATCCGCTCCAAAAGCTCACGGACGAGCACAAGCTGAATATCCGGATCAGCCCTATGCAGCTCATCGATGAAATCGGCGGCGTAATCACTGTCGAACGGACCCGGACCCCACGTCCCCACCAACGCCTCCCGCTCCATAAGGACCTACCGAAACAGCATCTCAGACCACCAGGGCCCTGCCGATCACCTCATGAACCCGTGCACATAAACCCGTACCTGATGGAGCACTCACAGCTGTACGCCGACACGAGTCTCGGCGAGCCGGCCGCAGGATGACTCAAGACAGCCTCGGCGTCGCGGGCATCGTCGGGCATCGAATAGAATTGATCAAGCGTCGGCCGCTTCTCGCGGGTCCGACGCTTTCTTTTATGTCCACTGACCCCACTCCGCAGCGCCCTCGCGGACCCCTCTTCCACGCCATGATCACCGATCCGCGCGGCGACCAGTTGCTACCGCTGGCAATGCTTCGAGAACGCTACCCAGACCTCCACACACGCCACATCGCCAAGTACGCCGGCCGAAGGCACCTTCTCCGTGAACGAGTGATGCCGCTCGAGTGCTCCTGGGCCGACGTGGTCTTCCTTTCACCCGTCAACCCCATCGTGCTGTTCGACGCGATACGGAGCGCCGGGCTGCCCATACGCAACGTCCCGATCTGGACACTCGATGCCTTGCAACTCGACCCAGTACGATGCTGCATCCGGCTCATGCGTGTCACCCCAGGCGCCCGAACTGCCGACCCCGGCACCGAGGACGACTATCTCCCACTGACCACCGCCACACTGCGGGCCGTCTCCGAGGTGACCTACATCGCCAGAAGCCTGCTCGAGACCGGCGGGATCAGACCACGACTGCACCCTCAACCGGGACTGTACGGTTTTCGGCTCTGGCCCGCTTTCGGTGGTGACAGATCGTGGTTAGCCGAGCAGGATGCGGTGGCGAAGGAGCGCGAAGCCGGCTCGCCCGTACATCTGCCTCTTGATCATTTTCGTTTTAGTGTTGACGCCTTCGGTACCGCCGTTGTGGAACGGGAGGGTGAGGGCGGCGTTGATGGCGGCTCGGTCGTAGTCCAGCCCGCGGGTGAAGGCGTGCAGGTGGGGTAGGTCGACCTGACGCGCTTGGTCGATCCAGGCGGTCAGTCGCTGGTCGTTGTCCTGCTTGGGGTCGAGGAGGGCGGCGAAGTCCCGGACGAGTCCGGCGAGCATGGTCATCTCGTGGCAGGCGGCGGTGGCGGCATCCAGCCGCTCGGCGTGATGCTCTTTGAACTTGCTCGGTTCGGTGAGGAGGAGACTGGCCAGGCGCTTGGGCGAGATCGCGGGCCGGTCGCATTCGACCCGGCCTTGGTTGATGTAGCGGTAGAGCAGGTTCTGGCTACCGGTATAGCCGAGCTTCTTGATCTCGACGAGGAGTTGCTGGACCGGGACGGCGGGATCTTCGGCCCGGCGTTGGCGCAGATGGTCGCGGAACGGGTCGACCAGCGTGGGCCGGTACTTCGGCACGCGCACCAGCCGTTCGGGTTCGCTGACCCGGGCATAGCGTTTCACGGTGTTGAGCGCCAGGCCCAGGCGGCGGGCGCACTCCAGCAGCCCGACACCCTGGTCGAGTAGGGCATGGACCTGCTGCCAGCGTTCGCGCGTGGTGGTGGCCCGCGTCCCTTCTTTTGGCGGTGGGCCGGTCTTGCCCCAGCAGAGCGAGTGCGCGGCGACTTCCTTCACCACGGCTTCGGCCAGGTTGTGCCAGATATGCCAGCGATCACCGACCTGCACCGCTTCGGGCAGGGCGCGACGGATCGCCTCGGCGTAAGCGCCGCTGCTGTCACGGCACACCACCCGCACACCGGGATGGGCTCGCAGCCACGCCTCCAACGTGTCGGCCTGACGGTCGGCGAGCACATCGATCCGCTCCCGCGTCACCGCGTCGATGATCACCGTGGCGTAGCGGTGCCGTTTGCGGAGGGCGAAGTCGTCTACCCCGATCACCTCCGGCGTCGGACGGACCGGCAGGGGCAGAGACAGCAGAGACCGGACTGCGGTCTGCCGCGACATCCTGACTCCCAGTACGGCCAGCAGCCGAGATCCCGCTCGCCCGGCCAACTCGCGCACCACCGCGCCCACCTGCGTGCTCAAGACCATTGTGCGGCGCTGATACGGTTCGGCCAACCCGGGAAGCGGCTCCCGGAATGTCTGCCGCTCGCACCCGACCGTCGCGCACCTCAACCTCCGAAACCGTAGTCGCACCAGCACCCGCTGCCCGCCCAACGGCAGGTCAGCCAGCTGCCGATCCACATAGCCGTGCACCCGCCCGACTACCCCGCAACCGGGACACGCTACCGGCGCGCCCCGGGACGCGACATGCACCACGATCGACGCGGTCCCGACCTCGGCTTGAACGCTGCCGATGGCCAGGTCGGCCAACTGCGGAAACACCAGCCTCGCAAGATCCTTTACGTCACACCGGCGTCACGCTGACACAGCACGCCGAGATAGCCATGCACCGACACGAGCTATCACGTTCCGTCACCACCGAAAGTGGGCCAGAGCCGTTCTTTGTACAGTCCCGGCCAGAGCGTCACTCAGGCGTTCTTACTGCTCTCAGCGGGTGTCCGCGGGGGTATTTCTCCAGGTGTGGAAAGTGATCTTGCTGGAAAGTAATTGATCGGCGGGCGGGGGCCCGCTTCTTCGGGGGGAGAACGACGTGTC
>NZ_JBHYJD010000087.1:0-27468 GCF_042740555.1 Nonomuraea sp. NPDC059007 | reverse complement strand
TAGCGGGGAGCCAGGGAAACGTCTTGGCACTCCTCATCTCTGCCTGTCGCACAGCTACCGGAACTCCACCGTCGCGCGGGTACCGGAACTTGACAGGCACGCGTCCGGCATGCGGGCGAACCTACGGTTGGCATGTGTGCGCGCCCCCGGACCCCGCAGGTCAAGCCAGACCCGCCAGCAGCGCAAGGGCCGGGCATGACAGAAGGGGTCAGGGGCGACCCATGTCCAACCTGATCACAGACCCGCCCAAGCACCCGTAAAACCGCTTTCGGCCAGGCGGAGCATCGTCGTCGCAGTTGCCCCGCTCTGCACCCATCTGTTCCCTCGCGCGCCAGCGAGCGCGCAGAACGAGGTGAGGCACGCCGGTCACGCAGACAGGCCTTGCGAGCCGCCTCGAAACTTGGCAGGTCAAGCCAGACCCGACAGAAGGGCAAGGGAAGGGCATTGCAGAAGAGGTAACGGGCTGCTCGTGCACGGCTTGATCGCAGGCCCGTCCAAGCACCGGCAAAGCTGCTTCGGGTGAGGTGGTGCAGCTTTCATAGTGGCTGCCGTTCTGAGCTCCTCTGCGGAACGGATCTGCGCATGATCGTTCGCTTTACTCTTGTGGGATGTACCGTCTTGGCCCTGCTCGCCACTCCGGCGGCGGCTGCCGCCCCTGGCTCGGGCTGGAGCAGCGAGCCAGGACTTGAACGCCTGCTTTGAGCGGCCCTCGACCATGTCCAGCAGCCGAGCGGGTCCGGTGCCGTCACGGATGCCGGTCAGGTCGATGATCACGGTGACGTACTTGTCGCCGCGGCGGGTGTGGCGCCACACGTGCTCGTCGACCCCAATCGCGGCCACGCCGTCGAACCGGGTGGCGTCGTTGATCAGCACCCGCTTGCCTTCGGCCAGGACAGCGTCGTTGGCGGTGTTCCACGCGACCCCGAGTCCTTCGGCGACCCTCGCGAAGGTCAGGTGCTGACACACGATCGCCTCGAGTGCCAACCGCAGCCCGCGACGCGACAGCTTCGCCCGCGGCTCAGCCGCGAGTCCCCGGAGGCACGCGCGAGCTGCACCGATCCTCGTGCTGCTGCGTTCGCGCGGCGGCGAATGGTCCTGACATAGTACGGTTGCGGCCATGGTCCCCCCAGAATGGTTGTCGCCGCCTGTGCGCTGATGTTCTGCTTCGCAGGGCTCGCCGCACTTTCCGCTGCGACCAGCGCACGAGCGGTAGCCGACGCCTCGCTACTGGAAGAGATCAAGAAGATACGAGCCGATCACGAGTTCGCCGACACCTACGGCTCACCGAGGGTCCATCTGGAGTTGCGACGGCGCGGGATCTGCGTCTCACGCAAGCGGGTCGAGCGGCTCATGCGAGCGGGTCGAGCGGCTCATGCGAGCGGGTCGAGCGGCTCATGCGAGCGGGTCGAGCGGCTCATGCGAGCGGGTCGAGCGGCTCATGCGAGCGGCCGGGCTGCAGGGCGCATTCATGCGCAAGGGCTTCAAGACCGGCTCAACCCGGCAAGATCCACGCCATCAGGCCGCGCCCGACCTGGTTGGCCGGAACTTCTCCGCGCCAGCACCGAACCGGCTGTGGGTGGCGGACCTGACCAGGATCCTCACCGGCGAAGGCGTGCTGTGGCTGGCCTCGGCCCGCGATGCCTTCGCCAACCGGGTCGTCGGCTGGAAGACCTCCGACCGGGCCGACACCGAGCTGGTGCTCGGCGCGCTGGAGTTCGCCTTGTGGAGCCGCGACGTGCGCGCAGGACAGCTCATCCATCACTCCGACAAGGGATGTCAATATACGGCGATTCGCTTCACCCAGCGCCTGGCCGACGCCGGCATCGCTCCCTCCACCGGCAGCGTCGGCGACAGCTTCGACAACGCCCTCGCCGAGAACCTCTGGTCCACGATCAAGGTCGAGCTGGTCTACCGCGACACCTGGGCCACCCGCGAGGAAGCCGACACAGCCCTGTTCCGCTATATCGATGGGTGGTACAAACCCCGCCGCATCCAAAAGGGCCTGGGCGGGCTCTCCCCGGACGAGTTCGAAGCCGCCTGGTACGCCCAGCAACACGAGCTACCCGACACCGTCAGCGGCCACACCGAGCTGACTCAAACCAGATAGGAATCACTCCGGGAAACCGGGGGAACCTCACGCAAGACCCAGCACCCCGTCAAGCGCTGGCGGCCCAAGATTCACGAACCGAAGATCTAGCCAGACTTGTCCAGGATGTATTGAGACTGTCGTCCATGTGATGCAACAAAACTGTCAAGGAGCTCCTGAGACCGCACGCCACACCTCCTGGCGCAAACGCCTCCAACTCGACGAGCCCCTGCCAGGCTTCCGGCAGTAAGGCGAAGCGCTGCGGTTCTTCGGGATCGACGACCGCCCACCCTGCTCCTGCTCGGACGTGGTCGCCGCCGCCGTTCGCCGCCTCCTCCAAACCCGGCCGACAGCGCCGCTCGCCGTCGTCCGCTACCACCACCAGGCAACCACGGCGCAGAAGGAAGCCGGGCAGGGCCGCCCCAGCCCTGCCGCGACCGTGCTGCAGCCCGTCAGCTTCTACCTTGCGGACGCGCCGGACGCCGCGGCGTATGAGGAACTGCGTCGAGGCTGCGAGACAGCGATGCGCAGGCTGATCGCCGAAGTGGAGAAAGAGGTTGAGACGACAGTCCCAAAACGCGATCCCGAGACCGGGGAGACGCGGTCACCTGCACGGCTCACCAGCCTGCGGAAGGTATCGGTCCGGCTGATGCTCGCCGCCCGGGGCCTCCCAGGCCGGCCCATCCACATCACCGGCGGTGTGATAGCCCGTATGGGCATCGACGCCGCCTCCCGTCGCAAGGTCGACAACGTGATCCTCGACGGTGTCGAGTACGCCCAGGCCGTTCACGAGCAGCCCCACCGCGCCCGCCGGGACATGCACGACCTCACCCGCTAGGGCGGTCTGGCGTTGGATCAGGATGCGTTCGGCTTTCCACCGGACTTGCTGGGCGACAGCCCAGCGAGAAGGTCCTGCACCTCTTTCCGCTTACAGCCTCACGGAGCTGACGACCTCATGTTGACCACACATGTCACACCCATGGGGTAGCTCGCGAGGCGCTACCGATCGCAGTCTCCGGCTGCGGGTCGAATCCGGCCGGCTCAAGGATGAAGTTCCATTTACCGCTGGCTCCGCGAGTCAACGTACCTTGCGATGATCACGGACGAGCCTCGCCCGCCGCCTCGAGCGGCAAGGAACTCATCCAGTAGCGTGAACAGGGTTGATACCATGTGGGAATTGGATGGATCGTCGGTTTCTCTATGTTGCTCACTGTTAGTAGATGATAGTCGAGCGGCGTTTGATACGAGAACCGGCCATGCGGGGCCCGCCTCACAGGCAAGTCTTGTTGCGAGCCACTCGGGAAATCCGATCAGCAAGCCCCATTCATTCCCCGCGTCGCATCCGTTTATGAAGGCTACGGCTTGTTGATAAGACCCATCCAATCCGTAGCTGTTTGGGCGTTTGTGGATATCGACAAACAGTTCTCTGTAATTCACGCATGCTCGCTTAGTCCAGCGGGTCGAATTTCAGGACATCGCCGTATTGCCACCGACCTCGGTATTCGTCTACGGGTTCTCCATGACGGCCGGTCCATGCATCATAGACCCTGCCGTTCTTGACTACCACGTCATGGTGACCCCACCCTGTGTCACGGCCTCGATACTTGCCCAGAAAGGGTGCTCCATCTGAGTCGGTAATCCTGTGCCTAGTCCCGCCGATCTTTCTTTGGATGTTCTTGGCGACATCCTCACAGCCGCTACTGTCGCAGATCTTATCGGGATCCGCAGGCTTCCAGTCTGGGCCGAGATCCCCACAGTCGCGCCCAGGCCCAGCGTTGTGGACGAGGACCGGAGTCTCGCCCGCCAGTACATAGTACGTATGGACGCCGGCGACTGTCAGGTTGTGGACGCGCTGTGTGGCCGTCCACTTCTTGATCGCTTGAACCTGGACGTAAGTGCCGGCGGAGGTGCGGAGCCATGTTCCGCTCTGCAGGTCGCCCGCGTGCACCCATTCACGCAGTGTCGGTATCCAGAACGGATGGTTTTCTGTAGTCGTGATCGCGGTGGAGCTGGCCCCATGCTCGTCGACCGTATTCACGATGATCTGGACGAGGTTCTTCGCTCCCTGGCTGGATAGTGGCGCCGTCACGGCTCGGGGTGTGGTCTGTCCGGTTTTCGGGTCTGTGGCCAGGACCTTGTCGCCCGCCTTCACTTGCTCGATCGGTTTCGCTGTGCCGTCGGCCATGAGGACCTGGGTGCCTGGGATGAAACTGCAAGGCTTCGACTTGCCCCGCAAACGGATCTTCCCGAATTTGTAGCCTACGGAGACGGAGCCGAACCTGTCGTCGCCTTTGATTGTGTCGAGCGTGTGCCGCCACGCCTCTGTGTCTTCTTTCCTGATGTGTGCATCACGATTGAAGTATTTGGACCGGTCTTGCTCGCGCTTGATCCAGGCGTCTCGCTCCTTCTTGGTCTTCTTGTCTTGCTTTTTTACGGCTTTCTTGTGCTTCTTCTCCAGCGCTATTTCATATTTCTTCTTTTTCTGGCCGCTGGGCTTGTGGGTCTTGGAGAAGGTCTTGTCGGATTCTCGGGTTCCGGTGTCGACGCGGCGTCCGTCGGGGTCGGATTGGTCGATGGGGTTGTTGGCGGCGTAGGAGTAGGGGTTGGCCCATTCGGGGGTGCGGAGGTCGAGTTCGGGGTCGGTGGAGATGAATTTGGCGATGGTGGGGTCGTAGTAGCGGGCGCCGAGGTAGACGAGGGCGGTGGTGGCGTCTTCGGTTTTGCCGAGGAAGCCGAGGTCGGTGAAGGGCAGGTCGTCGGCGCCGCGGCGTTTGCCGAAGGGTTGGTAGCGTTCGCGGCTGACGTTGCCGGTGGTGTCGTTGACGGCAAGTTGGGTGCTGCCGTGCTGGCCGGTCAGCAGCCAGGTCAGGCCGCTGGGCTGGCGCATGGCGATCTTGGAGCCGTCGGAGGTGGTGTAGTAGCGCTTGCCTTCGACGGCGCCGCTGGCCAGGCGTAGTTCCATGGAGCCGAGGTAGAGGGTGGTGCTGCCGTCGGGGTCGCGGCGTAGGAGCCGTTCGCCGGCGGCGTCGTAGATCATGCCGGTGGTTTGGCCGTCGACGGTGGCCTGGGCGAGTTGGCCGAGTTCGTTCCAGTCGAAGGTGGCCTGCTTGTTGGCGACGGTGCGGGCGGCGAGTTGGCCGGCGTTGTCGTAGGCGTAGGTGTCGGTGCCGCCGGGCCGGGTGATGGAGGTGACCGCGTTGGGGCGGACGGCGGTGGGTCCGGAGGCGGGGTAGGTGTAGGTGGCGCTCTGTCCGGCGTCGGTCAGGGTGGTGATGTTGCCGATCGGGTCGTAGGTGTAGGCCTGGCTGTAGGGGTCGGGGCCGAGGGCGTCGCCGGTGCCGGTGCAGGTGGCGGCGGTGGTGGTGTAGGCGGTCTTCAGGCGGCGCAGGCCGTCGTAGGTGAAGCACTCGGCCTGCGGGGTCGTGGGGTTGGTGGCGGAGTCCAGGATGCGGGTGATGTTGCCGGCGACGTTGTAGGCGTAGCGGTCGTCCTGGATGGTGTCGGGGCTGGTGGTGTCGGCTTTGGTCTGGGTGTGGACGCGGGAGAGCCAGTCGGTGCCGGGGTCGCGTTCCAGGGTGCGCTTGAGTTTGCCGCCGGTGCCGTGGCCGCGTGAGGCGAGTTTGCCGGTGAGGGTGAAGGCGGTGGCGTGGACGTAGGTTCCGGCGGGTGAGGTGAGGTCTTTGGCGAAGCCGAGGTCGGTGTAGCCGTAGGTCAGCTTCTCTTCCGGCAGGCCGCCGGCGGCGGGCAGGGTCTGCTCACGCAGGTTCCCGGCCGCGTCGAAGAGCGAGGTGACGGTGTAGTCGCGGCCCAGGTTGCCTTCGGCGGCGGGGATGGTGACCTTGGAGCCGGTGGGCCGGTAGTCGTGGTCGTAGGCGGTGATGGCCTGGGTGTAGGGCTGGCCGCCGGTGATGCGGGTGGAGGTGGCGGGTAGGCCCTTGGCGACGCTGTCGTAGGTCCATTCGGCGAGCTTGGTGCCCGTGACAGGTTCGCCTGACCATTGGGTACGGCGGCGGCTCAGGTCGTCGTAGGTGTAGGAGATCTTCTGGCCCTTGCCGTTGATGCTCGAAAGCATCTGCCCGGCCGGGTCGTAGCTGTAGCTGGAGGTGCCGGCGTCGGGGTCGGTGGCGGCGGTGCGCCGGTCCTGCCAGTCGAAGGTGAAGGTGCGGACGTTGCCCTTGGCGTCCGTCATCTTGGTCAGGTTGCCGGCCAGGTCGTAGCCGTAGCTGGTGTCGTGGTGGGTCGTCGTGTCGGCCCACTCTTCGACGGTGACGGGCTGGCCGTCGATGTCGGTGACGGTGGCGGTTTTGCCGCCGAAGGGCGGGGTGACCTCGGTGCGCTCGGCGCCGGGGTAGCTGGTGGTGGTGCGGCGCAGTTCGGTGGCCAGGTTGTAGGCGATCGAGGCGACTTCGCGTTCCTGGTCGTCATAGACGGTTTTGGTCCACTGCGGCAGCGTGGTGAGCGCCGGGTTGACCAGGCCACTGCCGGGCGCGCCCGGGTTGTGGGCGGGCTCGGAGACCGCGGCTTCCAGCCCCCGCGCGTCGTAGACGGAGGCAATCACGATCCGGCCGCCCTGAGGAGAGGCCGTCTGTGCTTCGCGCGTGCGGCCGAAGCCGTCCTCGTAGCTGAAACTCGAGGTGTAGGTGCTGCCAGTCAGCAACTGCCGGGTGGTGGTCTTGGCCGGGCCGGTGGGCTGGCCGAACCCGTTCCAGGGGATGTCGTAGGCGGCGGTGGCGCTGGCGGGGCCGGTGCTGGGCTGTCCTGGTTTCCACAAGGCGGTGGTACGGCCCAGCGCGTCGTACCCGACCTCGGTGATCTTGCCGTTGGGGTCGGTGACCGAGACCGGCTCGCCCAGCCGGTGCGATAGCTTGGCGGTGCTCTGGTAGCCGAGCGGGTCGGTGGTGGTGATGCCGTCCTTGGGCCAGCCCACCGCCGGGGTGTAGGCGGTGGTCGTGGTCTTGTTCAGGGCGTCGGTCGAGGTCAGCGGCCGGCCGTACTCATCGAAGGTGGCCTTGACCGTCGAGAGCGCAGACGCGCTGGAGTGGGTGCGGACCTCGGTGGGGTTGCCGTCACTGGGCTTGTTCGTGGCCGGGTCGCTGCCCGCGTCGTACAGGGTGATCTGTTTGCCGAACAGGGCGCCCGCCGTGCAGTCGTCGCCCGCGCGTTCCTCGACGACGGACGGAAGGCTGACCAGGTACTGGCCGGGGTCGGTGTTGCGGGCGTAGCTGGTGGTGGTGCACGTGTTGTCGGTGGTGAGGCCGTCTTGGCCGTAGTCGTTGACCTTGACCGGCTGGCCGTCGGCGTTGAAGGCGGTGCGCAGGTCGCTGTAGCGCCAGGCGCCGGTGGAGATCTTGTCGCGGGAGCGTTCACGGGTGCGTAACACCTGGGCGGGATCCTTGGTGCCGGGCCCGTTGCCGGCGTTCTGGAAGGCGTACTCGTACCGGGTCGCGTCGACTTCGGCATACGCGCGCGGGTTGAGCGCGGTCATCGTCCACGACTGTTCCTGCAGCACCTCGCCCTGCAGCAGCGGCGCGTCGGTGATCGTGGCGCCGTCGAACGTGGTGACCTGGCCGCCGGTGCCGCGTAAGAACGTGCGCGAGGTGACGGTGTAGCCGGACGGGTCGTCCCCGGCCCCTTGCAGGGTGCGGACCTGGCCGTAGCCGCGCCAATCCGTCGCGGGCGGCGCCTGGTCGGGCTGCGCGAACTGTACCGGGTCGGTCCAGTTCGGGCTGCCCACGAACTCGTAGGCGTTGACCACGTCCGGTGAGCCGCCGACCATGTCCCGCTCGACGACCTTGGTGGCGAGCTGCTTGTAGAAGCGGGTCCACGCCTCATAGCCGGAGCCGGGATCGCTGCCCATGTCCACCTGGTAGCAATCACCGATCTTGTCGGTCAGGTAGCTGGAGCCGTCGCGGCCCTTGCCGCCGCCACACGGGTCGTTTTGCGCGTAGGTGACCTCGACCCGGCCGCCCATCCCGTTGGCGATGGCGGCGATGCGTGGCACCATCCGCCACGACACCTGACTGGGCCAGTCGGAGTTGGAGACGTAATCCATCTTCCCGGCCAGCATCACCGCGTCGAAGTCCAGCGGCGGCAACGTCACCTGCGGGTCGGCTGCCAGCCCGGTCTGCTGCACGGTGTCCAGCCACATCACCGAGTCATAAGCAGGCCCCGAATCGGTGCGCTGATACATCCACGTGTGGGTGAGATCCAGCCGATCCACCGGATCCCACACCCCGGAGGCCGGGTTGACGGATTCGGTGAGCACCGAGGTCAGCTTGCGGGTGGAGTAGAACGCGAGCGCGCCGTTCGTACAGCCGACCGCCTGCGCGCACAGCAGATCCGTGGGCACGTCATCCCCACCGCGCGCCGCGGTGACCAAACTCGTGCGGGCCGTCGGCGTACTGCCCGCGACCTGCGTGTTGTGCCCCCACGCCACCGTGTCCAGGAACCCGCCGCGGTCATACGGCAGCACCTTGTACGTCTCATGCGTACACGACGGCAGACAGAAATAGTTCGTCTCCCGCAGATAGGAGTAGTCGATCACGTTCTCGTTGCGATCGACCTCCTGATCCAG
The DNA here is from genome assembly GCF_042740555.1 of Nonomuraea sp. NPDC059007. Classification (NCBI taxonomy): domain Bacteria; kingdom Bacillati; phylum Actinomycetota; class Actinomycetes; order Streptosporangiales; family Streptosporangiaceae; genus Nonomuraea; species Nonomuraea sp. NPDC059007. The sequence continues at coordinate 18,808 of NZ_JBHYJD010000087.1, read as the reverse complement.
GTTCCACCGCCACACCCCCATGCACGTCGGCGGGATCATGTCGTTCAGATAGCGGTCGTAACACGGCTCGCCAGACTCGTTGCCCACATACGGCACCTGCCACTGCGCGTCGCGGGTGGAGCCGAACCGCCACACCTGCCCGTCCTGCGTGGTGATCTTCCAGTACGGCTGGCCGTCCGCACCCCCGGCCACCTGCTCGATCCGCCAGCCCAGGTCCGGCACCGTCCGCCACGCCCCCGAGGTGCGGTCCTTGACGATCTGAGCCGACCGGCCCCCAGCCGACAGCACCAGTTCCGACTGCGACCTGTCCGTGGTGCCCGGCTCGTTGTCGGTCTCGTCCGGCGACTCCCAGCACAACGCCTTCCCGCCGATACCCCGCTCCTCGGCGGTCCAGATCAGCGCCGCGGTGTTCGGGTCATAGAAGTTGTCCACGATGCAGCGCCGGTAGCGCCGCTCGATGAACCCCGCGCTCAGATCCCAGCCCACCCCCACCACGCCGGACTGGTTGTTGGTCCACCTGCCCTGCCCATCCACCGACGAGGCGTCATACTGCAACGACAGATCCGGCCCGTCCCCGGCCACCGACGGCGGCTCCGGCAACGGCACGTCATAATCGAACCCGCCCCCCGAGGTGCCCGCCTGCCACGTCCCGGACGGCTTCAGATCGGTCGCACCCCACGTCCCGTCCGGCCCGGTCATCCCCGGCACGAGCACGTACACCGACCCCGCCGCCAACTGCGCCGCCAGCACCGCATCCGCGCTCCGCCCCGCGCTGACCTTGTCCTTACCACCGCCCACCCTCGGCTTGACCACCGCCGCAGCCGCACCACGCGGCGCAGCCTCCACCTCCGCCACCAACGTCCCCGCCTCGACATCGTTGACCGAGGCCACCACCGCCGGCCGCATCACACACGAGCGCGGACGGGGAACCTGCACCGCACACGCCGGCAGCCTCACCACCTGCAGACGGCCGGCGAAGTTCCCGCCATAAGCGTCCCGGAACCCCGCATAGGAGAACTCAGCCCGCACCTTGCCCGGCACCGACCCGCCATCAGCCCGCACCACCGACGCCGCGACCCCCACCCCGCCCAACGCCCGCACCAACTCCGCGCTCAGCGTCTCCACCGTGACCTTGTCCGGCCCGCCACGCCCGACCGGCCCCACCCGGACCGGCAACCCATCGACCGCGGCCAGTTTCCCCACCGCCGGCAGGCCCACCTGCGCGCGTCCCGGCTTCGGCCACACCGGCTCCTTCGGCTTCACCCACCGCGCCGAACCCTCAGCCCCCTTGACCGCCTGCTTCACCGGCACCGCCCGCGCAGCCACCGACTTCTCCGGATCCAACCCCGCCGCCGCAGCCCGCTGAACCAGCACCTCAGGCACACCGATGCCCGAGACCACCAGCATCCCGACCAGACCGACGATCAGTAGCGCGAGCCACATCTGGGCATGCCGAACCCGCATCCGAACCTCCGCCAAGGCACGCTGACGCAAACCCCCACAGCAATAGGGCCGCGCGTCATAAAGCTGACATAAGAACGATCAATCGGAATGTCCGTCATGATCAGGAATCGGTCAACGACCGAGAACGCGGCTTTCCCCATACACAGAGTCAAATGTCAGGAGATGACAATTCTCATGATCGCTGGTCAATCAACGATTTACCGTCGTTGCGAGAGGCCCCCGGAGCGGCAATGTGATTTGCATCACATACCGGGTGAGGCTAACCAAAACCAGCGCACCCATCAGGAACACCTCCCCGACGCGGGGATTGCGCCTGCCGGAACTCCGAGGTAAAGAACGCCCGAGCGGGCCGTCGGATCAGCAACCGCAACGTGGTGAAAGCGAGTGTAAGGGTGAGGCAGGCCACGCGAAGCTGCACGACCGATCATCAAGCCGCACCTGGTGGAGTCTCGTAGGCGGACGGAACCCGCAACGTCAAGCGAAGCCCTCGCAAGCAACAACCTCGGCGGATGCAACTAACGGAAGGCGCAAAGCCCGTCCAAGCACTGGCAATCCCGCTTTCGGCCAAAGTGATGTGCGTTCACAGTGGCTGCCGTTCTGACCTCCTCTGCGGAACGGGATCTGCGCATGATCGTTCGCTTTACTCTTGTGGGATGTACCGTCTTGGCCCTGGTCACCGCTCCGGCAGCGGCTGCTGCCCCCAGCTCGGGCTGGAGTAGCCGGACCAGCGAGGGGAGCGTCCGCGTTTCGGCTGATCGCAAGCACATCACCGTGTGTGATCTGCAGGACGACGGCCACAAGGTCGAGGCCGAGTACGCCACCTCGATGCTCGGCATCTACACCGTGGCCGACTCCAACCAGCATCGGTCCGGGTGCGGGAGCGACCGCACGTTCATCTCGCGCATCGATGTGTTCAAGATGTGCGTGACGCGCAACGGGTTCCGGCAGTGTGAGAACTCCGTCTGGATCACACGTTCGTAGCCCTCGATGGGTCCTCGGCGGCGACCGAGGCAGTGATGGTGACCGCTCGGCGGTGGGTGAGTGGGTGCGTGGTGGACTCCTGGGTGTGGTCAGGCACCACCACGGTTCACCGTTGTGGCATCAGAAGTCGAACTCGCCCTTCTTCGCACCATCTACGAACGCAGCCCAGACCGAGGCTGAGACCACGTACGCGGGCTGCTCAGGGTGTTCTGAGTCGCGTAGTCCGACTCTGCCGTCAGCCAAAGGGGCTACCTCGATGCAGTCGCCGGCCTCGCCGGAGCGGGTTGCCTTGCGCCATTCGGCGATCTTCAGCAGGTTGGCGGTTGCCTCGTCCATTGCTCTGCCATCTCCCTTATCAACTGGAGCGAGGCCCGCCGGGGCAGAGCCTCGTTGTGCAACATTTCGTAGCGTGATCTGGTTTCACGGACGCGCTCGCTGTCGGCAGTGATCTGGCTCAGTGTGATCGATTCGATGTAGGCCGTGTCCGGCATTCCTGGTCCGCTGGCCAGCACGAAAGCTCCTTGCAGGCCAGTGGTCAGCCAGGAGGTGCGCGGGAGTACGCGGACGTGGATGTGAGGATGTTCATCCATGGTGGCCAGGTGCGCCATTTGCTCTGCCATCACCGCCTCACTGCCGACGGGTCTGATAAGGACCACTTCGTCCAGTATCGCCCATATCGTAGGCCCGTCGTCGCCCTGAAGGTTACGCTGACGTTCCAGTCGCGCTTGTAGATTCTGCTCGACGTGCTCAGGCGTGGTGGCGGGCTTGCCGCGGAAGATGGCTCGGGCGTATTCCGGAGTCTGCAGCATTCCAGGGACGATCAGCGGCTGCCAGAGCCGCAGGGTGTCGGCCTGCTGTTCGACCTCGGCCAACTGGGCGAGCCAGACCGGCCAGCGCGCAGCGTGTTCTACGGTCTGGCGCCACCAATCCAGCAGACCTCCCCTGGCTCCGAGCGCGGTGTCGGCGGCGCGGGCGAAGTCCTCGTCGGCCGGACGTTCTCCGCGTTCGACCATGCTGATCTTCGACACCGACCAGCCGAGCATGGCGGCGAGTGCTTTTTGCCGCATGCCTGCCATTTTGCGGTATTCGCGGAGATGAACGCCGAATTCCGCTCTAGGTGCTTTTAGGGCGGGCTCCTGCTCGGGGTTTTGCATGGCCAAACGCCTCCGTCTCGATGACGCACGAGAAATGCACGGGCATGTGTATTAGCACACCTGGTTCGTACCTGGGAAGTGCTTTGCATGAGGCCCCGCAAGCAGGGGTTATCTGAGATTGTCACTTCAGATCGGATTGACGTTCGCGGTCAGCCGCACATTTGGGTGAGAGCGTCTATCCACACGATCATCTTTGTTTTTACACGCGGCGACCTTGGCCGGTGATCGACGATCAGGGAGGCGAATGCGGTGATCTTCTACGACCCATCCTCCGGGCTTCACAATCTCGGCACGATTCAGCTCGCGCGTAGCGCGCGGGCGCCGTCTCTGGCACGGCAGGCGGTAGACGCCTGGCTCGGCGGCGGCCATCCGGCCTTGGAGATCGCCCAACTGGCGGCCTCAGAGCTGGTGACCAACGCCGTCACGTACGCCGACAATCCCGCCGCCACCACCCTCAACGACCCCGCCACCTGCGCCCTGGAGACAAACAGCTCTGATGATCAGGACAACGACGTCTTGTTCAAGCTGTGCCAGAGCCCGGACTGCCTGCGGCTGGGCGTCACCGATCCCGGCTCGTCCTGCTCGAAGCCGTCCGCGGTCCCGCTGCAGGCGCCGAGCCTGAACGCCGAGCGCGGTCGGGGGTTGGCGATTGTACAGGCGCTGTCGCGTAACCGGTGGGGCAGCTTCCGGCTGCCGGTCACCGGTGGGCGCGTGGTGTGGTGCCACCTCGACCTCAACCCGACCCCGGCCCAGATCGAGGAGTTGTTTCTCGCCCCGGTGTAGCCGGCCGGGCCTCGTATCTCATCACCTTCAGACTCGTGCTGGCCGATCGGGAAAGGGCGGAGAACCGTCGTGCGCCGTCATCACCTGTTCATGTTTGTCCCGGTGCTGGTCATGGCCGCGTTCGTCGGCTGGATCACCGCCGCGCCCGGCAGCGTCCGATGCCGGTGACGGTGGCGGTGCTCGTAGGCGGGCCGGGCCTGTTCGCAGGGGTCGTGCTCGGGCGCCGGTGGCGGCTGCGGCGTAAGGCGCTCAACGGCCGTTCGCTGTTGGGCCCCTGACACAGCACCAGTCCCCTTCCTGTTCCGCGCCTTCCCCTCTTTCGTTCGTGAACTGGAGTTCGTCGTGTTCCGTCGTCATCTGATCAACGGGCTGCTGGTGGCGTTCACCGCCGCTTTCACGGTCTTCTCTGTGGTGGCTCCGGCCGGGGTGGTCCGGCCGGTGGCGCTGGTGGTGCTTGGCCTGATCGTGGCCTGGGTGGTCGGGGTGGTGGTGTGGGCTGGTTACGTGGTGTGGCGGCGTCGCAAGCAGAGCCAACCGTCCGCCTGAAGCCGTCATCCCCGCGCCCGCTACGTCCGCCGTACGCGCTGCCTGCCCCGTCGCTTCTCCCTCTCCTGACCGTTCTCGGAGTCGATCATGTCCGATACCGTTCCTTCGGTGATAGCCGAGCAGGCCGCCGTCTATCTGACCGACCTTCAGCGGGTGCTGCAGGCGCGGGGCTTACTCGCGCGGGTGCTGACCGATGCGGGGCGGCTGCCGCGTCTGCGGGTGATCAACCCGGAGGCCACCTCCCTGGTCGAGGTCGTGTCGGCTTCGCCGCGGGAGGGTGAGTGGTTGTTCTGGTGGTCCTGGGCAGCGCCAATTGTGGAGGTCACCCACCCGGACCGGGCGGCCGAATGTGTGGGCCGGGTGCTGGCGGTCGCGGCCCCGGACCCCGCCTGACCGGCACGGGATCACGCTGACCGGGGGGCGGATGCTGTCCACCCGTTCGTGGCCCGTGTCGCGGCCCTGTCGTGGCCGTCAGCGGCCGGGGAATGGCGGCCGTAAGCCCTGTCACTACGGTGACCCGTCCGTGTGGGGCGGGGCCGTGGGTGGCAGCGCCCTCACCCGCGCTCCCTCCGATTTGGGGTGTCTGGCGGTGGCATCCCGGCCGGGGGCGGGGCGGGTGAGGGCAACTCGTAGTGGCTTCTCGGATGGGATACCGGGTGGTGGGCGACCGTGGCCGGTGTCCTGTTCGAGTCCGGGGTGACCGCGCGGTGTGCAGCGCGTGGTCACCGGTGGTGGCTGGCCGGATGTCCTTGCCGGTCAGGTCACCGCCTGGGTGGCGTTTCGCGTGGGTCCCCCGCTCGCGTCGATCGCCGCCTGGGGCGGTCCCTCACCTGGGAGGGAACCATCGCGCACGTTGACTCCGCGATGGGAGGGACCGCCCCCCTTCTCCACAAGGGGACGAGCCAGATGTGAAGGCTTCTCGGGAGTGATGCGGCCGGGCGGGCGCGCAGGTCCGCCCGGCCGCACTCCCGAGGGTGGGTGACCGCGAGCGCCTCAGGCAACCGCGGGCGTGGTCACCCTGGGGTGGCTGATCGGATAGCCGAGGAGGTCCGGTCAGTCACCCTCCGGGAACGACCGGGCGGTTCCCCTTCCGCCCGGTCAACCGGTGGGCGGCCCTCCCATTTGCGCTGGTGCGGAGCGCGGCTGCACAGGCCGCGAGGCGGGCCGCCCACCCTTTGAGAACTTCATGAACGTCCGGTAGTGGCACGCTCCCAGTCATCGCGGGTGCCGCTACCGGACCCCGGCCTCTTGGCGGGCGGTTGCGCGCAGGCACCCGTGCTGCCGGGGGAGGGGAGGTGGCTGCTTGGGCTTTGGCCCGGTGGAGTGCAGTCACCTGGCTGATCGTCCTGGAAGCCCGGTCGGCCAACGCTGAGGGTCTGGTGCAGCCGCTGACTCACCAGACCATCGCGGGCGGCTCCAGCAGCGTCACACGTGCGTGGCATCCGGGGTCCACGACACGGCACTGGAGCCGCCACCCCCTCAAACCCTTGAACGTCCGGCAGCGGTGGCGCTACCTCCCTCGCGCCCTGCTGCCGGACCCTTGGGGGCCTTCGGGACGTAGCGCAAGGCGGGGAGCCATCCTCCCCCTATGGCCGCTCATCCCGTCCCGAAGCCCTCTCCGTTCCCGCTGCGGGGGAAAGGAGAGAACGGGAAAGGGGAGGTAGGTCAGCGTGCGGCTGACCTACCTCCCCCTTCTGCCACCTGATCGCGGTTACCTAGTTGGTGGGCAGGTGGATCACCGTCCCACCCGTGCCCTCTCCTCCGACCGCCCCGTCCTGTGCACTCCGTCCAGAGCGGGTGGTGCGCCGAGTGGGCGGTAGTGGCCGGGGCGTGGGTGCGGGTGCCCCGGTCAGGAACGCGGCGGTCGCCTCAGCCGCAGCAGCGGCGGCTTCGGGGTAGACGCTGATGTAGGTGTCGCGGGTGAAGGACGCCGTGCGGTGCCCGAGCGCCTTTTGCACCAGGACGGCATCTGCCCCGGCCGCGAGCATCGCTGTGGCCGCCAGGTGCCGTAGGTCATGGAGGCGGATCGGTGGCAGCCCAGCCTGGTAGCAGATCGCGTAGAAGCGATCCGTCACATACTGCGGATGCAGAGGGCGGCCGATCTCGTCGGTGAAGACGAACCCGGACTCCACCCAGTCCGGCCCCGCTGCCAGCCGCTCCCGCGCCTGCCGCCGTTCATGCTCCTTCAGCCAGGTCATCGACTCGGCGTCGACGGCGATCTCGCGGTCGCTGGCATCGGTTTTCGGGGTGCCTTGGATGGGGTCCCAGCCGAGCTGGGTGATCTGCCAGTGAATCCCGATCCGGCCCGCCTGGTAGTTCACATCCGGTTTGCGGATACCGACGCCCTCCCCCCGGCGCAGGCCGTTGATCGCATACAGCCGGTAGAGGGCGAACAGGCGATCCCTGCGGGCGTAGGTGAGGAACTGCTGGGTCTGCTGCGGGGTCCACACCATCACCGGCGAGGGACGCGGCGCACCGATGTAGGCGACCACCGGATCAACCCGCTTACCCTCCTTGCCTCCCTTGGCCTCACGAGCCCGCCTGAGCAGGTCCAGGTGGGCGGCGTGATCGAGGCGCCACCGGGCGACCCGCTCCTCGGTCCACACCAGCGCCTTGGGCCGGGAGGCGGCAGCGAGTTCGACGACGGCAGCGGGGTTGAAGTCCAGCAACCTGTCCTGCTTGATCGCGAGGTTCAACGCATGCCGCAAGGTGGCGCGGATGCGGTGCATCGTGGTCGGGCCGACCGGCCGCCGATACCGCACCGCCCGCACACGGGCCGGGTCGCTGCTGGTGCGTTCGGTGGCGATGATGTCGTTGAACTCCTCGATCGCGTCGAACATGCCCGCGACGTCGGAGACGCGGAGCCGGTCCAGCCGGATGTCCCCCAGGTACGGGATCAGGTAGAGCCGGATGTGCGACTCGTACGAGCGCCGGGTGGTGGGCTCGATGGCCCGCTTACGCCCCAGGAACTCCTCCAGCCACTCGCCGACGGTGATATGCCGGTTCAGATCTTGATGGGTGCGGACCTTGCGCCGTACTTCTTCGGTGTCGGGAAGCTGCATGGTGGCCTTGAGCACCGACAGCATCAGCGCGGTGATCGTCCGCCGGACGGCCGGATCGGGGTCCAGGGCGAGCAAGCCGCGGGCGTGATCCAGCTCCGCCTCCGCATCCTCCAAGGTGAGGAAGCCGCGCCGCCGCAGCGGGTTGCGGCGCTTGCCGTCAGCGTGCGCGGGCAGTTCCAGCTGGTAGGCCCAGGTGCCGTGCGTCGAGCTCCACCGTTTCCCGCCGTCAGCATGGGTGGTGCGCAGCTTCGGACATGTCTTGCCGATGTTCTTGCCAGTGTCGGAATCGATGCAAGCGCAGATCTTGTGCGTGGTGCCCTTGGCGACGGTCGGCTCTTTACCTGTCGCCTTCGTCGTGCTCGGGTTGTTGGCCATCGTGGTCATCCCCTCTCTCGCATGAGGCGGTCATCGCCGCCTTGTCCTTCTGGCTGGTCGAGGAGCGCCCGCAACCCGCGCACCGGCACGGGAACGCACCCGCCTGGGCGAGCCGGTAGGCCTTGGTGCGGCCCATGCCGAGCAGCCGCCCGGCCGCCAGCAGGCTCACCACCTCCGGCCGCCCGGCCGTCTCGGCGTCGAGGGGCTGGTCCGGGGTCGTGCTGGTCATGCATCACCTCCATGCGCGTTGATGGATAGGGGCCGGTCCGGGGCGCGTGGGATGCGCGACCCGTGCGGCCGGGCGGGCTGTGGTGGGCGCTACGCCGCCAACCCGCCCGCCCCCGGCACACGGGGCCGGGGTGCGGCCGACCCGTTGGCGACGGGCCGGTCACAGCCCCGGAATACCGGGGTTCGGTGCGGGTCGGGGTTGGTGGCGGCGGTATCGACGCCCACCTCCATGGCCCGTGTCAAGCAAAGTCCGCAGGTCAGGGCTCGAACCCCTGTTCGCGGCCTGTATCCGGGCCAGGAACGGTGGGCGGTTGACGACGAGTTCGCCGCGAGGATCAGCGGGCACTACGGCAGATGCGCCGTAGTCGTTGTGGACGTCGTGGTCGAGGGTGATGCGGTGGTTGATGGGCTTGGTCATGTGGGTGTGGCCCGAGCATCGGGACACTGATCCCTGTCACTTATCTAAATACCTGCGGCGAGGGCCGACTTGGGACGGGCCGTCAAGCAAAGATCGCGTCATGCCGGTCCGTACCCGTTCGTCGAGGGGCCTCCTTCTCGGTTGTTCGCAGGCTGTGGACGGTCTGTGGCAGCGGTGCCGCTTGCCCGATCATCGAGGCCCTCCCGGCGTCCGGTCGGGGCGCGCTCTCGCGCCTCACCTAGGCCCGTTCGGGGGCGTCCTGGCCCGGTCGTCTCCCGCGCCGGGCCAGCGCCTCGCTCCATCGCGGCCCAGCCGTCAGCACCCACCCCACAACTGGCACTGTTTTCGCAGGTCACAGCGTTTTCGTACAAGTTCCGGGCAACCCCTGACGGGGGCGGCATACGCCGAGATCAAGCCCCTGCACTGCGTGACGCCACGGGAGGTGGACAGGATGCCGAACCGCAAGGATGAGCTGGCCGGACGCCGCTTCGCCCATCTCGTGGAGGGACTGAAGACGATGATGGCCGCCAACCTGAAGCCGCAGTACGGCGGCTTCTACGGCCAGCTCCTGCTCAACCGTGAGGCGGTCGCGGGGCTGGGTGGGGCGGTAGAGGTCCGCAAAGCCGCCCGTGGCGCCGGTCGCCAGCTCGGCTGGAAGGTGCGCATCCACGTCAGCGAGGACGGGACACTGCCGGTGATGGACGAGCGCGACGCCCCTCAGAGATCCAGATGCTAGCCGCCCGCCGTACGGCCGAGGCCACCGCCGCCCCCTCGCTGGCGCCCAGAACGAAGCCCGCATGCGCCGCACCAGCCAGCCCGCCATCCCCGGCCAGCTGAACGATCCCGGCCAGGACCTCTGAATGCCTGACCGGCGGCCATCGAACGCCCACGGGCCCGGCGGGCGGCAATCCGGGGTCGGGGTGGGGCGCGGAACGCCGTACCGGCCGCTATAGGGCCGTACCGGGCCCACAGTCGCCCGGACCGTGATGCCTACCCGCCCGACGCTGTGACGGCGTCAGGTGACGCCACGGGGTCCGGCATTTCATCGGTTCTGAGATCCGCAGGTTCTTCGCCGCAGATCAGGGGTGCTAGGTCAAAAAGTCCGCAGGTCAGCGCCTTGTCACCTTCGGAAACTTGTGGTCACGCAGAGCGATGTGACCGATACTGGCCGGGACATCTCCAGCAGTTCTAGATGAAGGAGCCCCCCGTGTCCGCTGTACGGCTTGCCGCGTTCCCGCTCGTTGTCACCCTCTCCGAGTACCCCGACGAGCCGATCAAGATCCGGGCCAAGCACAAGGTCGCCGGCATGCTCCTGCTCGACCGCCACCAGGTCAAGAGCCTCGACCCAAGCTGGAACGTGCCCGGCGCCTACATCCTGCTCGACCGCCCCGACGCCGAGGGCCGATGGGGAGCCTACGTGGGCAAAGCCACCAACCCCGGCCTCCGTAACCGCGTCCTGCAGCAGCTCAAAGTACGTGACCACTGGTATCGGGTGCTGGTCATCCGCTATGAGTCCAACGACGACGAGAAGCTGAACAGCGCCGAGGCTGGCTGGCTCGAAGGCGAGATCTACTACTGCCTCGACAGCGCCGAAAACGTCGACCTGCACAACCGCAACTGGCCCCAAGACGCCACCTTGTCCATCGAGGACGAGGCCAGCCTGCGCGACTACATGATCCCCATCGAGTCCACGCTCCACCTCATCGGCCACCCTCTCCAGCCGCAACGGTCCGAAGCTCTTCCCGCGAGGCAGGTGGCGCCCGCGCCGGCGGCCGTGCAGCAGTCCAGGCCTTACGTGAACGCATTCGGGGTGCAGGTCTGCCCCAATCCGTATCTCCTGCAGAACCCCACCATCGAGGCAGTCCTGGAGAGGATCGCGCAACTCGACGCGAGATGGAAAGCTCGAGTTCGGAGACAGGGCTCGATCGGGCCGGTGTGAGCCGGTGGTGCAGGAGGTATGCCCCGGCCAGCACAATTCGGATGTGCTGGGCGGGGCATGCCCCCTATGTCACCGGCTCAGGCGCTACTTCAGGTAGCCCTGGCCCATGTCGCCTCCGTGCATCCGGCAGGCGAGTTCTTCCTCAGCCGTCAGCACGATGGCCGACAGCTCGGTTACTCCGGTGGTCAGTGCCTTGTAGAGGCGGTGCCAGCCGTCGATGATGAGCATGCCGCCGTTCGGCACGGTGGCCACGATCAGCGGCTCGGACAGATCCGTCTGGGTGGCGTGCTCGTGGTTGATGGATACCAGTTGGAGCATGCCTGCCCATTCGCGGGGTTCGATCCGGCCCTTCGGCGCGCGGCCCTGGGTGAGCTTCTTGGCTTTGGTGATGTCCCATCGCCAGGCCATCATCTGGAAGAACTCCACCCGAGAGCGGTCGGCCCGCCCAGATGCAGAGGTCCTCGTGAGCGGCTGGTGCGAGGCGGCGGTGGCAGGCTCACCGCTGGCGGTGTGGCCGCTCATGCCATCCCCTCGTCACCGGCCGAGTTGGAGGGAGCCTGCTCGGGCTCCGCGGAGGCCGGCGCGAGTGCCTCGGCTTGAGCGATGAAGGTCCGGGCCGCGTCTCGCCGGATCAGGTCCCAGGCCCGGTTGAGATGAATGAGGGCGAACTCGTGCTCGACCTCCGGCCCGAGGACGCCCACAGACAGGGCGACATCCGGTGTGGCGTCGTTGTTGTCGAGGTAGGAGCTGATCCAGGACGCGAACTTGGCCAGCGTCTGCTCCAGGGGCAGGCCGCCGCCCGTGTGCCGGATGTGCCGCTCGACCAGCAGCCACCAGGTCGCGAGCGTCTGGGCGCGCAGGGTGTCGTAGAACTGCTCGCCGCTCAGGTACTCCCCCCGGATTAGTTTCTGGGTGAAGTCCTCGCTGGTGCGCCGCCGCGTCGTGCGGGCTTGTTCGATGATCGCCTCCAGCGACAGTGCCTTACCCTGCGCAGGCGCAGGGTCGAGCGCGTTGGTGGTTGCGTCGGGTTCGGTGTCGGGTGGGGGTTTCGGGGAGTCGGAGTGCTTCGGCTGGTCGCTCATCGGGTTGTCCTTTGGTGGGGTGGTGACGTCAGCGCCGGGCGACGTTGACGGGGTCGGTTGGGGGTTCACGGCGTGTTCGGCGTCGGTTGGTCGGTTGCGTCGCCGGACTCGGCGAGGTGGTGGGTGAGGAGTTCGCCGCTGTCGGTGAGGAAGTCGCGGGCGGCCATGCGGGCGGCGTGGGCGAGGGCGTGGTCGAAGAGGGTTCCCGGTCGTCTGGCGGGGGCTTCGTTGGTCAGGAAGTGGCGGGCCATGGTGCGCACGCGTCGCAACGCGTGGTCGCAGGCCAGCCGCTTGAGGGTGATCTGTCCGTCGACGACGTCCCACCAGGCGCGGGTGGTCTGGGCGTAGGCGGCGGTGAACACCTGCTCGGCGGTGAGAAACTCGCCGTTCTGCAGGGCGGCGACGGCTTCGGCCGCCGCTGTGTAGTAGGCGTGCCGGGCTTCGGTGATCTTCTCGGCGGTCAGTTCATCGACCGAGCACCCCGCCTCCTCGACCGGTTCGGCGTTGGTGAGGTCCGAGCCGGGTGCGGCGCTGGCGGTTGTGCCGTACGGGGGAAGGGGTCCGGGCCCGTAGAGGTCGTTCATGGAGGTGGTCCTTTCGTTGGTGACATGGACGGCTGGTGACATGGACGAGAGAGGGGTGAGGGGTGAGGGGTATCTGGGTGGGGCTGTCCGGGGCGGCGGCGCGGGGCGGTCCCCGCGCCGCCGGGCGAACGGGATTCGAGGTCATAGCCGCGTCCCGGCGTAGCTAGAAGACGGGGGGCGAGGTCCACGGGTCGGGCAGGGGTCCGGCGTGTCCGCCGTAGGTGTCATCCGGGCAGGTGGCCGGTGCGGCTGGTGCGGGTGGCGTGGTGAGGGCGTCGGCGATTCTCTGGGTTGCGGCGAGGAAGCCTTGGGCGGCGTGGCGGCGGGATTCGGCCATGGCCTGGGCGAACAGACCGCCGTGAGATGGGCGAGCGCTGATCAGGAACTCCCGGGCGTGTTGCCGCACGGTCAGAATCGCGGTCCCGCCGTCCACGGTGTCCTCGACGCCGTGGGTAAGGTCGGTGACCTGCTGCCACCAGCTCATCCGGTGGTAGAGGTGGGCGATGCGGGCCAGGGTGCCGTCGTCCAAGCTCCCCTCGTCATCAAGGGAGCAGACACGGTCGAGGGCTTCGCCCAGCGCGTGGCGGGCGTCGTGGACGTGCTGACTGGCGCGCTCTTCGAGTCGGCCCATGGTGATGACCTCCTTCGCGGTCGGGGTTGGTAGGGCGTGGTGCGTGGGTGTCCGGCACGGGGCCGGGGCGCTGGCGCGGTACCGGGGTGGGGCCGTGCCGGGGGTGGGGGCCGTGCCGTGCCCGCCGCCATGGCATGGGCACGGGGCCGGGGTGGGTGCCGGGGTCCGGCCGGGCCGGGCCGGGGTGTGTGGTGGGCCGTACGCCCGTGTGATGCTGTGCCGTCTGGCGGGTCCGGTACGGCCCACGCATCGGGGCCGTACCGGACGCTGGGCGTGTTAGGCGGTGGCGAGCATGCGGAAGGCGCGGGCTTTGAGCTTGGCGTTGTCGTGGTCGTCGAGCAGGGCGCGCTCGGCGCGGACGGTGGCGATGTCGCGGCTGCCGAACACGGGGCTCTTGTGGTCCAGCCGCTCGGTCACCGCGTTGTAGGCCGCCCACCGCGTGTTACGGATCGGCTCCTGGGTGGGCGCCTCGTTGAACAGGTATTCCAGCTCCCGCATGGTCAGGTCGTGGTTGCGCTTGGTCAGGTCCTTCGCGTCCGCCGGTAGCGGGTGCAGGCGGGTCGCGAACAGGCGGAATTCGTTGCGGTCCATCGGGGCGGCGAGGAGCTTTTCGGCTTCGGCGGCGAACGCCTGACCGTGCTTCCACGTGAGTTTGAGCGCCTCACGCGCTTCGGCGATGCGCCCGGCGACGTTGCCGGTGTGGCGGACGGTGAACCTGGAGGCGTGGTTGGCAAGCGCCGCGCGTTCGGTGTTGGCGCACACGACCCGGACGGGGGTGGCGACTGTGGTGAACGCGCCCCATCCGTCGTGCCGGGAGAAGGCGGCCAGGTAGAGGTCGATCTGGTCGAACCCGCCGACCATGAGGGGTTCGGGCAGGCGCATGGTGATGAATACGCGCCGTCCGTTGTTCAGGGAGCCGCCGGTGTCGAAGATCGCTCCCGACTCGTCGACGAGGGTCTGGAGGAATCCGGTGACGTCTTCGTTTTGCAGGACCTGGTAGTCGCGTCCGACGCGGCCGAGGCGTTCGGGTTGTCCGGTGACCGGGTTTGTGCGCACGACCAGGAAGTCCTCGTCCGTGACGACCGGCTGGCCGGTGACGGGGTCGGTCACCTGGCCGACCGGCAGCTTGCGGACGTTCCATCCGGCGAGGTGGGCGTTGGACAGCAGTTCCTCGGCTGTCATCGGGCCGGGCGCGGTGTAGCCGAGGCCGTGCCAGCCGGGCTTTCCGGCGGCGGCGAACCCGGCCGAACCATTGGCGAAGACTTCGATTTCGTGAGCCATGACGGTGTCCCTTTCAGATGTGTGCCGACGTGCGGCGTTGTGGCGTGGTGTGGTGTGGTGTGCGGGCATGCGGAACAGACGCGATGCCGCGACAGGTGGTGAGGGGTGGTGGATCGGACCCCGGCCTGGTGCGGGCCGGTGGCCGGTGGGCCGGTGATCAGCGCGGGTGCCCGTCCGAGGTGTGGCCGGGTGCCCTGACGGCGGGGCCGTGCGGGGCGGGTTGGGTGGCGCGTCCGGGCTATGGGGTGTGGGCGGGGCTGTTGGGGTGTCCCGCCCGCTACCCGGGCCGGGGGTGGGCGGGCCGGTCAGGGCGGCCCGCCCGCGCCCCCGGCTCAGTCGTCGTAGGTGTCGGCCGCCGCGCCGTCCCCGGCGCTAGCGTCGGCGGGGTTGGTGGGGGTCACGGTGGGGGCGGTGGCCGGGGCGTGGTTGATGGTGGGGGCGAGGGCGAAGCGGCGGGGCCGTTCCGTGGTCAGTACCGCGTCGCCGAGCTGAACCAGCCGGTCCAGGGCGTTGGCCACCGCGCCGGACGAACGGCCGCCCAGCGCCTTGGCCATGTCGTGCGGGCTGAATTCTTTGCCGGGGAACTCGGTCAGGTGCGCGTAGATCTCTTCCCGCAACGCACCCGGCCGCGTGCTGCCACCCGTACCCCCGCCGCCACCGATGCCCGCACCGCCACCGGCACCCGGTACGGCGCGGGCCGGGGTGGCGGTGCCGGTCAGCGCCGCCCGCGCCGTGCGGTGCGTCGAGGCGACCTTCGTCATCGCCATTTCCAGGCACCCCAACGCCATCACCGTGTTCCCCTCCTCCTTCGCCGTGAGCACCCCACCGAAGAGATTGGCGAGCTCGGTCAGTTCGGCGTGAGCGCGCGCCCACGCCGGGTCATCCGCCACCGGCTCAGACTCCAGGTCGTCGGGGTCGGGGACCCTGTCGAGCTCGGTGTCCGTCCCCTCCGGCACCTGACCGGCCGTCTCCTGGGTGGGGTCCGCCTCGTCATCGGTCGGCTCGTCCACCGGAGCGGGGTCGGCCGAATCGATACCGGGCGGGACCTCGTCCTCCGGCGCGGGGGCCTCGTCGGCGTCCGGGGTGTCAGCGTCCGGCGTTTCGGGGGGCGGTGCGGGCGCGTCGGCGGTGTCGGTCGGCTCGGGCGGCGCGGCAGTGTCCGCCGGGGAGTCGGCGGGGTCCGTGGTGATCGGGTACCACCGGTCAGCCGAACGCCCGCGCCCGCCGTCGTTCACGCCCGGCTCACGGCGGGCGTGCCCGTCGGCTTCGAGCTGGCCGAGGATCTTGCCCGCGACCGTGCGGTTCAGGTCGGCCGCCGCCCCGATCATCGTGGCCGACCCGCCGGGCTCGGCCCTCAGCGCCGCCCACACCGCCCCCACACGCCCATCCGCGTCCGTCGCCGGGTCAGTGACCGGGGCGGCGGTGCCGGGGCTGTCAGGGGCCGTCAGGGGCGCGGCGTCCGCCGGGCCGGTAACGCCGATTTCCGCATCGGCCGGGATGGTTTCGGTAGCGGTCATTTCCGGGGTGTGAATAGCCATTGCGTGACGCCCTTTCCGATCGAATTCCCGGCCCTGTCCGGGCCGGTGTTTGTTGTTTGTGCCACGACCATCCCTCGCCCATAACCCGGCTGGCAAGCCGACCCGGCCACAAATAATGTCACCCCAACGGCTGGAGGGGCTAACCTAACAAAATAACCTCCGACCTGCGAAAACATCTCGCGAGAAGATAGCGATTTCGACTTGACATCCCGGGCCGGCCCGGCTCTTCACCCCATGAGAAGACGACGGCGGACGATACCCAATTGCCCGAATAGCATCGTGAAGAATCTTCGAGGTGAATACGCATTCGGGTTGACATCAATACGCGGGTCGAGCGTCCATGGAATTAGGCGGGAAACACCGCCGGAACACCGCGCCGGAATAACACGCCGCGCCATTCCGGGGCCAACGCGAAAGGGCACACCCGTATGACGCCGAACACCAACGCCACCCCCGACACCGCCGCCGACAGCATCACCGTGGAACCCGCCCACCTACGCGGGCTGGTCGACACCGGCCCCGGCCACGTCCTGATGTGGGACGGACATGACCTGTTGATCGGGCCCGCCGCAATGGCCGACGACGGCACCCTGATGGAGATCACCACTCAGGAAGAGATCGCCGCCACCCTGGCCAACGACGCCCCCGGCGCGCCGTGCACCCCGGGCAGCATCACCGAGACCGCCCGCCTACGCCTCGAAGGTCGGCGGCACGTCGAATCGCTCATGCGTGTCAGCGGCCCCTACACCGCCTCGCTACGCCCCCACGGCATCCACCGCGACCAGCCCAGCCACCTCGACCCCGCCACCGGCGACATCATCACCCGCTACCAGACGCCCGACGGGGCCACCGCCACCCTCGCCACGCCCTACCTGCGCGACACCCGGGCCTCGATCACCATCACGATCACCCACCCCAACACCGGGGCCGGGGCCGGGGCCGATCCGGCACCCGCCTACACCGCGACCGTGCCGCGCCGTACCCCGCCCGCCGCCGTCGCCACGCTGATCGCCACCGCCGCCGGACTCACCCCCCACACCACCGACCTCTACCGCCACCTCAACGACACCGGCTTCCCCGACACCCCCAACCAGCTCACGATCGCACCCGCCTACGCCCGCGCCCTCGCCGCCCACGGCCCCGGCTGGGCGATCATGTGGAACAACGAACACGCCCACCCCGTCATCGCCCGCCCCGAACACGGCGACGACGGCACCCTCCTCGAAATCTGCCGCTACGAGGAGATGTACACCCTCAGCCCGTGCGACACCTGCGACGACGCCCGCACCTGCGACGCCTGCATGTCCGGACAGCCCGACTTCGAGACGATCGCCCGCAACATGAGCGACCTCCTCGGCGACTACCACCTCAGCATCGACGACATCGCGTACTGCATGCCCGGCACCCTGCCCTACACCCGCGCCCTCCGCGCTCACGGCTACGAACGCCACACACAGGGCCACCGCTACAACGCCGACCACACCCCGACCGGCCACCATGACGCCTACGGTCAGGACTACCGTTCGCCCGAAGGCCACCTGGTCGAGGTGATCATCCCGATCAACCCCACCCCCACCCGCGACGACCCCGCCGCCCCGCCCCTCACCGTCCGATGGACCTACCTCGGCCACATCGCCCCCGGCGACACCTATCCCACCACCGACCTCCCCAACGACACCCCACCCACCGAAGTCGCCGACCTGATCGCCGCACACCTCGCCATCCACCCGCCCACCCCCACCGCCCCCGACACCACGGACGGCACGGACGGCACGGACGGTGCGGACGGCACGGACGCGCCTGACAGCGCCGACACGCCCGCCACCGCATAGCCCCGCCACCGGGCAACCAAACGGGCCCCGGTGACCGCCCCACGGGCGGCACCGGGGCCCTACGCGTGCCCCTGACCGGCCACGCGGCCGGGCCGGGGCCACTCGGCACGTGCGGCCCCGGCCGGGACTGGCCTCGCACGACCTCATCGAGCCGAGGTTCTTCTCGCCATTCACGGGGAGGTCACCGCGAGGGCCGGCCCGCGGCCTGGCCACGGGTCGGCAACTGCTGATGAGGGAGAAAGAAGGGGGAAGAAGGGGGAAGGTGTAGCGGCAGAAGAGCGGAGATGCAATGGATGCAGGTATCCGCACGAACGCGCGCGCACGCATATTCAAAGGAGTCGCCTATAGGCGATTCGGGGCGGTCAGCGCAACAGACGAAACCCGCGTGACCTGTGCAGATGACACGTTGGGGGGTGTCGCGATCTCAGCGGCAACACCGAACGCGACAACAAAACGCGACACCGGACGCGACACCGATCAACCCCCCACCTGAGAAGCCCGCAACACCCGAACGCGACACCCCCGCCAACAACCGCCGCCCGCTCGCCGACTACGTCATCTCACCCTCATGCGGAAGGTGGGTTCGCCTCGTCCCCAACACGAGGCGAACCCACCAAAGGAGGGAGGAGAAGATGATGCACGCATCTACGAGGACGCGCGCACACATATTCAAAAGGAGTCGTCTTTAGACGAGTCGGCCGGTCCACCGCTATGCCCGAAACTGGCGTGACCTGCGAAAACGATCCCTGCAGGGGGTAGCGGTCTTAACCGCGCAGCGGAACGCTACCCCCATTTCCAGTACGGAAATCTGCCCCCATTTCCTCGCCCTCTCCGGGCAGGAATCCGGCCGGAGAGGCAAGGAGGTGCGGTGGGGTGGGCTGGGGCGCCACACCAGGCGACGCCACCACCC
>NZ_JBHYJD010000086.1:0-28426 GCF_042740555.1 Nonomuraea sp. NPDC059007 | reverse complement strand
GGGCGAAGGCGACGAGCGCGGCCCAGGTGAGTGCGGTCAGCCGGGGGAGCAGGCCGTACAGGAGCATGGCCAGTCCGGCCGTCACCCACACGGCGGGTGCCTGCACCCACGCCGCCGCGGCCAGACGTGCCATTTCGCCGGGCTGCCCGATGCGGATGCCGTGGGCCAGCCCCAGAGCCAGCCCGGCCGTCGTGAGCATCACCGTCGCGCCGGTGAAGGCCATCAGCAGGTGGCTGACGGCCCATCGGCTGCGGGGCACGGCGGCGCTGAGCACCTGTTCGGCCCGCAGGGCGCTCTCCTCGCTCTGGAGCCGCAGCACGGCCTGGACGGCGAAGCCGCCCGCGACCAGGCCCATCATTGCGAACACGGTGGCCAGGAAGGTGTCGGTCAGCACTCCTTCGCCGCCGAGCCGGTCGAGGACGGCGGCGAGTTGCGGGTTGTCCCGCACGATCTGCCCGGCGCTCTGCGCCAGCGTTCCGAACAGCGCTCCCATGACGGCGAAGCCCGCCGTCCAGCCCAGCGCGCCGCCGCGGTGCAGCCGCCAGGCCAG
Source organism: Nonomuraea sp. NPDC059007 (assembly GCF_042740555.1). Lineage (NCBI taxonomy): Bacteria > Bacillati > Actinomycetota > Actinomycetes > Streptosporangiales > Streptosporangiaceae > Nonomuraea > Nonomuraea sp. NPDC059007. The sequence goes on along the minus strand of NZ_JBHYJD010000086.1, from coordinate 27,876 downwards.
GCCCAGCGGGCTGCTCAGGTACGGCGGCGCGTCGGCCGGCCCGCGGCGGGGCTGCAGCGCTCCGGCGCCGAGGTCGCGCCGTCTGGTCAGCGCCGCGGCGACGGCCACCAGGGCCGGCCCGGTCACGGCGGCCAGCCCGAGCACCCACCAGCGCTCGCCGGCGAAGGCGCGCACCCGGTGGGCCCAGGCCAGCGGTGAAGCCCAGGAAGTGCCTCGATCCCGGCCGCGTCTCCCGCGGCACGCAGCAGGAAGGCCAGACCCAGCGCCGCTACGGCGAGCCCGTTGGCGGTGCGGGCGTGCTCGGTGAGCTGCGCCGTGACCGCGGCGACTCCGGCGAAGACCCATCCGGTTCCGGCGATGCCCAGCCCGAAGGCGAGCGCGCCCGGGACCGGCAGGCCCTGCCCGGCCAGCACGGCCGTGAGGAGCATGGCGATCAGCAGGTTCGTCCCGCCGGTCACCACGAGCGCGGCGGCCGGGAGCGCGTGCCGCCCGACCACGCAGGCACCCACGAGCTCGGCCCGGCCGCTCTCCTCTTCGGCACGGGTGTGGCGGATGACCAGCAGAACGTTCATCAGCGCGGCCAGGACGGCGGTGATGGTGGTGGCACGCCAGGCGGTCAGCCCGCCCACCGAGGTCGCGTCGTAGACCGGGCCGGTGATCGCCTGCAGGGCGGGGGTGGAGCCGATGCTCGCGCCCAGCGCGATCCGCTGCGTCATCCCGGGATACAGCTCGGCGATGGCCGAGGCCGTGCCCGCGACGGCACCGGCGATCACCAGGATCCACCCGGGCAGCATGAGGCGGTCACGGCGCAGCGCCAGCCGTACCAGAGCGAGAGTGCCGGTCATGGGGTGGTGGCCTGGTAGTGGCGCAGGAACAGCTCTTCCAGCGTGGCGGGCCGGCAGGTCAGGCCGCGCACGCCCGCTTCGGCGAGCAGTGGCAGGATCTCGCGCAGCCGGTCGGGCTCGACTTCGAAGGTGACGCTGGAGCCGTCGACGGTCAGGTCGTGCACGCCGGGCATGTCCTCGGGGACCAGGTCGAGGTCGGCGGTCACGGTCGTCCTGGTCAGGTGCCGTAGCTGGGCCAGGGTGCCGCTTTGCACGACGCGTCCGGCGCGGATGATGCTCACCCGGTCGCAGAGCGCTTCGACCTCGGACAGGATGTGGCTGGACAGCAGAACGGTGCGGCCGTTGCCTCGTTCCTCGGTGATGCACGCGCGGAAGGCGGCTTTCATGAGCGGGTCGAGTCCCGCGGTCGGCTCGTCCAGGAGCAGCAGTTCCACGTCGGAGGCCAAGGCCGCGATCAGGGCGACCTTCTGCCGGTTGCCCTTGGAGTAGGCGCCGCCCTTCTTGGTCGGGTCGAGGTCGAAGCGCTCCAGCAGCGCCTGTTTGCGCCGCCGGTCGAGCCCACCGCGCAGCCGCCCGAGCAGGTCAATGGCCTCACCGCCGGACAAGGCCGGCCACAACGCCACGTCGCCGGGCACGTAGGCCAGCCGCTTGTGCAGCTCGACCGCGTCCTGCCAGGGATGGCCGCCCAGCAGCTCGGCGTGGCCGGAGTCGGCGCGCAGCAGGCCGAGCAGGATGCGCAGCGCGGTGGTCTTTCCCGCGCCGTTGGGACCAAGGAAACCGTGGACCTCTCCGGTCCGTACGGTCAGGTCGAGACCGTCCAGCGCACGGACGGAGCCGAACGACTTGATCAGGCCATCGATGAGTACGGCAGGCACGGGCGCCTCCGGCGGTCGGACGGATATGACGTTGCCGACCAGGCTTCCCGGCGCTCCACCCATGACGTTAACAGCGCCCGATCCGCCGCACCAGACGGACCTTGACGCGAATCAGACAGCGGCGTTTCGTCCTCGGTGCTTTGCGGCCTATTGGGGGATCGGTTCAGTCGTGCTCTGCGGTGTACTCTCTCGCCACCTGTCGATGAGGGGAATCAGGTGGTCGGTCATGTAGGCGTAGAAATCCTGCATTTCGTGGAGGCGGCGACTGGCGGTGCCGTCCTGGCCCGCGATTACGAGACCAAGCCCGCAGACACCGAGAGCATGATCCGCCTCGCGATGATCGCGAACCTCGCGAAGCGAGCAACCGGCTAAATCACCATAGCCTTGCACAATCCATGAACTATCGCTCGAGCAAGCAGAACGTCCTCTGAGTGCCGAAAATCCATCCACCTATGCCGAGCTGCAGCTTCTCCTGTATCGATCACTCATGGTTGAGCATGCGCTCAACTCCTGTTGAGCGACTGTTCAACAGGAGTTGCGGGGTTGTCGCGTCATTGCAGGTCAGGCGCTACGTGTGAGTTTCCAAGCGCTACAGGTTCCTTCCATGCCGTCTGCCTGAGGCCGTCGCGTCGTCTTACTGCACGATCGGTGCGCTGTCGGCGACGCTCGCCTTCAACTGCGCGCTCGACGACACCACGCTCCCAACCGGAGCATCGGCCACGTTCGCGTCCACGACCACCCCCCGGCGTCCGAGATAGTCGTAGGTCTTTCGGTCGAAGATGTACTCCTCCCTGATCCCGTTGGGCGAGACCATCGCCGCCGCTATGCCGGTGCGCCCCGCGGCGTCCTGCGCCTCCTTCACGGTCACCACCCCGGGAATCGTCGCCGCGGCGCGGAAGAGCGCGGCCCGCTGCGCGGCGGGCAGATAGGACTCCTGGAGCAGCCCGCCGACCCGGTTCCACGCCTCGTAGTCCTGCAACCCGTCGTTGGGCACCTGCGTGTAGAGGTGCTCGCGCATGCCCTCGGTGTCGGAAGGCAGCTTGCTGACATAGGCGTAATCGTTGCGCAGGAACTCGGCGCGGTCATCGAAGTCGGCCGCCCGCTCCGGACGGCCGGGCTTGCCCACCAGCGCCTGCTCCTGCTCCGCGCGTGCGGCCGGCGGGAGCGTGCGCCCCGGATACGGCAGCGGTGCCAGGATCTCCTCCTGCAGGACTCCCTTGACCGCGCTGCCCTCGACCGGCAGCCAGATCGTGCGCTTGGAGTGCGACAGCCAGATCCCCGCGTCGCCTTCGGAGGTGTCCATGCTCTGCGACTCATAGACGAGGAACTGGCCAGGCCTGGGATGCAGCTCCGGACGGTCGCCGACATGCTCAGCCGCCCGTGACAGCACCTCCACGGCCGCGACCGTGCGGATCTGCGGCGGAGGCGGTGCCGGGGCGGGCTGGTTCTGGACGATGAACACCGCCGCTGCCACCGCGGCCGCCAGACCTCCCGCCAGTGCGGCGCGCAGCCCGAGGCTGCGGATGACGGGGCGGACCGGCGCCGACATGCCGGCCATCAGGCGCTCCGCCTCGGCCCGCAGGTCCTCCTGCGCGGGGACCTCTGAGCGGAAGTTGTCGAGCTGGGCCAGCTCATCCATGGCGAACCTCCTCGATGACGAGTGCTGTGGGGTCGGTCCCGCCCAGTTCCTTCCGGATCTTGGCGCGGGCGCGGTTGACGCGTGAGCGGACCGTTCCGACGCGGATGCCGAGCGCCTCGGCGGCTTCGGTGTAGCTGAGGCCGCCCCAGGTCACCAGGAGCAGCACGTCGCGGTGCCCGGCGGGCAGCGTGACGAGCGCGACGGCCAGGCGCTGCTGTACGGCCTGGGCACTCAGCCGCTCGTCGCTGCGCGGGGTGAAGGGTTCGGTGACCGGGTCCACGCCGGTGCGGGCCAGCAGGTTCAGCTGTCTGGCCTCGGTGCGCTTGTGGCGGCCGATACGGTTGGTGGCGATGCCGTACAACCAGGGCAGCGCGTTGTGCCTGGCCAGGTCGTAGCGACCGCGCTGGTGGAAGGCGGCGAGAAAGGTCTCCGCCACCACGTCCTCGGCGACGTCGAGTCCGAGACGGCGGACGACGAATCTCTTGATCTCAGCCGCGTGCCTGCGGAAGATCTCCCCGAACACCTCGGGCTCCTGCCGGGACCGCGCGATGACGGCGGAATCGGCGGGGCTCGTTTCTGACATGCTCTGGCCTCTCGGCTCACGGATGGAACACCCCTACTTGCCCGCCCGCAGCCGACCGGTTCCCGCCATCAGGTCCAGACCTGACCCGAGAGCACGTCGCAGACCTTGACGCCCAGCGTAACCAGCTCGTTCCCGGCTCGATCGACGGGCAGAAAGTCCGTGGCCTCGCGCCGTGCGTCGGCGGGTCAAGCAGTTCGGCGGCCCAGGGAGGAAACACTCGGCGGACGTTTCCAGAGAGTGCAACACTTGATGAGTGAACAAGAATTAGTCGAGGCACTCCAGGCAACGGATATCGCCGCCACGCCCGGCGAAGGGATATTCCGCAAAGGTCGCGCCAATCTGTGGCGCGACGCGGAGGCCGTGGGTGGCCACTTCTGGCTGACCAGGAAGTGGCTGGTGTTCCGCTCACGCTCCCTGAACATCCAAGCCGGCGTCTGGGCATGGCCACGCGACGAGATAGTCTCGACGAGACCGGTCAATACTTTCGGGATCGTGCCCAACGGCATGGAATTGGTGCTACGGAGCGACGAACGAATGCGCTTCGTCGTGACCAAGCGTCGTAACTGGATGGGCGCGATCGCAGAAGCGCAAGGCAGAACCCTTGACCGACGTGACAGCGAGCGGCGGTGGCGAGTCCGCAGGCTGACGTGCGGTGCCCTGATCCGGCGGCCGTTCTCCTGCACGGCGGCACCGTTCACGTGTCAGCAGGTGAGCCGACCAAGGTGTCGGCCCGGCAGGTTCTGACTACCGGGGGGCACGGTGACCTCACCTCGGCGGACGTCCGGCGGTCTTCATCGTCGGCGCGTACGGCGACCGCCTGTGGGACCTGGAGACCCGCGAGCGCTTACTGAGCGTGCCGGGCCAGGTGGCCGCGTTCGCCTTCGGCCGCAGCGCCCTGTTCGCCGGCACGGGCGAGGCCGCGTCAGCGTGTGTACCCGATCGCTGGTCAGGAGTTTCAGCGTCGCCGACGGGCAGAAGGGGCGTTTCCCGCCGGTGGCTCTGGCCTCGGCCGGGTCGCGGCTGATCGCCCAGCACGGTTCGCTGAGCGTGTGGGATCCCGGCACCGGCCGCCGGGTGGGCCGTCCCATCGCCCGCTGGTCGGAGCCGCGGGAGAGCGACGACTTGGGTCGTACGCGAGCAAGGTCGGCACGATCGAGGTCGTGGCCACGACCGTCAGGCGAGAATGATCATCACTTGAGCGTTCCCAGGTCAAGGTAGCTGGACGAATTTTCGGCACCCACAACACCCGCGCGAGCGCGGAGAGGATCGCCCGATCTGCCCACGACGGCCGAGTACAGCCGGCTGTTGCCGCAGTGCCAGAATCTCTGCATCCTTGGACGCCTGCGATTGGGCGAGCAGCGCGATCCAACCGAATGCCCGTAAAACGATCAAGTGGTCGTCGGAAGCATCGGAGCGCTGTGCAACCAGCGCGTCCGCTCGGCGCCGTGAGGAGTGCCATGCGTCCCAACATCCTGTGGATCGTGAGTGAGGACTGCCCGCCGCGCTTCGGCTGCTACGGGGATCCGCACGCGGCGACCCCGCACCTCGACGCGCTCGCGGCCGGCGGGGTGCTCTTCGAGCACGCCTACAGCACCGCGCCCGTGTGCGCGCCGTCCCGCTTCGCGATGATCACCGGCATCGCGCCGGAGAGCCACGCGCCCGCCAACCACATGCGCGCGCTGGCCGCCAGGCCGCCGTGGCTGCGGACCTACCCGGAGATCCTCCGCGACCTCGGCTACTACTGCACCAACAACGCCAAGACCGACTACAACGCCGATATCGACGGCATCTGGGACGAGTCCTCCCGGCAGGCGCACTGGCGCGGCCGTCCGGACGTGAGCCCGTTCCTTGCGGTCTTCAACTACGACGGCACGCACGAGAGCGCCGTGTTCGCCAGGGATCCCTTCCTCGTCGATCCCGCCGAGATCCGGTTGCCCGCGTACCTGCCCGACACCCGTGACCTCCGGGAGGATTTCGCCCAGTACTACAGGAACATCGCCGACATGGATGCCTTCGTCGGCCGCCTGCTGGGGCAACTGGAGGAGGACGGCCTGCGTGACAGCACGATCGTCATCCACACCTCCGACCACGGCGGCGTCAACCCTCGCTCCAAACGCTTCTGCTACGACGAGGGATTGCACGTCCCGCTGATCATCTCCGCCCCCGGCAGGTACGGCAGGCTGTTCCCCGATCCGGGCACCCGGGTTGGCGCGGCGGTGAGCACGATCCGGATCCCGCCCACCCTGGTTGACCTGGCTGGAGGTGAGGTCTCGCCGTACATGCAGGGCCGGAGCCTGGCGCGCTGCGCCTTCGACCCCGGTGAGCTCGCCTTTGGCATGCGCAACCGGATGGACGAGCGCTACGACATGATCAGAACCGTCCGGGACTCTCGCTACCGCTACATCCGCAACTACCACCCGCACCGGCCGTACGGCCAGCACCAGGGCTTCGCCTGGCTCGCCGCGGGCTACCGGTCCTGGGAGGCGGAGCACCTGGCCGGTCGCCTGTCCGACGACGCGTTCTGGCGTCCCAAGCCCGGGGTAGAGCTCTACGACACGGCCTCCGACCCCGACGAGGTGCGCAACCTGGCGGGCGAGGCGGCCTACGCCGACGTCGAGGAGCGCCTGTCGCGCGCCCTGCGCGACCACCTGATCGAGGTGCACGACAACGGCTTCCTGCCCGAGGGTTCGCCCGCGGAGGGCTACGACCCCAGCAGGCGGCCGGGCGCTTACCCGCTGGCCAGGATCCTGGAGGTCGCCGACGCGGTGCCTCGCCGGGATCCCGCCGAGCTCCCGCGCTTCCTCCTGGCTCTCGACGACCCCGACGGCACGGTCCGCAGGTGGGGGGCGCTCGGCATCCTCGTACTGAAGCCGCTCGGCGTCGAGGCACGCCTGCGTCGGGTTCTCGAATCGGAGTCCGACCCCTTCGTGGTGATCCCCTGTGCGGAGACACTCGGCGACGTCGGGCCCCTGATCAGCTTGGCGGGCCCTGACCATCCGCGCGCTGTCCGGCTGGAGGCATTGAACGCGCTGACGGCCCTGGCCGATGAGTCGACCCGCGAGGTCGTGGCCGCGGCGGCTGCCGACGACGACGAGTACATCCGGGGTGCGGGCCGCTACCTTTTGTTCCAGCTGGACGGGAGCTACACCCCGGCGTCGCGGGTCTTCCAGTGGGAACGGCTGCGCAGTCCCAAGGGGCGGGAGCCCGGAACTACGAAGTGACCCGGGCGATCACGGACTCGGCGAAGCGTTCGAGGTGCTCGATCTTGGTGGCGAGTGGTTCGGTGTCGGGCCCCTTCACGTAGGGCCATCTGAAGCCGACGATCAGATCGGTGATCCCCTTGTCGGCCAGCCGCTTGACTCCGTCCACCGTGTAGGCGTCCAGGGATATCGCGTGGATCTCGAACGGCCGGCCGGCCGTACCCTCGTCGCGGCGTGCGGTGGCCAGCCGGTCGAGCAGCAGGTCCAGTTCCTCCGGGTTGCCGCCGCCGTGCATCCAGCCGTCCCCGAGCCGGGCGGCACGGCGGAGCGCGGCGTCGCTGTGCCCGCCGACCAGGATCGGGATCGGCTCGGCGGGGGTGGGCTCCATCTTCACCGGCGGCAAGTCGTAGTAGTCGCCGTGGTACTCGAAGTAGCCGCCGCCGGTCAGGCCGCGCAGTACCGCGATCGCCTCGTCCATCCGCTCGCCGCGCCGCGACCAGGGCACGCCCATCGCCGCGAAATCCTCGGGCCACGGGCTGAGACCGACGCCGAGGGCCAGGCGGTTGCCGGTCAGGCAGGCGATCGAGCTTGCCTGTTTCGCGACCAGTACCGGTGGGCGGATCGGCAGTTTGAGGACGAACGGGGTGAACCGGATCGTCGATGTCACTGCACCCATGGCCGCGATCAGGATGAACGTCTCGATGAAGCTCTTGTCCGCTAAGAACGCCCTGTCTCCCTGTGGGGTGTAGGGGTATCTCGTGTCCGACTCCTGGGGGTAGATGAGCGAGTCGGGGACGCCGAAGCTGGAGTAGCCGGCCGCCTCCGCTGCGCGGGCCAGAGGAAGAAAGTGCGCCGGGTCGGTCATGGTCTCGGTATAGGTGAAGCGCATGGACGGGAGCGTAGGGGAGCCCGATCGAACTAGCCAACTGAGTGCTCGGTAAGTAAGCTCCCGCTCATGGTTCTTCCCGATCACCTCAGCGGCACCACCGCGGTCGTCACCGGCGCGGCCGGCGGCATCGGTGCCGCGTTAGCGATCGAGTTGGCGTCCCGCGGCATGTCAGTCGTGGCCGCCGACATCGACGCCGACGGCGCCCGGCAGGTCGCCGACGACCTTCAAGCCGCCGGCAGGTCGGCCATCGGCGTCCACGTCGACGTCTCCGATTCCGAATCCGTACGCACCCTCGCGCGCAGGACCCATGCGGAGTTCGGGTCGGTCGAACTGCTCTGCAACAACGCCGGGGTCCTGCTCTTCGGTGACGTCGCCGAGTCCTCGCTCGCCGACTGGCGCTGGCTCGCGTCGGTCAACGTCGAGGGCCTGCTCAACTGCCTGCACGCATTCCTGCCGGGGATGCGCGCGCGGCAGGGCTGGCGCCACGTGCTGAACACCGCCTCCACCCACGCCTTCCTGCCAGACCCGCGAGGCACCGCGCTGTACAGCGCCACCAAGCACGCCATCGTCGCGCTGTCGCTCGGGCTGCGGGGCGAGCTCGGCGGGGAGGGGATCGGTGTCACTGTCCTGTGTCCCGGTCAGGTCGGAACCCGCATTCTCGACTCCCAGCGCAACCGTCCCACGGCCTACGGCGAACGGGCGGGCGAGCCGTTCGGCACCGGCGCGATCCCGATGGCGATCGCGCCCAGCCGGGTCGCGCGCGACGCGGTCGAGGGTGTCCTGCGCGATGCGCCTGTCGTCTTCTCCCTGCCCGAGCACGGGCACGCGGAGTTCCGGTCCCAGGTCGAAAGCATGTGGCAGCTCACGGGCGATGCGCTCAGAGACCACATCGGTGGCTGAGGGACGCCGCGATGGACTCTCGCTCGCGCCGCCTGTTCGTCACCGTTCCGTTCGTCAGCGCTGCCGCACCCCTGGCGTACGCTGTCGCGGGCTACTTCGTCGCACTTCAGGTCCAGGCCATCGACGACGCGGCCAAGGTGGTGAACCTGGGCATCGTGCACACCGCGGGCGCGTTCGCCGCCATGCTCGCCCAGCCTCTGGCCGGAGTGCTGTCCGACCGCACGCGGACTCGCTTCGGCGCACGCACGCCGTGGATGCTGGCCGGAGCGCTGCTCGGCTCCACCGCGCTGGCCGCGACGGGATGGGCGACCTCGGTCTTCCTCCTGGTCCTCACCGTGGTGGCGGTGCAGTTCGGCTTCAACGTGTTCCAAGGACCGCTGGCCGCCATCCTGCCCGATCGGGTCCCGTCCGCGATGCGCGGACGCTACTCCACGCTCACCGGCCTGGGCATGATCATCGGTGCCATCGCCGGGCCGATCGCCGCCTCCCGGTTCGTCGACCGGATCCCGGTCGGCTACTTCACCTTCACAGTGGTCATTTTGCTGACCATCGTGGCGTTCATCGTGCTCAACCCGGATGACGACAACCGTGGCATGCCGCGACCCGCCTTCTCTGCCGCGGTGTTCTGGATCAGCCCTGTCCGCCATCCCGACTTCTGGTGGGCGTTCCTCGGCCGCATCCTCATCTTCGGCGGCCACTACATGGTGCTCACGTTCACCATCTACATCGCCCAGGACTACGTCGGCCTCAGCGTGACCGCGGCGGCGACGCTTGTCCCGCAGCTCGGAGCCATCGGCCTGCCCGGGTTTCTGGTTGCCGTCCTGGTCTCCGGCCCGGTCTCCGATCGCCTGGGCAGACGCAAGCCACTCGTTCTGGTCGGCGGGCTCGTCATCGCCGCATCGGCGCTGTTTCCGCTGATCTGGCCGACCGTGGCGGGCCTGATCGTCTCGGCGATCGTCCTGACCATCGGCTTCGGCATCTTCATCTCCGTCGACCAGGCGCTCGTCTCGGAGGTCCTGCCCTCCGAGGACGGCTTCGCGAAGGACCTTGGCGTGATCAACATCGCCGCCACCCTGCCGCATGCCATCGCCCCGGTCGCCGCCTCCGGCATCGTCACCCTCTTCGGCGGGTACGGCCCGCTCTATGCCGCGGTGGCCGTCATCGCCGCCGCCGGCGCGCTGGCCGTACTTCCAATCAGGTCGGTTCGCTAGGATCCCCGCATGGCCAGGACCCGGGACGCCGAACGATCAGGCGCGGCCCGCCGGGCCACGATCGTGGACTCCGCCCTCGTGCTGTTCGCCCAGCGCGGATACAAGGGCACCTCGATCGCGGCCATCGCTCAGGCGGCCGGGATCACCCAGCCCGGGGTGCTGCACCACTTTCGCACCAAGGAAGCCCTGCTCACCGAGGTCCTCGCCGAACGCGACCGGCAGGCGTTCACCGCGGTCGGGATCGACCGTGCGTACGCGGGCCCGGCCATCGTGCGGGCACTCGAGATCGTGTACGACATGGTCGCGCACTCCCGCGAGAACAGGGAACTCACCCGCCTGACGCACCTGGGCACCGCCGGCTCCAACGACATCCCCGAGTCGGCGCTGGAGTGGTCGCGAACACGCGTGCGCACGTTCCGGACCAACTTGGCAGGTGTGGTCAGCAAGGACATCGAGGCAGGACACATACGTCCAGACGCTCGTCCCGAGGCGACGGCGTCACTCATCATCGGCATGATCACCGGACTGGAGCAGCAGTGGCTGCTCGACGAGTCCTTCGACATGCTGGTGGCGATGCGCGCATTCATCGACACCATGACCCGTGACCTCCTCATCCCGACACCACGCGACTGACCGGGCTCAGGTGATTCAGCCGGGCGCGTCGGCCCAGCGCCTGCAGATCGCCTGCGTCTGCTGCTCGGTGAGGTGCTCCACCAGCGGAGTTCTGCCAGGTGAAGCGCGCAGCCCGTCGAGCATGATCTCCAGGTAGCGGCGATACAGCCCTGGGTGGACCTGGACGGAGTGCTGGGCCAGGTCCGTCACCAGCCAGAGGATCATCACCACGTCGTCGCCGACAACGCCGTCACGCAGGTCGTCCTCGGCTGCCGCCCGGTCGAGCAAGTCCTTCATCGTCTGCGCGACACGCTCGATGTTGGTGCTGCCGAACTGCCAGGCGCCACCACTCAGCGCGACGTCCCGCAGGCCGAGGTTGTCCACCAGGAGTTCGGTGATCCTTCCCAGGAGGAGACCCAGCCCGTCCCAGGCCCGTTCGGCCTCGCCGGCGTGCTGTGCGACCTGCGACAGCTTCGCCAGCGGCTCCTCCAACGCGGCGTGGATGAGTTCATCCTTGTCGGCGAAGCGGCGGTAGACGGTGCCGACCCCGACGCCCGCATGGTGGGCGACCTCGTTGAGGCCGACGGCGAGGCCGCGCTCGGCGAACAGCTCCTGGGCGGCCTGCACGATGCGGTCCCGGTTGCGCTCCGCGTCCCTGCGCAGTGCGCCGGACCGGGCCGGCTCGTCGGTGGAAGCGGGTGTCACGGCGCCAGCGTACCCGTGGGAGGAACATCACACACTGAAGTGGATAGACAGTATCCGCTTCTCGCTAGACTCCGAAATCGGATTTGTCGTATCCGCTTCGGGAGGCGAGTGCACGATGGCCGAACTGCTCTACCGGCTGGGCCGGTTCACCGCGCGCCGGGCTTGGTGGGTGATCACCGCCTGGGTCGTCGTGCTCGGCCTGGCCGTCGGGGCCTTCGTGGCGTTCGGCGGGACCATGAGCTCGACGATGACCATCCCCGGGACACCCACGGAGCAGGTGACCGACCGGCTGAAGACCGAGCTGCCGGTGGCCAGCGGTGGCACGGGGCAAGTCGTCATCCGGGCCGCGAACGGCGCCCGGCTCACCGACGGGCAGCGCGCGGGCGTGAGCGCCGCGCTGCGGAAGGTCGCCGACCTCGACGGGGTCGACCAGGTCGCCGACCCGTTCACCGCCGATGAGGCGCGCGCCGTCCAGGCCGCGAAGGCCACCGACGGCCTGGCCCAGGTCGAGGACGGCCGAGTCCGGCAGGTCAAGGGCCAAAAGCAGCTCGACAACGCTCGCAAACAGACCGAGGCGGCCATCGAGCAGACCGGACCCAACCCCCGGCTGAAGGCGACCCTCACCCAGCTCGACAAGCAGCAGGCCGAGCTCGACAGGCAGCGAGCCGTACTGGAGAAGTCCGAGCAGCAACTGCGCGTAGGGCGGGACCTGCTCACCATGGCAGAGGGCGTCCGCACGATCTCGGCCGACGGGTCGACGGCCACGGCGACCGTGGTGTTCGACCTGCCGCAGCAGGAGATCACGCCGGACACCAAGCAGGCCGTCACCCGGACGATCGACGCGGCGCTCCCGAACGGCGTCACCGCCGACTACTCCGCCGAGATCACGCAGGGCGAGATCCAGCTGGGTGGCGTCGGCGAGGCGGTCGGCCTGGTCGTGGCGGCGATCGTGCTGATCGTCATGACCGGCTCCCTGGTGGCGGCCGGACTGCCGATCCTCAACGCGCTGTTCGGGGTGGGGGTGGCGGTCGCGGGCGCGATGGCGCTGTCCGGCACGATCGAGATGACGTCGGTGACGCCCATCCTGGGCGCGATGCTCGGCCTGGCCGTCGGCATCGACTACTCGCTGTTCATCCTGCACCGGCACCGCCGCCAATTGAAGGCAGGCATGTCCGTAGCGGAGTCCATCGGACTGGCGAACGGCACCAGCGGCAACGCCGTGGTCTTCGCGGGCAGCACGGTACTCATCGCGCTGCTCGCGCTCAACATCACCGGGATCCCGTTCCTGGCACTGATGGGGAACGTGGGAGCCGTCGCCATCGCCGTCGCAGTGCTCCTCACCGTGACCATGACGCCGGCCGTACTCAGCCTGCTCGGGCACCGGCTGCTGCCGCGACGCGACCGGAGGACGGCCGCAACCCTACCCGCCGCCGCGCCGAGGGCCCCGCAGCCGATGAGCGCGGGCCGGGCCGTACTGCGGATCGTGGTCGGCGTCGGCGCGCTGGCGCTCATCGCCGTCCCGGCCGCCTCGATACGGCTCGGCCTGCCCACTGGCGCCTCGGAGGCGGCAGACTCCACCCAGCACCGCGCCTACACCGCCATCACCGAGAAGTTCGGCGCGGGCGCCAACGGGCCACTGATCGTCGTCGCCGACCTGCCCCACGGCAGGACCGGGGACGGGCTCGCGCCCGCGCAGGCCGACCTCGGCAAGCAGCTCATGAAGGTCGGCGGGGTGGCCGCAGCCGCGCCGATCGGCGCCAACGAGCGCGGTAGTGTCCTGGTCTTCCAGGTCGTCCCGACCGGCGGGCCGACCTCGGAGTCCACCGAGGCGCTCGTCCGTGACCTGCGCGGCCGTACCCTTGCATTGGGGTCCGACTCGGTCACGCTGTCGGTCGCGGGCAGCGCCAGCGCCAACATCGACATCTCCGGCAAACTCGCCGACGCGCTGCCGACCTACCTGACGCTCGTCGTCGGGCTGTCGCTGCTGATCCTGATCGTCGTGTTCCGCTCGATCCTGGTGCCGCTCATCGCCACCGGCGGGTTCGTGCTGTCGCTGTTCGCGGCGCTGGGCGGCGTCACGGCCGTCTACCAGTGGGGCTGGCTCGGCGCCGTCTTCGGCGTCAGCGACCCCGCGCCGATCCTCAACTTCCTGCCGACGCTGCTGGTGGGCATCCTGTTCGGGCTGGCCATGGACTACCAGCTCTTCCTCACCTCCGGCATGCGCGAGGCCTACGCGCACGGCGCCTCGGCCCGGCACGCGGTCACCGAGGGGGTCCGGGCGGGCAGGGCCGTCGTCACCGCCGCCGCAGTCATCATGATCGCGGTGTTCGGCGGGTTCATGTTCTCCCACCTGACGATGATCAGGCCCGTCGGGTTTGCGCTGGCCTTCGGCGTGCTCGTCGACGCCTTCGTCGTCCGGATGCTGATCATTCCCGCGGTCATGCACCTGGCGGGCGACAGGGCGTGGTGGCTGCCGCGCTGGCTGGACCGGCTCCTGCCCGATGTGGACGTCGAGGGCGCCAACCTCGAACGCCACCACCGGGCCACCCCAGGCAGGATCCCCGAGGACGCGGTGCGCTGACACGGGTGATCAGCGGCGGCGCCAGAGCCCTGCGAACACTGCGCCTGCCGGAAAATTGCATCCGCCCAGGTCCTGACCATGTGAGAACTTCGCTTGGCGGCGCGAGTTCCGGCCACCCAGGAGACGGAACGCGTACGGCAGGATGACCGGCCGTGCTCCTTCGCCCGGCCTGTCTGACTGCCACGAATGCTTTCGCCGCGCTGCGGTTGCCGCCGATGGGTGATCGGGATTCTCGCTCGCGTCACCAGATCGTGGTCCTGGAACGGCAGCTGGGCGCCGACGCCAGGGTGAGATTCGCCCTCGAAGACCGTGTCTTCCTGGCCGCCCTCCGGACCTCGCTGCCTCGCGAAGTTCTTGGCCGACTGCGGCTTCTCGTCCGCCCCGATACCGTCTTGCGCTGGCGCCGCGATCTGGTGAGGCAGCGGCACGCCCGTACCTGTCGGCCGAAACGGCCCGGTCACCCACCCACCATCCGCTCCCTCCGCGCCCTCATCCTGCGCCTGGTCAGGAGAACCCGTCGTGGGGCCATCGGCGGGTACACGGCGAGCCGACCACGCTCGGCCTCAAGGTCGCCGCGCCCACGGTCTGGGAGATCCTCAAGCAGGAAGGTCTTGATCCGGCGCCCGAGCGGGCGTCCATCACGTGGGCTCTCCGACGTGTGGATCACGGTCAAGGACGGATCGGGGGACCCGGTCGCCGGACACGTGACGCTGGGCGCGGCACAGAGCGTGTGGACGTTCACGCCGGCCGTACCCCTCGCATGGAACTTGACCTATCTGGTGGAGATCACCGGAGCCAAGGACGGGTCGGGGAACGCGATGGGACCGTACTCGTGGTCCTTCGCCACCGTCACGGATCACGCGGCGCCGGTCGTCACCGGCACCACTCCAGCACGGGACGCGACGGACGTCGACGTGGTCGCGCCCATCAAGGTGGTGTTCGACGAGCCGGTCTCCGACGCGCGGTTCTCCGTCAAGGACCCCGCCGGTCAGGAGATCACCGGCGCGGTCGATGCCGACGGCGCCGGCAATGTCATGGCGAGCTACGGCTGGTCCTTCACCACGGTCCCGCCGGACGAGGCGGTGCCTACGGTGAGCGAGACCGTCCCCGTCAGGGATGCGACGGAGGTCGCCCCGTCCACGCCGATCCGGGTGACCTTCACCGAGCCGGTGACGGGTGCGCAGGTGGTCGTGAAGCGGCCGGACGGCGCCGTCGTCGCGGGCGTCCTCAACGTGGACTCCCCGCGAAGCGTGTCCTTCCTGCCTACGGCGGCGCTGGGTGAGGAGACGATCCACACGGTCGAGGTGACCGGGGCCAGGGATGCGGCAGGCAACACCATGGCGGCCTACTCCTGGCCGTTCACCATGGGCGTGGTCGCGCCACCGCCCAACGCGCCGAAGGTCGAGGCGACGTATGTCAGTCCCACCAATGGTGTTGGTGCGTTGTCGTCGTTGACGCCGACGTTTGAGGGTCAGGTGCGGGATCCGGATGGTCGTACTTCGACGATGTCGATTCAGGTCGAGCATGATCCCACTGCGACTGGTCAGGGCACGGGTCTGATCTGGTCGGGTGCGACCACGTCTGCGACCGCGAGCGGTAGTTGGGCAGCGCTCACTATCCCCGGCGGGAAGCTCACCGACGGGTGGAAGATCCGGTGGCGCGCCCGCGCCACGGCCGCCGGTGTGAACGGCGCCTGGAGCACCTGGAAGACCATCACCGTCGACGTCACACCGAGCAGGCCCGCCGCGGCTGCCGCCGCCTTCACCGGTGATCACTACACCCTGGAGTCCTGCTTCAACGAGGGCTAAGGACAGCGGCTACCAATATCATCCCTTCGGCTACTTCAAGTACTGGCCGTACAGCGCCTGCTTCAGCAAGTACGTCGGCTGGGGCGAATGGGACATCGACCTGAGATCAGGCCTGCCCATCAAGCCCGATCCCGACGATGCGATCCTCGTCCACTCAACCATGGTGATGAACACCTTCCTCGGGTCGGCGGACGGCAACAGCGTCGTCAACGACACTCCCGACGGCCCGCACCGGCCGCACCAGATCGCGATGTACACCAAGCTCGACGACATCAGGGTCTACGACGACGGCCGCCTGGTCACGTACAAGGACGACGAGGTCCTCCGGCTGGAGCCCGACATCAAGGCCGGTCGCCGGACGGACTGTGCGCCCGTCGGGGACGACGACGTCATCCGCCGCGACTCCCTCAGAGACTGGCGGGCCCAGGGATACAACGCCTTCCTCTTCCAGACCAGCATGTCCGGCCTGGTCGGCTCCTGCACGATCCGGCCGAGCCTCTATCTGGAGAACGCGACGTTCGGCTGGGACGCCGACATGCCGCTCTGGAGTCTCCTGGAGATTCCGCCACTGGGCGGCAAGAAGGACATCCCGCCCAGCGCGCGGTGCGACAAATCCACCATGGGCAAGCGGAACGCCAAGTACACCAACGCGTGCGTCTTCGTCGCGGCCAACCGGGTCTACACCATGTATCTCGACGACCCCAGACGCGGCGAGGTCGCGGCGCACATCCGCAAGGCCTTCACCCAACCGGACGACACGGAGCCCAAATACGACGACGCCGGCAAGCGTCTGAACAAGATAATTCCCGGCAACGCGGACGCGTCGCTCATCAAGATCAGTAAAACCACGAAGGCTCCCGACAAGGCCTCGTGGTACCAGAAGAACATCTATCGGAAGAACAAAGTCTGCGCGACCCTCTCTGGAACGGGCGACTGCGACGAATTCCCCTTCGCCTCAACGAAGCAGGGAGTAGGCTATGGATATCTTCAGAACGGAAAGTGGATCCCGTATTTCAACTTCTCCATTCAGCGGGTGAGCGAATCGCACAACTGCAGTGCCGGTGGCGACCTGGGCGTCTTCTACGCGCGCTACCGAGTATCGTCGAACCAGAAGTTCTGGGTGAGTATCCAGGACCGAATGCCCACCACTCTGGCGCAGAGTCCCAATCGGGCCGGCACGCAAAGTGATTGCTCCTGGCCCTAGGAATGACTGCCTGGTAGTCTCGGCGCGATAGAAATCGGTGGAGGTGGCGCAGTGCATCGCGCCACCTCCACCTCGTTTAGAATGACAAGAAAGGCGCGCCATGCGAGCCGAGAAAAGGTTATACGAGCTGCTTTCCGAGTTTGGGCTCGACGACGAGGAGTTGCCGGGCTTCTCCGCGCTGTGGGCCGAGAACATCTCGCCCGGAGAACTCGCGCGCGCACTCGGCTCCGCCGACCTGACCGGGGTCGAATGCGGCCTTGACGATATCGACGCGCATCTTGCCCACCTTGGAGACGATGACGGCGCGGCGTGGATCGGCCCGCACGGCGACTGGGCACTCGCCATCCAGGTCGCCGACGGTTGCTCCCTCGGCGCCACCGCGAACCTCCTGCGGGTTTCCCGTGGCAGACGTGCCATCGGCATTCACTGGGATCTTGGCGGGAACGACAAACTCGCCTACGCGGCGGACGGCGTACTGCTCACGAGATTCGCTCCGTCGTGGCCGGACTCCAGGACCGGGGAGAACGTTCGCGTGCTCGACCCCTTCATGGCGGGTCTCAGGTTTCAGATGGACGATCCGAGTGACCGGGCCATCGTCAATCCGGTCACTTTCGCAGAGTCGGTCAGTTCGGCACTCGTTCTGGCCGGACGCGTCACCGGCACCGAACTCGACGCGACCTGGCTCAGGAACACCCACAGGTTGTTCGTCCTGCCATCGAACTGACCGGGCCCGGTCGGCCCTCCTCTCGGAAAGTCCAAGCCGCTCTGACGCTCGCCTCACCGGCCCCGGCGAAATCGTCGCTACCAAGGGGAACGGATCGGGTCGCTGGGCGGCAGGCCGCGAACCCGTCGGCGTACCTGCAGACCGTAGTCATCCCGCTGCGCCTGGACATCACCGACCCGGCGTCGGTCGCCGCCGCGGCCGCCGCGCGCGCCCCAACTGGCCGACGGTGCGATCCTCAACGTGCTGTCCGCGATCTCCTGGCTCGCCGTCGACGGCGCGGGCGCCTACCACGCGACCAAGGCCGCAGAATGGGCGCTCACCAACAGCGCACCCTGGTGACGAGCCTGCACCTGGGCGCCGCGGACACCGACATGATGGTCCGGTACGACGGCGACAAGTCCGCCCCCGAGGCGGTCGTCGCGGCAGCCCTCGACGGCATCGAAGCGCACCGGCCCGAGGCGCTCGCCGGCGCCTGGAGCCCACCAGGTGAAGGCGCGGCTGTCCGAGGACCCGGACGTCATCCGGAAGCCGCCCTCAGCACGTGAGCCACGGTCACCGCGGCCGAGAAACGCCCGTGGAGCTGATCACCGGAGGGTCAGCGGGATTTCGGACTCCACGTGGGTCAGCTTCTCCGGGTTGCTGATGAAGTAGACGCCGGTGACGCAGGCGTTCTCGACGCGGATCGCCAGTACGCCGGCTACGTCGGCGTCCAGGCGTAGGACCAGGGCCGGGCTGCCGTTGACCAGGGTGGGGCCGACCGTGAGTGCGCCTTCGACCTTGCCCATGCTGCCGGCGAGGTAGCGGACCAGCTTCTCGGCGCCGACGACCGGGCGCAGTGCGGCCTGTGCCAGGCCGCCGCCGTCGCTCACCAGGACGACGTCCGGGGCGAGGACATCCAGCAGGCCCTGCAGATCCCTGGTCTCGACCGCGCGCTGGAACGACGCCAGCGCCGCTCTGGTCTCGTTCGGGGAGACCACCGCTCTCGGGCGGCGAGACTCTACGTGCCGGCGGGCGCGATGCGCGATCTGGCGGACGGCCGGCCCACTCTTGGACACGGCCGCCGC
This sequence comes from Nonomuraea sp. NPDC059007, assembly GCF_042740555.1. Taxonomy (NCBI): domain Bacteria; kingdom Bacillati; phylum Actinomycetota; class Actinomycetes; order Streptosporangiales; family Streptosporangiaceae; genus Nonomuraea; species Nonomuraea sp. NPDC059007. Next base: position 9,036 of record NZ_JBHYJD010000086.1, on the reverse strand, counting down.
GATCTCGTCGTAGCTGAAGTCGAAGACCTCACGCAGCACGAACACCGCGCGCTCGGTCGGCGACAACGTCTCGAGAACCAGCATCATCGCCATCGACACGCTCTCGGCCAGTTCCACGTTCTCGGCCACGTCCGGCGTGGTGAGCAGCGGCTCGGGCAGCCACGGACCGACGTACGCCTCCTTGCGGCGGTCCATGGTGCGCAGTCTGTTGAGCGCCTGCCTGGTCGTGATCCGCACCAGGTACGCGCGTTGGTCACGCACCCGCGCCAGGTCGACCTTCACCCACCTCAGCCAGGTCTCCTGGAGCACGTCCTCCGCGTCGGCCGCCGAGCCGAGCAGTTCGTAGGCGACGGTGAAGAGCAGGTTGCGGTGGGCGACGAAGATGTCGGTGGCGTGGTCGCTCAACTCTCGACCCTCTCAGGGGACCGCAGCAACTGTCGGCGCCTGCCGTCCATGAGCCACGCCGGGTAGCCGTACGAACCGGGCTTGCGCGCCTCCTTCGCCAACTGCCCGAGGATACCCCTGCAGATGAACTCCTTGATCTTCGCGCCGGGATGGCCGCCGACAAAGTACCGCACCGCGACGTCGTCACGGCGGGCGAACTGGTAGAGGCCGGCCCTGCGCCCCAGGCTGAGGCACAGAGCGGCCATCGCCATGGCGAGCGGTGCGGGGGCCTCGCCCGCGATCCGGCTGAGCACCGTGTCCGCGGCCTGCGGGCCCAGCTGGACCGCGGCCTGGCAGCTCATCCGGAACGGCAGGCCCGACGGCGCCGCCGAGTCCCCAGCCGCGACGATGCGATCGTCGTCCAGGCTGGTCAACGTCTCCTCCGTGAGCAGACGGCCGACGGCGTCGGTGCGGAGTCCGCTGCGCGCGGCCAGGTCCGGCACGCTGAACCCGGCGGTCCAGACGGTCACCGCGCTCGGCAGCTCGCGGCCGTCGCTGAGCCACACGGCTTCGCGGGTCACGGCCGTCACCGTCGGGGCGTCGAGCACGGTCACCCCGAGCCTGGCCAGTCGCTTGGCGACCGAGCGCCGAGCCCGCGGGTGCAGGTACGGGCCGAGCACCCCGCCGCAGACCAGGGTCACGGCGCGGCCGGCCTCGGCCAGCTCGGTGGCGGTCTCCATGCCGGTCGGACCGGCGCCGACCACCGTCACGGGCGCCGAGGCGGGAGCGGCGTCGAGCACCGCCTGTAGCCGCCGCGCCTCCTCGAGACCGGCCAACGGGTAGGCGAACTGGGCCGCACCGGGCACATTCGGGCCGGCGCTGCCACTGCCCACCGCGTAGATCAGGTAGTCGTAGCCGACCGTGCCGCCCGACGCCAACGCCACACGGCGCTCGGCCGCCTCGATCCGGGTCACGGTGTCGACCGTCAGCACGATGCTCTCGGCCAGTACGTCCCGGTAGCCGGCGACCGCGACGTGGGTACCCGCCACGAGCTGGTGCAGGCGGATCCTTTCGACGAAGTCCGGGCGCGGGTTGATCAGTGTCACGGTCACGTCGTCGCGCTGCGTCAGGCGGTTGGCCGCCAGGACGCCGGCGTACCCGCCGCCGATCACGACCACCTCGGTGTTCCGGGTCATGGTGCCTCCTCCGGTTTCAGGGTCTTGACCTCAAGACACCGCCCGGCCGATCGCTGTGACACCTCGAGCGCCGGCGGTTTCGGCCGGCGAAGCGGGAATGACGCATGTCATCAACCTCGGTGACGGCTGTCACGAACAAGGTCCGCGACGGCCCCGCGGGCGATCCGGCCGCGCAGACTGTCGATCATGAAGCATCTCAAGAAGGCCCTTGCGGCTGCCGCATCCGTCCTGGTCGTCCTGGCAGGCGCCACGCCCGCGACCGCGGGATCCGGCGCACCCCTGGACGAGGCGGCGCTGCGAGACAGCCTCACCTCCATCGTGCGGGGACCGGTACCGGGCGTGTACTCGGCCGTGCGCGCCGGGGACGAACTATGGGCGGGTGCGGCGGGCAAGGCCGACACGGCCACCGGCGCGCCCATGCGCGCGGGGATGTATCACCGGATCGGCAGCGTCTCCAAGATGTTCGTCGCCACCGCGATCCTGCGCCTGGTCGACCGGGGCAGAATCGGCCTGGACAGGCCGGTCGAGGAGTACGCGCCCGGGCTGCTGGGCGGTGACCGGCGGATCACCGTGCGCATGCTGCTCAACCACACGAGCCACCTGCCCGATCATCTGAACTGGCTCTACGCGGGTGCCCATGTCTCGGTCGAACTGCTGCGGCTGTCCGCCCTGCCCAAGACGCAACTGGTCAAGGGAGCTCTGCTGGCGGAGCGCACCGGCGTACCCGGTCAGTTGCCCGGCGTGTACTCCAACACCGGCTACGTCGTGCTCGGCCTGCTGCTGGAGAAGGTCACCGGCGAGCCGGCGGAGCGGTTCATCACCCGTGAGGTGATTCGCCGGGCCGGGCTGGGCCAGACCTTCTATCCGCGCGGCGCCGAGTTGCCGCGGCCGCACGCCAGGGCCTATTCGGACCTCGGCGGCCTGCTCAAGACCCCGGGGGACTTCAGCACCTACGACGTCTCCGCGCTGAGCATGGCCGGTGACCTCGTCGCCACCATGCCCGACGTCAACCGGTTCCTCGCCGCGTTGCTGTCCGGCCGCCTGGTCAGCCCCGCCTCCCTGGCGGAGATGAAGAAGACCGTCCCCGTCGCGGCCGCGCCCGGCCTGGCGGGCGACCCCTATGGGTTCGGCATCGCTCCTCTCCTCGACTACGGCTGCGGCCCCACCTGGGGACATGTCGGTATGTTGTGGGGCGCGACCACCTGGGCCGTCACCACGGAGGACGGCAGCCGGCAGGTCACGCTCGGCGTCAACAAGAGCCACCCGGCGGGCGGCGCGGCCGAGACCAGCGCCGTCGCGCGCCACATCGCCCTGGCACTCTGCGGGACCGTGGCTGCCAAGCCGGGCACCGTGCGGCCGCCGTCCCACGGCCTGCCCCTGCCCGCCAAGCGCTGAACCGCGCCGCCCGTCCTGAAGGTAGGAATGAACAGGCCGGTACGCCCCACGTGATCACGATTTTTCGTGACACATGTCATGCCGTCCAGCAGGCACAATACGAGACATGAGTGCCCCTTCGTTGACCGCTCTGCGGTGGTTCACGCAGATCACGATGGTCAGCGGGGCGCCGCTCTGCTGGGTGTTCGCGGTGGCGGCGCTGAGCTGGTCGCATGGGTGGGGAGCGCTCGTGTTCGCCCTGGCCGTCGTGGCCGGGGCGGTGACGTGGCTGGCGGCGGTGCTGTATCTGCGGGCGATCCGCGGCGCCGTCGTCGCCGCCTGGGAGCGCGTCGCGCTCGGGGCCGCCGGTCTCGCTGCGCTGGCGGGCGTGGCGGCCGCGTCCGGGATCGGGACCCCGGCGGACGTGCTGGCCGCCGGCGAGCTAGCCGGGCTGCTGTGCGCCGCTCTCGGGCTGCGGGCCGAGCCCACGCGGCGGCTGCCTTCCACCATGCTGGCGCTGGTGGCGGTCGGTGCGGTGGCCTTCGGGTCCGCCACGCTGCTCGGCGCGCTCGTCCCCTCGGTGGTATCGGTCCTGGTCGTGCCGCCGGTGATCTGTCTCGTGGTGGTGGCGCAGTGGTGGACGTACGAGGTGGCCAAGCGCCTGGAATCGGCCAGGCTGGTCGCAGGTGAGCTGGCCGTGGCCGAGGAACGTGCCCGCTTCGCCGCCGAGCTCCACGACATCCAGGGCCATCATCTGCAGGTCATCGCGCTCAAGAGCGAGCTGGCGGCCCGGCTGGGGGCCGGCCGTACCGACGAGGCGGTCGCGCTGATGCGTGAGGTCCGGCAGCTCGCGCACGACGCGCTCACCGACACCAAGGCCGTGGTGGGCGGCTATCGGCAGGTGTCGCTGCGCACCGAACTCGCCAACGCCGTCAAGGTGCTCGCCGCCGCCGGCATCCTCGCCGAGACGCGCGTGAGCGCGGCGGTCGCGGGTACGGCGGAGCAACTCCTCGGCCTGGTGGTCCGCGAGGCCACGACCAACATCCTGCGGCATTCAGAAGCCTCGGCGGTACGCCTGTCCCTGACCGCCTCAGACGGAACGGCCCGCCTGATCATCACCAACGACGGCGCCGCCCGTACGGCGGAGCCCGCAAGCCCGGCCCGGATGCGCGGCGCGGCGGTGGCGGGAAGCGGGTTGCGGGCACTGGCCGAGCGGCTGGAACGGGCCGGAGGCAGCCTGAGCTGGAGCGGCGGGGAAGGTCGCTTCACCGTGACCGCGACGCTGGAGAACCCATGATCCGGGTGCTTGTCGCCGACGACGAGGCGCTCATCCGGGGCGCGCTGGTGGCGCTGCTGGGTCTCGAACCCGACCTGACCGTGGTCGCCGAGGCGGACACCAGCGCCGGCGCGGTGGCGGCCGCCGCGGCGAGCATGCCCGACATCGCGGTACTGGACCTGGAGATGCCTTCCGCCGACGGCCTGGCCGCCGCCCAGGCCATCCTGCGCGCACCGGCGACCGCGGCGACCCGGATCGTCCTCGTCACCCGTCATGCCCGTCCCGGAGTGCTGCGACGCGCCCTGGCCGCCGGGGTACGCGCGTTCGTCCCCAAGACCACGCCCGCCGAACGCCTGGCGGAGATCATCCGCGAGGTTCACCAAGGCCGGCGCTACGTGGATCCGGAGATCGCCGCCTCCGCCCTGTCCGAGGACGACTGCCCGCTGACCTCCCGGGAACTGGAGGTCCTGCGGGCGGCTCGCTCAGGCCAGTCGATCGACTGGATCGCGGGACAGGTGCACCTGGCGCCGGGAACGGTACGGAACTACCTGTCCTCGGCCATGGGCAAGATCGGCGTGTCCTCCCGGCACACAGCGGCCCGGGTGGCATGGGAACAGGGATGGATCTAGCCGATGGCGTTCTTGCGGGTCACAAAAGCGTCAGCATCCTGATGAGGGCGATTTCTGCCCATGTCTGCCAGGCGGGATGGCTCCTCTGGCGCTCTGTGACGAGCAGTGTGTAGGTCTCGGGGGACAGGATCGTCAGTGCGATGTCGGCGGCGGTTTCGGGGGGCATGTGGTCGCGTAGTGGTGTTTGCTCGCCAGGGCGCGGGCGAAGGTCTGTTGCACCGTCCGGCGCTGAGTTCGTTCAGGTCGGGGTCGGTGGGTGCGGCGCTGCGTACCGCGTCGAGCAGGGGGCGGCGCGCAGGTAGATGTCGCCCGCACCTGCGGCCTGGCGGCGGTGCGAGTCAAGGCGACCTGTCCCAGTAGCTTGCGCTGCCAACCTTCCGGTTGGCGCGGGAGAACTCGGGTGGGGGCATCGGCGCATCCGGGGCGAACTCCTTGGTCTTGGATGCCGGGTAGGGGAGGGACGGTCCGCCGGGTCCTGGCGGCGGCGGGGGTTCGGGTCCGCGCCGCGCCGGGTTTCACCGGCCTGGCGCCAGTTCCTCATCTCTCAGGCCTGCGGCGTCCTGGCGTGCGACTTTCTCCACGTCGATACGGTGTTCCTCATGCGCCTGTACGTGTTGTTCGTCATGGGGATCGAAGCGCGGCGCGTGCACATTCTCGGTGCCTGGACGGCGCAGCAGGCGCGCAACCTGCTGATGGAACTCGGCGAACGAGCCGACAGGTACAGGTTCCTGATCCGGGACAGGGGCGGCAGATTCGGCAGAGATTTCGACGATGTGCTCGCGGGCGCGGACGTGCACATGGTCAAGATTCCGCCGCGCTCGCCACGGGCGAACGCGTTCGCCGAGCGGTTCGTTGGCGCACTCTGGCGCGAATGCCTTGATCACCTTCTTGTGTATGGTGGGCGGCACCTGCGACAGATCCTGGCCAAGTAGGGGCGCCACTACAACGAGCACCGTCCGCATCAGGCGCTGTCACTACGTCAGCCCTTTCATGTTCCGGTTCACGATCCGGTCGAGGTGGTCGATCTCACGGCCCGAATAGAGAGACGAAGCGCCGTCTGCGGCCTTATCAATGAGTACCGCAGAGCTGCTTGACGACGTACGAAACCGCAGGCCAGCACCACGAGCGAGGACAGGCGTTTCGGCCGGCGGTTTGCTCAGACATCGCGTATCCGCCTCCCCGGACCTAACGGCGATTTCCTGGCCATCCTCGAGGGTGACTCCTGAACGCCGTTACCTGAAAGCCCTTTCATCCTACGGACCGAAGGCGTGAGCGCCATGCAGCCCCGCCTCCAGCCCCCGGCCTGGACCTTCCTGACCCACCACGCCCGCGTGCTGCTGGAGATCGCCCGCAACCCCGACGTACGGCTCCGCGAGATCGCCGCCTGGATCGGCGTCACCGAGCGCACCGTGCAGCACGTGGTCAACGACCTGCACGACGCCGGCTACCTCACCCGCGAACGCATCGGCCGGCGCAACCTCTACACCCTCAACACCGACCAGCACTTCCGCTACCCCACCGGAGCCGGCCTGCCGGTCCACCGCCTGCTCGTCAGGTTCGCCGACCGCGACCTGCCCCCAGATTCGCCGCCCCGCCGGCCATAACGCCATGCCGCCCACGGCGGCTCGTGCACGGGGCAGGTGTTGGCCGGACCGCGGTAGCGCTCACCCACTACTGGTGTGTGGCCTGCTCGAAGGGGATGCCGTCGAAGGTGCCGGATACAGATTGCTGTGTGGAGAACGCCGTCCAGGACAGCGTCACCTCGTGGGTGCGTCCGCCGGTCTGGGCCGTGAGGGTGGTGGTCGCGTGGCCGCCCGGGGTAAGGGTGACCTGGCCACTGACTTTCAGGTCGCGCACGAACCGCACCCCGTCGAGGGTGATGTCCTGCCCGAAGGTGACCTGGCCGCCGCGCAGCCCCGGCTCGTTCGGCCGACCGAAGTAGTAGAAGGCGTGCGGATTGCGGCGGGCGGTGGCGTCGGCGGCGGTGGCGAAGGTGGCCGCGAGGATCCGCCGTTGGCTCGGGCTGAGCTCGCGGGCCGGGTGCGGTGCCACGTCCCTGAGCTTTTGCGGGAAGGCGCCGACGGCGCGGTAGTTCTCGCCGGTGCATTTCTGGTCGGCCACCCGCTTGGTGGTCAGGAAGGTACGCAGCATGCCGCGTACACACTCACCCATCGGCGAGGGGAAGAAGGACTGTGCGTGGATCCCGAACGGGATCCGGATGATGGTCGCGTTCGGGAAGACCTGAAGCGACCGTGCCACCTCGGCGGGACGGTTGACGTCGAAGTCTCCTGCCACAACCAGGATGGGCACGTTGGGCAGCGCCTGCCCGGGCGGACGCGGTGGGCTGTGGCGCGGGGTCGGCCAGTTGATGCACCACTCCTGGCTGGCGATCGCCTCGGTGGGGAAGAAGTCGGTGGGCTGGTAGGGCGCCAGTGGACGTTCCCGCTCGTAGTAGCGCTCGGCCTGCGTTTGACGCTCGGCCGCCGAGGCCAGCCGGTCGAAGGGGAAGGAACCGTCACCACAGCGGAAGGCCACATGCCCGGCAAGCCACGAAGGGTTGAACGGCGGGTTGGTTTTGGGGGTCAGCCGGGCCAGACGGCGTAGTGGAATCGGGTCGCCGTTGAGGTAGGCGTGTGCGGCCGCGACGTTCTCCCGGCCGAGCACCGCTTCGGCCGGCTCGCGTAGCGTGAGCGCTTGGACCATCGTCACCTGCGGGTCGGGCTGCTTTCGCAGCCGGTCCACCAGCCGCGTCCAGATGCCGGAGGCTTTGCCCGGCAGCGCGTCGCATGCCTTCGAGCGCTCGCAGACGAGATCGAGGTAGTCGAGCCGGGCGTCGAAACTCTGCTCCGCGTACCCGTCGCGGCCGATGACCATGGAACTGTCCAGGAAGATGGCGTCCAGGCTGTCCGGGTAGCGGGCCGCGTACGCCTGGGCGTACAGGGTGCCGTAGGAGTTGCCGAAGTAGCTCATCTTGCCCAGGCCGAGCGCTCGCCGTACCGCGTCGAGGTCGTGCGAGGCCTGGTCTGCGGTGAAGTACGCGCCCCGCGGACCCACGCTCCTGGCGCAGGCAGCGACGGTCGCGGGCTTGAAGGGGTCGGCGCCCGGGCACAGCAGCGGCGAGGACTTTCCTATCCCGCGTGGATCCATGACCAGGAGGTTCTTCCGGTCAAGGACGGGCCCGAGGACTTGTTGGATCGTGGGCACCTCCGGCAGCGCCGGTTGGGGCCCGCCGCGGTTGGCCGCCACCGTGCCGTCGGCGTCCTTGGCCGGGAGGAAGGTGAAGGCTACGGAGATGCGTTCGGAGGAGGGGTTCTCCCAATCGAGGGGGACCTCGATGGTGCCGTCGCAGTGTGTGGTCGCGGTCGCGCACTCGTGCAGGTCGGTCGGAGGGGGCGGGGTAGCGGGCAAGAAGGCCGTCGCGAGGACGAGCCCCAGTGTCTTGGCGATCATGCTCTCCAGCCTCCCTGCCCTTCCTCCGAGTTTCCTCAGCACTAAGAAGGGTTGGGCTGTGGGAGCCTGCTCCTAGCCGTTCGCGACTGTGGGCTGATCTCTGCCCCAACACTCCAGGCGAAGGTCCCCACAGGCCTTCGCGGACGGGTGGCGCCTGGTGGCCGGACACACGGGGCGAGTTCGCCGCCGCCGAGTACGTCGGCTACGTCCTCACCACCCTGTTCGAGGCCGCCCGGCTGTACGGCGTCACGGAGACCGTCCGCCTGGAACCCGGAGAGCCCGCCGACCCTCCCCCCGACACCGCCGTGCTGGAGACGGGCCCGCGCCCCGGGTACACGATCTTCACATCCGTGATCACGCCGTCGCCCGTCGCCCTGGCACAGCTGATCGCCGAGTGGGCTGCGGCCTCGCTGGGGCCGAAATCTTCGGGATCGCTCGGCCACGAAGCCCGCCAAGACATACTCGAGCGTGCCGACCAGGCGCGCACCTTTCTTCACCGTCGCCATCTCGCTGCGCATCGGCCCGCACGCGGCGCGGAGCCTCGCACGAGCGATCCGCGTCTACACCTTCGACGTCGCGTACGCGCTGCGCCAGGAGCGGCTGACCGGCTCCATCGAGGCGGGCAAGCCGGTCGGCCCGCGCTGATCACGATCTTCCTGCCGTTCAGGGAGCCGATGAGCACCTGGGTGATGTCCAGGTGCCCGGTCAGCGCCGTCACCGGCGGCGG
>NZ_JBHYJD010000085.1:0-29384 GCF_042740555.1 Nonomuraea sp. NPDC059007 | reverse complement strand
ACGTGGAAAACCGCTGGTGGGCGCGGTACGGCCACGCCCCCTGACGGAGAAGTCCTGCCCGCTGGTGCTGCTGGTACGGCCAGCTGCCCGGTTCGGTGTTCGCATCGTACCTCTTGGGTGTTGTTTCGGGTGACTACGGCGGTCGACTGGACCATCCAGGGTTGAATCGATCGCGGGGTGGGCTCGTGCGCTCACCGACGAGGGGATTCCTGGATCGGACTGCGAAGATCAGCCGAGCGTGAACGTCCTGGCACGGATACGCGCTGGCTGGGAGGGTGGACCTCATGATGGAAGACTTGCGGGACGCCGAGCGCCGACTTCAGGCCGCGCAGCTCGCTGGAGATGTCGAGGCGCTGGATCGGCTACTGGATGATCGGCTGATCTTCACCTTCGGCGCGAACGTCGCGACCAAGGCGGACGACCTGGAGCTGCACCGCACTCGGACGCAGGTGGTGACGAAGGTGGCCGAGGAGGAGCTGACCGTGCTCGCCGATGGGCACACCGGGGTGACGTGGTTTCTCGGCACCATCGAAGGGACCGTCTCCGGTGCGCCGTTCGCGGCCAGGATGCGCTACACCCGTACTTGGCTATACGGCGAGACGCACGGCTGGCGAATCATCGCCGTGCACGCCAGCACGACCGATTGACATAGCCGAAGGGATCGCGAGGCCGAGATGTCCTTGCCGCCGGCTAGCAGTACGGAGAGCACCTCGGTGCCGAGGGAGAACGTCTGGTCCCGGACAGGCCCGTCGTGTCGAGACTGCTCATGATCGGGGCCAGACCAACTACGAGAGAAAGGTGTTGCCGTCGGGGTGGTGACGGATGTTCAGCAATACCTGGTCTCGCCGGTCAGTCCATGGCGTCGATGATGCGGAAGTCGCGCTCGAAGCCATCGGGGAGGGCCACCAGCGCCTTCTGGTATGCCTCGCTCTCGTAAGCCGCGACGGCCTGTTCAAAGCTGTCGAACTCGATCAGAACGACGCGTTGCGTGATTCCGGCCTCGCGGGCGACGACCCGACCGCCATGGGACGGGATCCGGGACAGGACGCGCCCGCCCCCAGCCTGGACAGCCGGACCGGCCAGCTTGTCGTAGGCAGTCAGCATCTCAGGGTCGGAAATGGCGGGGTAGACACTGACCCAGTAACCCTTGGCCATGGAAACCTCCTGTGTTGGACCGGACACGTCCGACTTCGAATTGACACTCAGATCGATCGACCCCGGCGGCCGGTTGAATCGTCGTACGCGCAGGTTAGGGCTGGATAGGCGGTCAAGGGAAAGACCGGTCCGGGATAGACTCAGAACGGATCGTTATCAATCGGCGGGGAGGCCGCGTGGCGCCGGATACGGTGAGCCTGCGCTACTTCCTGGTGCTGGCGCAGGAACTGAACTTCACCCGCGCGGCCGCACGGATCGGTATCGCACAGCCCGCACTCAGCGCCCGGATGCGCCGCTTGGAGACGGAACTCGGTACGGCCCTGCTGGTCCGCAACACGCGTAGCGTCGTATTGACCACGGCCGGTGCGGCTCTGGCGGAGTCCGCGCCGCCCGCGCTGGCGGCGCTGGACCGGGCCTGGGACACCGCCCGGAGCGCGGCGGCCGGTGAACTGGGCACGCTGCGCATCGGATACAGCCTCAGCGCCGGGGCCGAGACGGTACCGGCCCTGGTGGACAGGCTGGTGCGCGGCAACAGCGGACTCGAGGTCGGCGCGGTCCCGATGGCGACACCGGAGATCTCTCCCGCGGTCGCCGACGGCCGCATCGATGCCGGGATCACCCGCGGTGAACAGCCGGGCCGTGGCGTGCGCCGGTTCCTGCTACGGCGTATGCGCGTCGGGGTCCAGCTGGCGCAGCACCATCCGCTGGCCGAACATCCGGAGATCGAACTCGCCGACGCGGCCGCGTACCCGCTGCGACTCCCGGACCGTGCGGCCAACCCCGTGATCCACGATCAACTGTCCGCACTGTTCCGAGACACCCGACCACACCCCCGATTTCACACGCCCGCGGTCTCTTTCGACATGTCTCAGCGCGACCTGCGCGACGGGATCACCCTCGCCCCGGCCGGAGAAGCCGCGGCCACGGTACAACCGGCCGGTCTCACCTGGCGACCGCTGCGGGGCGCGCCCAGCCTGACGATCCACCTGGTCCTCCCACGCGAGCAGTCGCCACTGCACCGCCGCATCCGTGCCGTCGCCAAGGCCCTGGCGCACGAGCTGCACTGGCTGCCGGACTGACACGCAAGAGGTCAAGCGAGACGGTCACCTGCGGAGGCCAGGCCGAAGACCTTGCGCCCGGCGGACTTCGCGGTGATGACGACGACGGTCTTGCTGAATGTCCGCCACGACCTCGCTACGCCATCCGAGTCGCTACGCGCAACTCCCTAGCGGCGCGCGTCGGTGGCATGGGCCTTCAGCTCCGCCGCCTGCGCGGTGAGGGCGTCGGCGAGCTCCTTGCCCTGGGCCAGCGCCTCGGCGCGGATCTGGTCGGCCATCGCGCGGGCCTCGGCCTTGCCCGGCCTGTCGGCGGCCCGGCTCTTGGCCTCGGCCTCGGTCTCGGCGGCCCGGCTCTTGGCCTCGGCGGCCTGCGCGGCCTTGGCGGCGGCGTGGTCGATGGACTTGTGGGCCGCGGCGATCAAGTGCAGGCGAGAAATCCAGGTAGGTCCAGGCGCCCGTGGCCTCCATCGTGGGTAGGCCTCGACGAGCGGCTTGTGCGTGCTGACCCGGGCTGCCTGCCAGTCCGGCCACCATCCCGTGGCGGGCGCGGATGCGGATCTTCCAGCCCCCGGACGGTTCGCCGGCGCGGCGGAAGTAGGGCTGGAACACCGGCACCAGCACGGCACCGCCCGGGCCACCCCCCACGTACCAAATCGAAGCCCTGAAGCGCACAGGTTCGCGCGCGCTGGCGCCTACGAGCCGAAGGGCCCCTTTGGCCAGACGGTCCACCACTGCTGTGACTGGCCGTTCTTCCGCCATAGCTGCACCAGCGCGCCGTTGCCGCGGACGTTCGCGTCACGGTCCACGACGATGCTCAACCCGTTGTGGAAGGCCTCGTTGTAGAGGGCGAGGTCGCCGGTGCCGGGCCGGTTGAAGAACTGCTGGTTCGGTGAATTGTCGTTGCACTGCCAGAGCAGTAGCGGGGTGCCGTCGCGGCCGCCCCAGCGGGCATCGGCGTCAAGGCATTTGCCGCGGAAGTGCTGGTTCTCCAGGTGGCCGTCGGGCCGCCAGCGCCACAGCTGCTGCGGTGAATTGCTGCACTGCCAGATAACCACCCTGCTCCCGTTGTGGCCGCCGCCGCTGACGTTGGCGTCCAGGCACTGATTCGAATTCGCGGGGATGCGGTCGCGGAACTCGCTGGTAAAGGTCACCAAGCCGACAGGGTGGGTTCGCAGGGCTGTCGCGCCGGCCGCGCCCGTTCCGGTCGAGGTCTGTGCGAACCCGGGTGCGGCGCTCAGCACAAGCAGTGGTACCGCCAGCATTGTCGCTGTCAGGCGGAGTCGAGACATTGCCTTTCCTCCTTTTCGCCTTCCGTCGCGGGCGGGCCGGGCAGCAACGAGTCGAGGTAAGCGCATGTTCTCTCCTATCGGATGGGTTTTTGGGCTTTGTTGGCCCGCGCCAGTTGTTCAGATTCGAAGTCGAAAGCTCAGAAATCGACGCCGAACAACTCAGCGCACAGTCCACGCTAGGAACCGCCGCCCAAGTGCCTCCACGACTTTCACGCGTGCTTGAAAGGCCAAGCTGAAGGCCGGTCGCACACGAAACAGCGGTGACACAGCCCCGCGCCGAACCAGGCAGGCCTTGACTATCTGCTGGGTGCCCGAGGAGTCCGCGCCCTCGACCCCCCCGTACTGCCCGCCGGCCTCCACGGCGAGAGGACCTGACCGTGGACCTCACAACGCGGCATGAAGAGATCGGCAGGCACCACCGGCCGGCGGACCGTCCGCGCCGACGACAGCACCGAGTGAGTTCGACGCGCCACAGTTCCAGGAAGTGAACCGGCGGAAAGCCGTTCCCGCTGCGAAGGATCAGGATGCACTTGTAACGCATCGCGGTTGAACCGAGCACCGCGCCAGCCGGCGGCATGCCTGGCCCCGGATTTACTCAGAAGCCCGGAGCGGGCTCCATGTCCGGTGGACCCGGCCGGGGCCGGCCAGAGCGAGCCGGCGCAGGCGTTTGGGCCGCCGGGTCAGCCGGGAGAGCATGTACCGGCTGGGCTCTCGCCGCCGCAGGACGAAAGCCGACGCTGACGCGGCCAGCGCCGAAACCGCCACCGACTGCCAGCCCTCCAGCATCACCGACGACATGCAGCCGAAGGAGACGGACGCCGCGACGTCAAGCGTCCGGTCGAGCGCCTCGCTGTGGCAGCGAACGTCGATGGTCCGTGCCGCGTGTGCCGCCGAGGCGATGGGATCGTGCGGATGGCGGGCCAAGGGAGCGTCCAGGGCGCCGGAACGATACGCGGGCCTGGCGGCGATCACGTTCTCGGCCCAGCCGCCCAGCCGCGCGGCTCGCCGCTGGGAGAACGCTGCCGCGAGGATGATGGTGGCGAGATACGTCTCCGGCATGGACAACGCGTACGGTTCCCGCCGACGACGAGCTAGTCCCCCGGCAGAGCCTCCTGGAGGCGCATCACAGCCGTCTGGGCCGCTGACCTGGTCAGCGGAGGGTCGAACGCGCCGACGTGGCCGTCGTGTTCCAACACGATCATCGTGTTCCCCACCCGGATGAGCGCGATGTCGATCGCGACCATCATTTCCGTCGCCAGCTCGGCGTCCCGCTCCAGATCACTGTCGGGGAACCCGCTGCGGAACTTGACCGCGTACACGCTGTCCCCAAGCCGACCGAGCGACAACCTGCGGATGATCTCTTGAGTACCCTGCGTCTTGACCGTGATCTTCCGGCAAGAGCGGACCATGGCCTTGGCCGCGCGTTCCAGGGCGGAGATCTTGCGGGGGGTGCCGCTCACGAGGTATTCGCTGATCCCCTCCCACCGGTCCGTGTGTTCCAACGCCGTCGAGACCTTGGTCCGGTAGACCGCGGTCAGGCTCTTGACGGCCTTCCGGCACGCCTTGGTCCGGGTGAAGGCAGGGTTCAGCAGGCCCTTTGTGGTGTAGTCGCGACGCGCGAACTCGCTCCCGAGATCCTCCGGTACCAGAAGGGCGGCCCTGAGCGGATCGACCTGCCCCGACACGTTCTCGGACAGGGCGGGACCCGGCACCAGCAGCGATCCAGCCAAGACGGCCGCCAGGGGAAACAAACGCTTGGTGATCACCTCAACCACGATAGATGCATCCCTCTCCGCTTGGGAGGGGTGCTTCACGACGGATCCTTCAGTCCGGCGCCGTGGCGGCGTTGATGTCCCTGCCCGACGTCAGCGGGAGGCGGCGACGAGTTCCCCATCGTCGAGCTTCTCCCTGGACCGACTCACCACCCGGACCGTAGCCATGGGACGACACGTCGCTTCACGATCGGTTCCTCCATATCCCCTATCCCGAAGGCCGCTCCCGGGTTGCGTCCACTGTGGACCTGGCCACCAAAGCCGTCACGCCCGTAGCTGTCAGGGCCGGCCGCCTTCGTGGACTACGCTCATGACCCGGCGCCCCCAGCCCGGCAAAACCGTACGCCCGGCAGCGGCTGTACAGAGGAGCAACTCATGTCACTGGTGGGCAGGGAGGTCGAGCAAGCGCGGATTCAACGCCTGCTGGCGAACGCGCGCGACGAACGCAGCGGCGTCCTGGGGCTGCGGGGCGCGGCGGGCATCGGGAAATCGGTTCTTCTCCAGCACGCTGTGTCGATCGCCGAAGAGGGCGGCATGCGCGTGGTGCGCGGAGCAGGGGTCGAGTCCGACTCCGAGCTGGCCTACGGCGGCCTGCACCACCTCTTGTTTCCTCACCTGGACAGGTTGGACGCCCTGCCAGCTCCCCAGGCCAGGGCACTGCGTCGCGCCTTTGGCCTGTCGGAGGGAGACGACGCCAACCGGTTCCTGATCTCCGCCGGCACCCTGTCGTTGCTCGCCGATCTGGCCGAGAAGGCCCCGCTGCTGTGCGTGATCGATGACCTGCAATGGCTCGACCAGGGTTCGGTGGAGGCGCTGCTGTTCGCGGCCCGCCGCTTCGTGGCCGATCCGATCGCGGTGCTGTTCGCGATGCGCGAGACGGCGATGCCGTTCGACATCGCGGGTGTCGAGGTCGTGGATCTGCCCGGCCTCGCCGCGCCCGACGCCGCCCGGCTGCTCGACGAGTACGCGCCGGAACTCATCGAACCGGTGCGGACCCGGGTCCTCGCGGAGTCCGGCGGCAACCCTCTGGCGATCATCGAGCTCGGGTCGTCGCGGCTCGCGGCTGACGATGCCGACGAGTCCGATCCGGCCGGGCAGGTCGGCCCGTTGCCGGTGACCCGCCGCGTACAGGAGTCATTCCGTCACCAGATCGTGGGGCTTCCCGAGCCCACCCAACGCGCGCTCGTGGTGGCGGCGGCCGACCTGGCGGCGCCTCTCGCGACGATCCTGCACGTGATCGAATCCCTCGGCGGCGCCGCCGGCGACCTGGCGCCCGCCGAACGCGACCGGCTGGTCTGGATCGACAGCCGGATCACGTTCCGCCACCCCCTGGTACGGGCGGCGGCCTACCAGGACGCGCCCCTGCACCGGCGGATCGAGGTCCATCGCGCGTACGCCGAGGCGCTGCGCGCGGACGCCGACGCCGACCGCCGGGCCTGGCACCTCGCCGCTGCCACCATCACCCCCGACGAGGCCGTGGCCGCCGAACTGGAAGACGCGGCGGAGCGGGCCTGGCACCGAGGCGGCGCCATGGCGGTGTCCGCCGCCTACGACCGCGCCGGCCGGCTCAGTGCCGACCGGGAGCTGAAGGCCCGGCGTATCGCCCGGGCCAGTCAGGCCGCGTTCGACGCCGGCAAGGCCGACCGCGCCGCCCGGCTGGCGGCCGAAGCGCTCGCGCTCACCACCGACCCCGGCATCCGGGCCGCGGCCATCTACACCCGTGGCGCCGTGGAGTATGAACGCACCTCGCCGCGGGCCGATGCGGAGCTGACGCTCGAGGCCGCCGCGCTGGTGCGCGACAGCGATCCGGAGCGCGCCGCGCTCACGCTCTACGAGGCCGCGCACGCCGCCCGGCACGGAGCGGCGCACGACCTTCTGGAGCGTGCGGCGGAGCTGATGCGCGGGTTCACCCCGCCGGAGCACTGGGCACCCGTGGTCGCCGCCCTTCTCGGGTGGGCGGACCTCTTCGCCGGACGCCCGGAACTGGCCGTCGGCCCGATGCGCGCCCTCCACACCACCACCCGCGGCGGCGGGAACGACCTGACGCATCAGATCACGGCCGGGTTCGGCGGGCTCATGATCGCCGACGATGACAGCGTCGTCGCCGGGACCGAGGACATGCTTGGCGAAGTGCGGGCCAACGGGGCACTGGGGTGGGTCCCGTACACCCTGAACGTGCTCGCGGTGGCGCGGCTGCTGCGCGGCGAGTTCGCGGACGCCCGCGCGTGTGTGGCGGAAGGCGCGTCCGTGAGCGACGAACTCGGGAACACGACCGAAAACCTGGCACACCGGTCGGTGGAGGTGTGGCTGCACGCCGTATCGGGTGACGAGGCACGCTGCCGAGCCCTGGCCGAGGAGGTGCTCCCGCGAGCCCGAGCCCGGCACCGGGTCAACGCCGAGATCGCGGCCTGGGGTCTGGGCATGCTCGACCTTTCCGCCCGGCGGTTCGGGCAAGCATGCGACCAGCTCGAACAAGTATTCCGGGGACCGGCGAGCCGCGACCTCCTGGTAAGGGCGGTGCCGGACCTGGTGGAAGCGGCCGTGCGCGGCGGCACGCCGGATCGCGCCCACGCACCGCTGGCGGCGTTCCGCCACTGGGCCGAGCACGTCGACCGCCCGGTCGCCACCGGTCTCGAACTACGCTGCCGGGCCTTGCTGGCCGACGACGGCGACGCCGAGGCGCTGTACACCGGGGCACTGCGCCTCCACGAGAGTCACGGCGGCCCCTACGAGCACGCCCGCACCCAGCTGGTCTATGGCGAGTGGCTGCGCCGCCGGCGCCGCCGTACCGAGGCCCGCGCCCATCTCGCGGCGGCGGTGTCCGCGTTCGAGCGCCTCGGCGCGCTGCTCTGGGCCGAGCGTGCGCGCGGCGAGCTCGCCGCCTTCGGCGAGCGGGGCGATGAGCCTCAGCGCAGCGGCCCACTCACCCTCCTCACTCCACAAGAACTTCAGGTGGTACGGCTGGCCGCCACCGGCCACACCAACAAGGAGATCGCCGCACAGCTGTTCCTCAGCCCGCGGACCGTCGGCCACCACCTCTACAAGGCGTATCCGAAACTCGGCGTCACCGGCCGCGCCGAACTGACCGACCTCCTCTAGCCCGCAAGTAACGTCAGTCATCGGCTTCCCGGACACCGGTCACGATGACCGATGCGTCACGGGGAAGCCCCCGCCTAGCGTTTCCATCGTTCGGACAGCGGCCGCAACGCCAACGAGGAGACGACAATGACGAAGTACTTTCTGAGCCTCCCCCACGACTCCGCCGAGGAGCCGACGATGGAGAGCATGGACCCCGCGGAACTGCAGCAGATGATGGCCGAGGTCGATGCGTTCAACACCGCCCTTGTGGAGGCGGGCGCGTTCGTGTCCGCCGGAGGCCTGCAGCCCCCGTCCAGCGCGACCACGGTGGACTACTCCGGCGACAGCCCCATCCTTACCCCAGGCCCCTTCGTCGAGGCCAAGGAGTACCTCGGCGGCTTCTGGATCATCGAGGCGGAAAACGACGACGTCGCGATCGAATGGACCAAGCAGGCCTCGCGGGCACTGCGAAGCAGGATCGAGGTACGCGCCCTCCAGGAGGCACCCCCCGCCTGACGGTCCGGCCGGGTCAGCACCCGGAGGGTCCGATGCACGCACGAGCAGCGGTCAGAAGCATCTGGTTCTGATCAGGACCGCCGATTCGCATGCCGTCGCCTCGGCGGCATGCGGCCGCACAACCATGGCAAGAGATCCACAATCCGGGCAAGCAGGAGAATCGAGGGGAGCCCAGACCGCCGCCAAGATGGGGGCGTGAACATTCCCAAGGCCAGTACCGGCTCGCCGGCATTCTCACCCCAGGCCCATGACAAAGTGCTCTACGTCTACCGGGTCACCAAGTACGACCCGGCGGACCGCGACGACCGGGGCTCGTACGTCGGTCCCGAGGACGTGTGCAGCGACCACGGGACGGTGGAAGCGGCCTACCTGGCAGCCGTATCCGCTTTCGCCGAAGAAACCGGCATCCGCCACCTCACCATCCGGGAACCCGAGGTTGCCGGCTTCGTCAGCTTCGGAGCAGAAGCCCCGATCGACGGGCACGGCTTGGCGGGGCTGTTCCCCACGGACCTGGTCGGTTACCACGACGGCGCGCTGGTGCCGATGGCTGTCGCCCTGGAACTGGTACGGGCAATGCTGCGCGACAACGGTGCCTGGTGCCGCCTTGAGGCGGAGGACCGATTCTTCGTCCACGTCGGCTACGACCAGTACGTCTATGTCGGCAGTGCGCTCCCATGCACGCACGCGATGACGTTGACCCACCAGCGCGGGCTCTTCGTCGAACCCATCAGCCGGTCGCCGTACGACCCGGAGTTCGACGAGGAGGATCTCGCACGACGACGTCCGGCCGACACAACGTTCTGGGCCGAACTGGAAACCCTCATCAGCCGAGGCGGCGCGGCGTTGCTGGAGGAGGGCTACGTCCATAACGCCTCACGCTGGCACCGGATCACGACCATTGATGAGGTCACCGCGACACGGAGCCGGCTCACCCCCAGAGCCAGGCTGCTGATCTGGCCTGATCTATCAACAGACGTGGACGCGGCCCTTGCCGCTCTACCCGGCGAGGGGCTCACCGAAGTCGTCTGGCAGAACCCACAAGGGCACATCAGCAGCCTGAAAGTCGATGAAACCCACTACCCGGCACTGCGCGCCAAACTGACTGACGCCCGCGCAATCCTGGCCCTTTCCCGCGACGAGGACGAGCGCCAACCACTGATGGCCGCCGTGCTGCCCGACCCCGACGGAGTGCTCCGCGCACGCTGGACGCCCTGAGCCCGAACAAGGCAGATCGTTTTAGACGGCCAGCGTCACCACCCCGTTGGCCGTGGTCACGACCACCACGCCGGGCGGGACGAACTCGAGTTCCGTGATCTGCGTGCCCAGCTGAATGACCTTCTCCGCCTCGGTAGCGCCGTCCTTCCAGACTCCCAGCGTCCCGTCCGCTCCGGCCACGACCAGCAGTTCGCTCAGGTCGTGCGCGGCGACCGCGGTGATCTCCGCGGGCAGCGGGGTCAGTTCAAGCTCCCGCTTCTCCGGCGCACCCGGCTGGTCGAACAGGTGGGCGACCAGGCGGTGGTCTTCCGGCCACAGCAGGACCGGGCCGTCCGCCGAGTCCGCGAGCGCGGGGAGCGTGTCGCTCTGGCTCCACGCCACCAGCCGGGCGGGTCCGGCGTCACCCCTGAGCTCCCAGACGGAGTTGATCCCCTCCGACAGACACGTGAACAGCGTACGCCCGCCGAGGGTGCGGAGCCGTCCCACGGCGATCTCCCCGCCGTCCTGGCCACCGGGCCAGGGCGGGTCGGCGATGGCCGTGACGTGCCAGCGACCGGGCCCGTCCCCGAGGCGCAGCCGCCACAGATGAACGTCCTTGTCCGTCTCCGTGGGAAAGCCCCCGACGACGATCTCCAGCGGTTCGGTGCTTGTCACCGTCACGGCCCCGGCGACCTGCAGCTCAGGAAACTCCATCGTGGTCACTTCCCCGGTCCGCATGTCCGCGAAGAACAGGATGCCGCCGCCCTCCTCGCCGTTGTGGTGACCGGCCACGACGAGCGTGTCATGGCCGTCGATCACGGCGGCGGCGACATCGAGCAGGGTGACGTCCTGGAAGGACACCGGCTCGGCGAGCGGCTGCCCGTCCGCGAGACCCCAGGTGATCAGGACAGCGGTGACCTCGTCCTGCTCCTTCGTACTGATCAGGGCGGAGACGGCGACGCGACCGGCAGCAGTGAAGGCCACAGCCCTGTCGACGGTGCCCCTGAGCTCACCCCGCTTGGGCGGCAGCGGTTCCTCGTCGTCCGGCCGGAGCCGCCACTCGAACACGCCTCCCGTGTCCCCGGCCACGCCGCACAGCAGGACGGGTGAACCGTCCACCTCCGTCAGGCGCACCGCGTCCACGGATTCCGGGAACTCCTCCACGATCACGGTGTCCCACGTGTCCTCCGCTCCCGGCGACGCCCAGGTGAGGATGACCCCGCCCGCGCCGCAGCCGGTGGCGGCCATCACCCGGCCGCCGATCATCGCCGCGTGCGCGTCGCAGACACCGCCGCGTACGTCGATCACGTCACCGGCGGCGGGGCTGCTTTCGCGAATCAGGGCGATGGTCCGGCCCACGACGGCTTCGTAGGTGTCTTCCGGGGCTCCGAAGTCACTCCGCCACGTGGTCGAGTGGATGCCACCGGACCCGTCGGAGTGGTCCAGCGTGGTGATCGCGCCACCGCAGCTGTGCTGCCGGGGGAACGCCGCGCCGCCGGGCATGACGTCGGCGTCGATGACGAAGGTCCCCTCGCTCGACCCGGCCACCAGGATCATGCCTTCCGGATCCGCCGCCACGTGGACCGCGCCGTACCGGCCGGTTCCAGGCTCTGGCCGGTCCATTGCCAGGGGCGCAGCCTGCCGTCCGCTCCACCCGACAGGAGTAACTCCTCGGCCAGGGCCAGGCTGAGGACCGGCCCGGAGTGCGCGGCCCGGACCTCGATGCGGGTACGGGACACCAGGTCGTAGAGCTCGACCCGGCCGTCTCCCCGGCCCAGGGCCACCCGGGAGGTGTCGGCCGCCAGCGCCGTGATCATCGAGCCGCCATCGGCGGCGAACTCGCCGACCGGCTCCGCCGAGGCGGGATCGACCGCCGCCAGCCGGGTGCCGTCGGACACCAGCAGGACCGGATCCTCCTCGGCCCCGCCCGCGGCGACGTGCACGGCACGGAAGCCCAGGGCGATAGGACCGCTGAGCGGAGTTCCGCTGCGCAGGTCCCACAGGTGCAGCTCCCCGTGATAGGAGGCGGTCGCCACCACCGCCCGTCCGGCCACCTTGAACGTCGCCATCCCCACCACCCCGCCGGGCGGCTGGGCGACGAGCCGGCGCGGCCGGGTCCGCAGCATGTAGCCCAGCAGGGGCCACCACGGCTGGGCCAGTCCCAGCGCGAGCACCCGGGCCAGCACCGGCTGGGCCGAGCACAACATCGCCGCATATTCCAGGTACGCCGCCCGCTCGGCCGGATCGTCGCCCGCGTACATCGCCAGGGCGCGCCGGTAGGTCTCGGCCTCCGCCAGGTCGTGGGCGTCGCTGCCGGGCAGCGCGTGCAGCAGCCCGGCAGGCTCGGCGGCGACCAGGAACGAGGCGTCGGACATGAGCTCGCCCAGCAGGCCCACGGCGGCCCCGTGCTCGGCCGCGTAAGCGCGGGCGTAAGGCGCGCTCTTGAGCCAGTCCCCGCCGCACGCCGCGCGGAAGTACTCGATGACGCCACGATGCGCGTCCGCGATGCTGAGCTGGCGATCCTCGGTCAGGTACTCGCGGAACGTGTCGTGATAGAGCTGGACCGGCCCGTGATCGCCGTCTCCGCGGAGGTACTGCGCGCAGTCGTCCAGGATCTCGGCGACCTGGTCGCCGGGCAGCCCCGTCACACCCGACAACTCGTCCAACGTCAGGCCCGTGCCCCGGGCGACGGCCAGCGCCCCCAGAATCGGCTTGAACCGGCGGCGCCACTCCCGCTCGTTCTTGCGCAGCCCGCTGTGCATCCATTGCCGGTACAGGCCGGCCAGCGTCCTGGGCAATGGAACCGTCTCGGGGTGCCGGGCGAACACCGCGGGATCGCGGAGCAGGTCGTTCACGATGTGGTAGGCGTACAGGAAGTTCCGGCCGCCGAGCCGGGACAGATGGTCGATCCAGCTCTGCCGGTGGGCGACGTCGGCGAGCCTGAGGCGAAGGTAGTCCCGCAGGTCCGTGTCGGCCGTCCGATCGAGCTGAACGGCCGCCTCCGGCAGCAGCCGCAGCGCGATCGGATCCGGGCGGCTGGTGCAGAGGAACCGCAGCCACGGCGGCAGGCCCGACCCCGGCCCCTGAGCGACCGTGCCCAGCAGCGCGGCGATGTTGTCTTCCGGATCGTAGGTGTAGGCGGCGCTCAGGTCGTCGACGGCCACCAGGACGGTCCCGGGGGCGGCCACCTGCCGCAGCGGCCTGCGTACCAGCAGACCGAAAGCGCGGCGGGCGGGCATCCCGCGCTCGATCGTGACCGAGATTCCGGTCACCCTGCCGCCGGAGGCCACCGAGCCCACGGTGACGTCGGCCCGGTTGCTGATCGTCATGCCCGGCTCGGCGATCTCGCGCACCAGCGCGTCGGCGAACCCGGGGACGAGCTCGGCCAGCGACTCGGACAGGGCCTTCACGAAGTCGATCGGATCAAGGCTCGCCTCGGCGCCGCTCATCGCGCAGAAGTACGGCCGCGCGAGCAGGACGACCCGGATGCCCGGATACCGGCCGGGTTCGGCCAGGCCTCCGCCGTGGAGGTGCGCCAGTTCCCGGACGAGCGTCGTCTTGCCGCATCCGGGAGACCCGGTCACCAGGAACACGGGCTCGCCCTGCTCCGACAGCCATGCCTCGACCGAGTCCAGCACACTCGCCCGCAGAATCGTGTTCTCGGGAAGCTGCGCCCCGGCGACGGCCACGCTCAGCCCTCCGATCCGGAGATCGTCACATCCGCGCCCGACAGCGAACCGCCCGGCAGGACCGTCCCCTGGACCTCGGCCTGGCCGTGAACGGTTCCCCCTGACAGACCCTTCACCCGGGCTCCGGCCACCTCGCCCGCCACGTCACCGGTCAGCTTGGCCGCGCCGACGATGTGGGGCCCGCCGGACGTCTCGCCCGCGAAGACCAGCTCCCGGCCGAAGACCTGTCCGAGCAGGGTACGCAGGTGGTTGGCGGCCTGCGTCAGCTCCTTGTCGGCCGGGTCCACCGGCTTGGCGAACTCGTCACCGGCCAGGTACACCGTCAGCGCCCGCCTGGCCTCGATCAGCCGCGCCTCCAGGTCCGCCACCTTGTCCAGGTCGGCCACCAGGGGCGTGGCCTGCTCGGCCAGGACTCCCGCCGGGGCCTCGATCTCGACCTGCGCCGCCGCGTCCTTCCGCTCCCTGCGGCGCCTGATCAGCTCGGCCGCCTGGTCGTACAGAAACTTGATGCCCTCGCTCAACGCCACCGCGCTCAGCGCGGCCAACGTCACCGGATCCGCCATGCCAGTCTCCTCGCGTGCGCTGTGCCGTCAGCACACCAGAGATTCCCCGCGGGGACCACCTATACGAACCGCCTGAACCGGTCCGTCAGTTCGTGAGTGTGAGCGGGTTGACCAGGTCGGCGTAGACGAGCAGACCTATCATGATCATCATCGCGAGTGCTGCCGCGTACGTCAGCGGCAGCACCTTGGCGATGTCGACGTGCTTGGGCGCCGGCCGGCCATCTTCTCCGGCAGGTTGAAGATCGAGCCCGCCACCCTGGCCGTCAGCGCGCCCATGTACCCGATCACCTGGCCGGCGCTCTGCTGCTGCCTCACCTCGCTGGGCCGTACCCCGAGAAAGCCGACGTTATGTAGTCGAACTCGCATCAGGGCGGCGGGCTTCACCCGGCGGTGGGCGGGGATGGCCGGGTGTCGGTCCAGCCGGACTCCAGCACCACCTCGACCCGGCCGCCCTTCTTCGGCAGGCCGGTGACCTCGTAGGCCAGCACCTTGGAGGTGTCGGGGTCGATGATCAGTCTGCCCCGGGTGGGTTGGCCCCGCTGGATCGGGAAGGTCACGGAGACGCCCGGCCGCCCCCGCGGATCGGTGGTCCGGCCTTCGACCCGCACCGCGGGCAGCGTCGCCAGCGCCTGGTAGGCGGCGCCGCGCACCTGTGGGGAGGCGGGCAGCTGGTACAGGAGTGCTGCCAGGGTGGGCGGCAGGCCGTCCTCCACCGAACCGGCGAAATCCCGATCCCTGAGGATCGCCTCAGCGGCCCGATTCTTCAGGGCTTCGGGGTCGGCGGGCAGCGCCCCGATCTCCTTCAGGGTCATGGGCCTGGCACTCCAGTAGAGCCTCTGCTCGCCCTTGAGCCGAGTGAGCGTGCCCTCACCGGGCGAGGTGGAGTAGACGCCGCCGTCCTTCCCCATCTCCCATTCGGCCGGCGAGCCGTCCCGGCGCCATGCGTCCAGGTCCAGCGGGCGTACGGCAAGCTGCCTGCGGCCGATCCAGCCTCGGCCGTTCTTGGCCACCCACCTCTCCGAGAGGTATGACGTTTCCAGACGGTAGGTGTTGCCGTTCTGGCCGTACGGTCCCGCCGAGCCCACGTACAGCTCCTTGAGACGCCAGTAGGCGCCTTCCGGGGCGGCTCGGGCCTTGGCGGCGGCGGCCAGCAGGATCGACGTGCCCGACAGGGAGGTGCCGCCGGGTGTGGGCGAGGGCGATGCGGTGAAGCTGACCTGGCCGACGAAGACCGCCGCGGCTGCCGCTGCCGCTGCGAGGCCGATGGCGCCGGCCCGCCACGGCAGACGCCGGACCTTCCGGTGCGGGCGCGCCTGGGTCGCCATGATCGCCGCACGCAGCTCGCGCGCGCCGGGCCCCTGATCCGGCGCGTGCGGTGCCGGGTCGATGGCCCTCACCAGGTTGTCGATGTCGCTCATGCTTCCCCCATCGCGATCGTCAAGGACGCCTGCCGCTCCAGCGCCGCCGCCATCCGTTTGCGAGCCCGATGCAGCCGGGTCCGGGCGGCGATGGCCGTACATCCCAAAACCTTGGCGATCCGCCGGCTGGTCAGGCCCTCCCAGCAGGCCAGCGCCAAGACCTCGCGGTCACGTTCAGGCAACCCGTCGAAGGCGGCGCGAACATGGTCCAGATCGACCTGTTCGACCGGCCGGTCGGCTGCCAGTTCCGCGCGCAGCCGTTCGGTCAGCACGGCTCTGCGCATCTCGCCGCGCTGCTGGTTGGCCAGCACGCGACGGGCCACCCCGTACAGCCACAGCAGCGCCTCCTCGCCCTCGGGTACGTCGCCGATGCGCCGCCAGGCGGTGAGGAACGTCTCGGAGATGACATCGGCCGTGTCATCGGGGGAACCGGTGCGCCGGACGGCGTACTGATGTATCGCCGGGTAATACGCGTCATAGACCGCTTCGAAGCGATCTCGGTATGTCACAAGGTCTCCTTGCCGCAAGGTGCCGGACATCTGGTAAATGTCCGGCACCTTGCGGAATGTGGCAGCCGCCCACCTCGCAGTGTCGGCGTCCTGCGTCAGCCCTGTCGTTCCAGAGCCACCTGCTCACGAACCGCGGGCACCACCTGCTCGGCGAAGCGCGTGAGCTGCTCCCGCTGATCGCCCTCCGGCCAGAAGACGAACGCGTCGATACCGTGCCCGACCGCCAGATCCGTCAGCTCGTCCACCCACTGCTCGGCCGGCCCCTTCAGAAACCCCTCCGCCGCGCCGCCCGTAATGGTGCCGCCCGCGTTGTAGACACGCCGGATGTCGGACGGTTCGCGGCCCGCCGCCCGCGCCGCCTCGTCGACGCGGGCGCTCATCTCGGGCAGCCGATCCGGCGTCGCCCACCCCGACGACGGCACCCAGCCGTCGGCCAGACGCCCCGTCAGCGCGAGCGCCTTCGGCCCGCCGGAACCCACCCAGATGCCGATGTCGTGCGCGGGCGCCGGTCCCGTCTGGGCGCCGCGCAGGTGGTAGTGCTCGCCCTCGAAGCGCTGGTTGCGCTCGCCGCTCCAGACGGCCCTGATCACCGTGATCGCCTCCTCCAGCGAGCCGAGCGCCTCCTTGGGTGTACGGCGCGGCCCGCCGTACGCGTCGATGGCGTCCCAGAACGAACCGGCCCCAAGCCCGAGCTCCACCCGGCCGCCGCTCAGCAGGTCGAGGCTCGCCGCCGCCTTGGCCAGCACGGCGGGGTGGCGCAACGGCAGGTTCGCCACGTCGGGGAAGACCGTGATCCGCTCCGTCTTGGCCGCGATGACGCTGAGCAGGGTCCAGGTGTCCACGTACCGGCGCTGGTAGGGATGGTCCTGCACGCCGATCAGGTCAAGGCCGAGCCGGTCGGCCAGTCGCGCGTACTCAATGAGGGGATCGGCGCTGTTCGGCACCAGGAAATACCCGAAGTCCGTCATGACTCTGAGTATGGGACTACTCATGCGCCCGGCCGGGGACGGGCTCACCGTGGCCTCATGGACGCCATGTCACAGACCCGGGCAGCGGCGGCGCGATACGCGAGCAAGCGGGATGACCGCGCGCGCATCCAGCGCCGCCGGGAGCAGACCGGGCAACACATCGTGGACGACGCCGACCAGGTGACCGCCAGGGCCGAGCGGCTCGTCCAGCACGGAACCGTCTCCGTCGCCACCGTGGAACGCCTCTCGGAGCAGAGCCCCGACCGCCTGCTCGAACGCATCGTCGGCGTCTCGGCCGACTTCCAGCCCGCCAACTTCCTGGCCAGGGGAGCGCGGGCCATCACCTCCGTGGGCCGCATCACCCAGGGCTCCAACGGCCGCGCCATCCCCGTCGGGACGGGCTTCCTGGTCGCGCCCTCGCTGCTGCTCACCAACAACCACGTGCTGCCCGACCAGGACAGCGCGGGCGAGGCCGAGGTCGAGTTCGGCGCCGAGATGAGCATCGACAACGACCCGCCCGCCTGGACCCGCTTCCGCCTCGACCCGTCGGCGGCGTTCGTCACCGACGAGGAGCTCGACTACACGCTCGTCCGCGTCGTCCCCGCCGCCGACGGCAGGACCGCCGGCGACCTGTACGGCTGGAACCGCCTGATGGCCCGCCAGGGCAAGATCGTCACCGGCGAGCCGGTCAACCTCGTCGGCCACCCCAACGGCCGGCTCAAGGAGATCACCATCCGCCGCAACGAGCTGACCATGCAGCTCGACCACTTCCTCCACTACAGCGCCGACACCGAACCGGGCAGCTCCGGCTCGCCCGTCTTCAACGACCAGTGGGAGGTCGTCGCCCTCCACCACTCCGGCGTCCCCGGCGAGGACGGCGCCTGGATCGCCAACGAGGGCGTCCGCGTCAGCTCCATCCTGTCCGGCCTGCCCGCCGGCCTGCTGTCCGAGCTGGGCGCCGCCCCGCTCGCCGCGGAGTCGATCGCGCCGGTACGGCAGGCCGGCGCGCCCGCCCGCCCCTCAGCCTTCGGCGGCACCCGCCACCTCGTCTTCCTCCACGGCCGGGGCCAGACGGGCCGAGACCCCCAGACCATGCGCCGCGAGTGGATCGCCGGGCTCAACAAGGGCCTCACCCTCGCCGGCCTGCCGACCGTGGAACCCGCCGACGTGTGGTTCCCCTTCTACGGCGACACCCTCACCGAGCCGCGGGAGTCCCTGATCCCCGCCTCCCCGACCACCCGCGTCGTCTACGAGCAGCTCATCGGCGAGGCCGCCGCGCTCGCCGGCCGCCCCGCCGACGGCCGCCGCGAGGGGCTGCTGACCGGCGTCCAGGGCGCCCTGTCCTGGCTGGCCTCCGCCACGAACCTCGACCACCTCCTGATCGCCGCCGTCTTCCGCGACGTGGCCGCCTATCTTGACGACTCCTCGGTACGGCAGGCCGTACTGGCCAGCGTCGAACGCACCCTCCCGGCCTCCGGCCAGGTGGTCCTCGTCGCCCACAGCCTCGGCACCGTCGTCGCCATGGACCTGCTCACCCGCCTGCCGGCCGCGCTGGAGGTCCCGCTCCTGGTGACCCTGGGCAGCCCGCTGGGCCTGGACGCCGTCCAGGGCCGCCTGCTGTCGGGCGGCCCGCACCGCCCCGACCGGGCCGGCCAGTGGCTCAACGTCTGGTCGCAGTCGGACCCGGTGAGCATCGGCTGCCCGCTGGAGGACGACTGGAAGGGACAGGTGGACGAACGCGCCGTCGACAACCCGCTCCAACGCTCCCACGACGTGGCCGAATACCTGTCCCACCCGCACGTGGCCCGATCCCTGCTACGCCACCTCACATAGGTCGTCATTCAAGCAAGGCAGGATGCCGAAGATCATCCACCTTGACCGCGACGTCCGCCGCCCGCACCGGCCCGACCTCCCGCTCGTACCGCTCATAAGCGGGCAGCCGCCACCGCTCCTCCGCGCCGGCGCGCCGTTCCAGCGCCGCCGCGGACATCCACAGATGCACGCTCAGCTCGGCCGCCAGCCCCCGGCCGAGCAGCAGCGTCCCGTCCAGCACCACCACCCCGCCCGGCGGCACCGTCTGGTACGGCACGCGAAACGCCCGGTCGGCCACGCTGTCCCAGAGCCGGGGGAGCACCTGGCCGGAGCCGTTGAAGACCTCCCTGGCGATGGCCTTCACATCCAGCCAGTCGTCGTAGAAGGAGTCGGGATCGGTCCTGCCGAATTCGAGCCGAAGCGAGGCGGGCCGCAGAAAGTCCCAGGCCGACACCCTGATCACCGGCCGCCCCAGCACACGGAGCGGCTCCGCCAGCGCGTCCGCGTAGCCGTCCGGCCGGGCGGCGGGCGCCCCGTCCACGATCACCCGCGCGGGCGCGTCCCGGGGCAACTCCACGACGCGCCGAACCAGCTCCTCGACCAGCGACTCCGGCGAGATCGGCCGCACCCCCATGCCATGACCCTAGTGCCCGCGCCCTTCCCGAACCCGGGCGGCACCCCTCGATCTCACCCGAGGCCCGGAACGCCGAAAGGCCGGGCTGAGCCCGGCCTTTCGCAGGTGGAGCGGACGACGGGAATCGAACCCGCGTAGCTAGTTTGGAAGACTAGGGCTCTACCATTGAGCTACGTCCGCGCGAGCCGGTCCAAGTCTGGTCTAGACTTCATCCGGTCGTCAGGGCGTAAGCGTACCGGAGTCTCGGGGAGCTTGCGCACCGGGCGCGGCGGGGCGTGGCGCAGCTTGGTAGCGCGCTTGCTTTGGGAGCAAGAAGTCGCAGGTTCAAATCCTGTCGCCCCGACTTGCCTGAACAGCGCGAAGGCCGCTCACCGGAAACGGGAGCGGCCTTCGTCAGGTCTGAACCAGGGATCAGGGTTCGGTGCGAAACAGGGCCCAGACGGCCTTGCCGCCTCTGGCCAGCGGATCCCAACCCCAGCACTGGCTGTAGGTCTCGACGATGTAGAGGCCGCGGCCGTTCTCCGAGATGAAGTCGGGCTCCTTGCGGGTGGGCACCTCGTCGCTCGGGTCGGCCACCGCCAGCAGGACGTGGGGGGCGACGCGCATCAGCAGCAGGGTGAGCCCGTGGTGGCCGCGGGTGTAGCGGACGGCGTTGGTGACGAGTTCGGAGACCACCAGCGCGGCGTCGTCGCTCAGTTCGGCCAGTCCCCAGTTGTGCAGGGTGTCGCGGGTGACGTCACGCGCGGTCTTGACCGAATCGGCCTGAAAGGGGAGCGGGCACGAGGTGGTGTACGGATGGGCCCGGCTGAGCAGGCTGTCGAAGCCGACCTCGCGAGTGATCTGCAGGCAGTCGGCAGTGGCCAGGGGGTCCTCCACCATCCCGCCGCTACCTCCCGCTTGCCCATCGGTTAGTGCATGTTTGGCCCAATATGCACTAGGCCATCATGGGTCACGACGCGCGTAGCTGCAAGACCCAAATGCACGTGCATGTGCAATGTGCAACCGCATGGGCGCTTCGGCCGGATATGCCGAACCGGACACCGGGTTGAGACCTTGTCATACCCGGCGGAGGGATGTCACTGTGTGTCCGGACGTATTGGAGGCAGTGTGACGCAGAACCAGCCGGGTTCCGGACCTACGGCGCTGCGCATCCTCCTCGGCTCCCAGCTCCGCAGGCTGAGGGAGGGCAAGGGCGTCACGCGTGAGGAGGCCGGCCACCTGATCAGGGGCTCGGAATCCAAGATCAGCCGGATGGAGCTCGGCCGCGTCGGCTTCAAGGAGCGCGACGTAGCCGACCTGCTGACCCTTTACGGCGTCAGCGACAACCAGGCCCGTGCCGCCGTCCTCGACCTCGTGAGCACGGCCAACGAGCCGGGCTGGTGGCACCGCTTCAACGACATCCTGCCCTCGTGGTTCCAGGCGTACGTCGGGCTGGAGGAGGCCGCCGAGCGCATCAGGACGTACGAGGTGCAGTTCGTCCCGGGGCTGCTGCAGACGAAGGAATACGCCAAGGCGGTGGTGACCGCCGGTTCGGCCGGCATCAGCGCGGAGGAGATCTCCCGCCGCGTCGACGTGCGGCTCGAACGGCAGCGCGTCCTCGACCGCCCCGACGGCCCGGTCTTCTGGGCGGTGATCGACGAGGCGGCGCTGCGCCGTCCCATCGGCGGCGCCGAGGTCATGCGGGCCCAGCTGGAGCACCTCATCGAGCAGATGCGCCAGCCCAACATCACCGTCCAGGTGATGCCCTTCGACTTCGGCGGGCACAGCGCCGAGGGCGGCGCGTTCAGCATCCTGCGCTTCCCCGACCGCGAGCTGCCCGACGTGGTCTACGTGGAACAACTCGCCAGCGCGCTCTACCTCGACAAGCGAGAGGACGTCGACCGCTACACCGAGGTCATGGAGCGCCTGTGCGCCGTCAGCACCACCCCGGACGAGACGGTGGAGCTGCTGCGTACGATCGCCGACGAGTTCTGAGCGCCGTCACGTCGTTGTTGGGTACGCATCTGCCCTAGACTGGCCAACGGCGTTGGATCCCGCCGTAGCGGAGCATGCCCAGCGCCGCAATGTGGGCGCGGCGCGTGAGCCGTACCGAATGGACGCGCCCGCGCATCACTCGAAGCTTGATCAAGGAGACCACCCCGTGAAGACCGCTGTCGAGGAGCTCAGCCCGACCAGGGTGAAGCTCACTGTCGAGGTGCCGTTCGAAGAGCTGCGCCCGAGCCTGGATGCGGCATACAAGAAGGTCGCGCAGCAGGTCCGCGTGCCCGGCTTCCGTCCTGGCAAGGTGCCGGCCCGCATCATCGAGCAGCGCTTCGGCCGCGCGGTGGTGCTGGAGGAGACCCTCAACGACGCGGTGCCCAAGCTCTACGGCCAGGCTGTCGACGAGGTCGACGTCTTCCCGGTCAGCCAGCCCGACATCGAGGTCACGAAGATCGAGGACGGCGAGCAGATCGAGTTCACCGCCGAGGTCGACATCCGCCCCAACTTCGACGTCCCCGACTACGCGGGCGCCGAGGTGACCGTCGATGCCGCCACGGTCTCCGACGAGGACATCGAGGGGCAGCTCGACGGCCTGCGCCAGCGCTTCGCGACGCTGACCGGCGTCGAGCGCGCGGCCGCCGACGGCGACTTCGTCGTCATGGACCTGCGCGCCGAGATCGACGGCAACAACATCGAGGAGCAGCAGGCCAACGAGGTCTCCTACGAGGTCGGCGCCGGTTCCGTGCTCCAGGGCCTCGACGAGGCGCTCGTGGGCATGTCCGCGGGCGAGGAGAAGACCTTCGGCACCGAGCTGGTCGGCGGCGACAACGCCGGCGAGCAGGCTGACGTGATCATCACCGTCAAGTCGGTCAAGGAGAAGGTGCTGCCCGAGCTCGACGACGAGTTCGCGCAGCTCGCCAGCGAGTTCGACACGCTGGAGGAGCTCAAGGACAGCATCCGCGAGACCGCCCGCCGCAACAAGCTGGTCGACCAGGTCGTCCAGGCGCGCGAGAACGCCCTCGACCTCCTGCTGGAGAAGATCGACATCCCGATCCCCGACAGCGCGCTCAAGGCCGAGGTCGACTCCCGCAAGCACAACCTCGACCACCAGATCGCCGAGTCCGGCCTCAGCCGCGACGCCTTCTTCCGCCTGTACCAGACGACGGAGGAGGAGCGCTTCGCCGAGTTCGACACCAACTCCGCGAAGGCCATCAAGACCGGCTTCGTCCTCGACAAGATCGTCAAGGCGGAGGAGCTGGGCGTCTCCGAGCAGGAGCTGACCAACTTCGTCGTCCGCCGTGCCATGCAGATGGGCGTCCAGCCCAACCAGCTGGCCCAGCACCTCGCCGACAACGACCAGCTGACGCTGGCCATGGTCGAGATCGTCCGCGACAAGGCCAAGGCCGTCGTGGGTGACGCCGCCAAGATCGTCGACTCCGAGGGCGCCGAGATCGACCTCAAGGCCATCTACACCGAGATCAACGGTGAAGAGGTCGTCGAGGAGCCGGCCGACGCGCCGGCCGAGGAGAAGGCCGACGCCTGATCCCAAGGCTCACGAAAGCCCCCAGCCGTCACGGTTGGGGGCTTTCGCCGTTCCGGGGCCCGCGGGGCGGCCCGGAGGGGCGCAGGAGGGCGCCGGGCGGCGGGAAGGTGGACGGTGGGCTCGGCGCCCTTCGGACGGGCTCAGGGTGGGGCACGGAGACCGGTCAAGAGCGCGTCGTATCGGCGGGAACCATGTCCGACGTGAGAAGCGCCCGCAGATCGGGAGCAACTTGGCTGAAGTGGGAGGCGCTGAGCTGGCTGCGCCGTAAAGTATGGGCATCCAACCACCTGCGCCGACAGCGAACAGGTGGGGAGACGGGGCATGACCGCTAGCCGGGGCGCGTTAAGGTCACAAGCAAAGCCAATCGTTACGACGCATCGGAAGGTGAAGCTGTGACCAGCCCGCCGACCTTCAATCAGCCCGAGTCGCGAGGCCGTGAGAACGGCTCGTCCTTCCGGCTTGAGGACCAGCTTTACCAGCGCCTGCTGCGTGAGCGCATCATTGTGCTCGGGCAGGAGGTCAACGACGAGATCGCCAACCGCATTTGTGCGGAGCTCCTGTTGCTCGCGGCCGACGACCCGGACCGCGACATCTGGCTCTACATCAACTCGCCTGGCGGCTCGGTGACCGCCGGTATGGCGATATACGACATGATGGAGTATGTGCCGAACGACGTCGCGACGGTGGCGATGGGCCTGGCCGCTTCCATGGGCCAGTTCCTGCTGTCGGCCGGCGCCAGGGGCAAGCGCTACGCGCTGCCGCACGCGCGCATCATGATGCACCAGCCTTCCGGTGGCATCGGCGGCACCGCCGCCGACATCGCCATCCAGGCTGAGCAGATGCTCTATGTGAAGAAGACGCTGGCCGAGCGGATCGCCGCGCACACCGGCCAGACGCTGGAGCAGATCGAGTCCGACTCCGACCGAGACCGGTGGTTCACGGCCGAGGAGGCCAAGGACTACGGCTTCATCGACCAGGTCGTGCGCAACGCACGGCAGGTGCCCTCCGCGGGCGCCGTCTCCTAGGGGGAGCTGAAGTGAACATCCAGAGCCGCTACGTTCTCCCCTCCTTCGTCGAGCGCACGTCTTACGGCGTGAAGGAGATGAACCCGTACAACAAGCTCTTCGAGGACAGGATCATCTTCCTCGGCGTGCAGATCGACGACGCGTCGGCCAATGACGTCATGGCCCAGTTGCTGACGCTGGAGTCGCTTGACCCCGACCGGGACATCAGCATCTACATCAACTCGCCGGGTGGCTCCTTCACCGCGATGACGGCGATTTACGACACGATGCAGTACGTCCGGCCGGAGATCTCGACCATCTGCCTCGGTCAGGCGGCCTCGGCCGCCGCGGTGTTGCTCGCGGGCGGCACGCCGGGCAAGCGCCTGGCGCTGCCCAACGCGCGCATCCTGATCCACCAGCCCTCCACCGAGGGCGGCGGCCAGGCCAGCGACATCGAGGTCCAGGCCCGCGAGATCCTTCGCATGCGCACTCTCCTCGAGGAGATGGTGGCGAAGCACTCCGGCAAGGAGCCCGCCGAGGTGCGCCGCGACATTGAACGCGACAAAATTCTCAACGCGGAAGAGGCAAAGGCGTATGGTCTGATCGATGACATCATCCCGACCAGGAAGAAGCGGGCACAGGCCGTAGCTTCCTGATGTGATGTGAGGCACCGGAGCGCTGCCCAATAGGGCACGTTCCGGTGCGACTCGCCGCTAGGGGGCTCACTGAGGGCCCAGAAGACGGTAACGTCGAAACCTGAGCGGTTCGGCCAAGTCCGGAGGAAGTCCGGAAACACTGCTCTTGGGAGCAGGGCGGTCCCACGCAAAGGAGTATCTGGGGTGGCACGCATCGGCGACGGGGGAGACCTGCTGAAGTGCTCTTTCTGCGGGAAGAGCCAGAAGCAAGTCAAGAAGCTCATCGCCGGTCCCGGCGTATACATCTGCGATGAGTGCATCGATCTCTGCAACGAGATCATCGAGGAGGAGCTCTCCGAGTCCTCCGAACTCAAGTGGGACAATCTGCCGAAGCCGAGGGAGATCTACGAGTTCCTCGACGCCTACGTCATCGGTCAGGACCAGGCGAAGAAGGCCCTCTCGGTGGCGGTCTACAACCACTACAAGCGGGTGCAGTCCGGCGACCGCGGCAGAGACGAGGGCATAGAGCTCTCGAAGTCCAACATCCTGCTGCTCGGGCCCACGGGCTCCGGCAAGACCCTGCTGGCGCAGACGCTGGCCAAGATGCTCAACGTGCCGTTCGCCATCGCCGACGCCACCGCGCTGACCGAGGCGGGCTATGTCGGCGAGGACGTCGAGAACATCCTGCTCAAGCTGATCCAGGCCGCTGACTACGACGTCAAGAAGGCCGAGACCGGCATCATCTACATCGACGAGGTCGACAAGATCGCCCGCAAGAGCGAGAACCCGTCGATCACCCGCGACGTCTCCGGTGAGGGCGTGCAGCAGGCGCTGCTGAAGATACTGGAGGGGACCACAGCCTCGGTTCCTCCGCAGGGCGGCCGCAAGCACCCGCACCAGGAGTTCATCCAGATCGACACCACCAACGTGCTGTTCATCTGCGGTGGTGCCTTCGCCGGCCTCGAGAAGATCATCGAGTCGCGCATCGGCAAGAAGGGCATCGGCTTCAACGCCATCATCCGCTCGAAGGAAGAGGTCGACACCGTCGACATCTTCGGCGACGTGATGCCCGAGGACCTGCTGAAGTTCGGCATGATCCCCGAGTTCGTGGGACGTCTGCCGGTCATCACCAGCGTGCACAACCTCGACCGCGAGGCGCTCATCCAGATCCTCACCGAGCCGCGCAACGCGCTGGTGAAGCAGTACCGCAAGCTGTTCGAGATCGACGGCGTCGAGCTGGAGTTCACCGACGACGCGCTGGAGGCCATCGCCGACCAGGCGATCCTGCGCGGCACCGGTGCGCGAGGCCTGCGCGCGATCCTCGAAGAGGTCCTGCTGTCGGTCATGTACGAAGTGCCCTCCCGCCAGGACGTCGCCCGGGTGGTCATCACCCGCGAGTCCGTGCTGGAGCACGCGATCCCGACGCTGGTCCCGCGTGACCAACTGGCCAAGCAGCAGCGTCCGCCGCGCGAGAAGTCGGCCTAGCACTTCCCCGCACGACGAAGCGCCCCGCCGGTCGGTGGGGCGCTTCTCCATGTGGAGACGATCCCGTCAACGGCGGCACTAAACTTGGCCGCGTGACAACGCCAGAGCTGCCTACCCAGTACACCCCGGCCGACGTCGAGACCCGGAACTACTCACGCTGGGAATCCGAAGGCCACTTCCGCGCCGATCCGGGCAGCTCCCGCGAGCCGTACTCCA
Organism: Nonomuraea sp. NPDC059007; assembly: GCF_042740555.1. Taxonomy (NCBI): domain Bacteria; kingdom Bacillati; phylum Actinomycetota; class Actinomycetes; order Streptosporangiales; family Streptosporangiaceae; genus Nonomuraea; species Nonomuraea sp. NPDC059007. The sequence goes on along the minus strand of NZ_JBHYJD010000085.1, from coordinate 2,866 downwards.
TCGTCCTGCCCCCGCCGAACGTGACCGGCGTGCTGCACATCGGCCACGCGCTCGACCACTCCATCCAGGACGCGCTGGCGCGCCGCGCGCGGATGCGCGGCAAGGAAACGCTGTGGGTGCCCGGCATGGACCACGCGGGCATCGCCACCCAGAACGTCGTCGAGCGCAAGCTCGGCGCGGAGGGCCTGTCCCGGCACGACCTCGGCCGCCAGGCCTTCGTGGAGAAGGTCTGGCAGTGGAAGGAGGAGTCCGGCGGCGCGATCCTCGGTCAGATGCGGCGGCTCGGTGACAGCGTCGACTGGTCGCGCGAGCGGTTCACGATGGACGAGGGCCTGTCGCGCGCCGTCCAGACGATCTTCAAGCGGCTCTTCGACGACGGGCTGATCTACCGCGCCGAGCGCATCATCAACTGGTGCGTGCGCTGTCACACCGCGCTGTCCGACATCGAGGTCGAGCACAGCGAGGACGACGGCGAGCTCGTCTCCATCCGCTACTCCGACGAGGTCGTCGTCGCCACCACGCGCGCCGAGACGATGCTCGGCGACACCGCCGTCGCGGTCAATCCCGCCGACGAGCGCTACATCCACTTGATCGGTACGTACGTGGAACTGCCGCTGACCGGGCGGCGCATCCCGATCGTCGCCGACGAGCACGTCGACCCGGCCTTCGGCACCGGCGCGGTCAAGGTCACCCCCGCCCACGACCCCAACGACTTCGAGATCGGCCGCCGCCACTCGCTGCCGTCGCTGACCGTCATGGACGAGCACGGCGTCATCACCGCCCACGGTCCGTTCCAGGGGCTCGACCGGTTCGAGGCGCGGCCCGCCGTCGTGGCGGCCCTGCGCGCGGAAGGCCGCATCGTCGCCGAGAAGCGGCCCTACGTGCACTCGGTCGGACACTGCTCGCGGTGCAAGACCGTGGTCGAGCCGCGGCTGTCGCTGCAGTGGTTCGTCAACGTGGGGCCGCTGGCCAAGGAGGCCGGTGACGCGGTGCGCGACGGGCGTACCCGCATCCACCCGCCTGAGCTGGCCAAGCGCTACTTCGACTGGGTCGACGACATGCACGACTGGTGCATCTCCCGGCAGTTGTGGTGGGGTCACCGCATTCCGGTCTGGTACGGCCCGGCCGGCGAAGTCGTCTGCGTGGGTCCGGACGAGCAGCCGCCTGCCGGGTATGTCCAGGATCCTGATGTGCTGGACACCTGGTTCTCCTCGGCGCTCTGGCCGTTCTCGACACTGGGCTGGCCGGAGAAGACCGCGGACCTGTCCCGCTTCTACCCGACCTCGGTGCTGGTGACGGGGTACGACATCCTGTTCTTCTGGGTCGCCAGGATGATGATGTTCGGCCTCTACGCCATGGACGGGCAGCCGCCGTTCCAGGTGGTCGCCCTGCACGGCATGGTGCGCGACCAGTACGGCAAGAAGATGTCCAAGTCCTTCGGGAACGTGGTGGATCCGCTCGACTGGATCGACCGCTTCGGTGCCGACGCGACCCGCTTCACGCTGTTGCGCGGCGCCAATCCCGGCGCCGACGTGGCGGTCAGCGAGGAGTGGGCGGCCGGCTCGCGCAACTTCTGCAACAAGATCTGGAACGCCACCCGGTTCGCGCTGATGAACGGCGCCACGGTCGGGGAGCTCCCGGCCGACCTCACCGCGGCCGACCGGTGGATCCTGTCCCGGCTGCAGCACACGATCGAGGCGGCCGATGCCGCGTTCGAGGAGTTCGAGTTCGCCAAGGTCTCCGACCTGCTGTACCACTTCGCGTGGGACGAGGTCTGCGACTGGTACCTGGAGCTGGCGAAGATCCAGATCGCGGAGGGGCGCACGGGCACCCGCCTGGTCCTGGGCCATGTGTTCGACGCGTTGCTGCGGCTGTTGCACCCGCTGGTCCCGTTCGTCACCGAGGAGTTGTGGCGGGCGGTCACCGGTGGCACATCGGTGATGGTGGCCCAGTGGCCGGTCGCGGACCCGCGCTATCGCGATCCGGAGGCTGAGGCCGAGATCACCGCGCTCCAGGAGCTGGTGACCGAGGTGCGCCGCTTCCGCTCCGACCAGGGACTCAGGCCGGGCCAGCGGGTCGCCGCACGTCTCGGTCTCTCCGGTACGGCTCTCGCCGCGCAGGAAGGCGCGATCCGGTCGCTGCTGCGGCTGGAGGAGCCCGGTGACGGATTCTTCGCCACCGCGCGGTTCGCGGTGACCGGGGTGAGCGTTGAGATCGACACCGCCGGAGCCATCGACGTGGTGGCCGAGCGCAAGCGCCTGGAGAAGGATCTCGCCGTGGCGCGCAAGGAGGCCGCCCAGGTGTCGGCCAAGCTGGGCAACGAGCAGTTCATGGCCAAGGCTCCCGAGGACGTGGTGGCCAAGGTCAGGGCACGTGCGACGCAGTCCGGCGAGAACATCGCGCGCCTGGAGGCACAGCTCGCGGCCCTGCCGGCTGGGTGATGTTTGGCGGTAACGCATGGAGGGAAGACTCATTCGTTACCGGGAAGTTGGACGTTGTACCTGCGTTGGGCTGCTACAGTTTTCAACGCAGGGCGAGCACGCCCCGATGAGCCTCCGGGTTCGGAGCTCATCGGAACGCTGCTAGGCTCTGAACATCCCAACGACTGATCCGGGTTTCCGGCTGTGTCCGCTTGATTGGACAAGTGCCGGATGTTGGAGTAAGTTAGCGGGGTTGCCTCAAATCCACCCAGATGGCCGGTTTGACAGGGTCATCTGGATCTGGTAAAATAGAGGCAGACGAAATGTGCGCCTCTCGCAGTATCGGGGAGTACGCGTCCGTTTCTTGAGAACTCAACAGTGTGTTAAAAGCCAGTGCATGAAGTATTTCATGCAACACCTCGTCTGGAATATGATGAGTTTTTGCT
>NZ_JBHYJD010000084.1:0-29777 GCF_042740555.1 Nonomuraea sp. NPDC059007 | reverse complement strand
GCAGGCGCGGCTGCTGCGCGTCGACAGGGGCGATGAGGTGAGCGACTGGAGTACCGCGCCCGTGACAGCGAGCTTCGACACGGGAACGAGGTCCGGCCCCGACGACCGAACCGACTGATCGCTACCTCACCGGCATGTCGGCGCGGCCGAGCACCAACGTGGTTCTTCATTGGTGGAGTGCTTCGAGGGCGCGGCCGCGTTTGACCGTCTTGCCGACGTCGTAGCGGGGCGGGGGCCGGCGATGCGGGGGGATGCCAGGTGGGCGCCCCGGGCCAGGTCTGGAGGGTTTGGATGCGCTGGCCGGTTGGGCGAGGAGCGGGCGGAGGTTCCGAAACCCCGCGAGCGCACCGGTCCAGGCTCGCACAACAGCACATCGGCTCGCGCTTTGCGACACTCAAGGCACGCCGGTCACATCTGGATTCCGCTGCGGTACGCGCTGGTGTGGCGGAGAGCGAGCCCATCCGTGACCTGGAGCCTCGAACAATTAGGAGAGATCGAAGGGGGCCGGGGAGTAACCCTCCCAGATCTGATGGGATGCCTGTTCGGGGTAGGGCAGGGTCTTCGACTCGGTGTCCAGGACGCGGGTGAGGTGCTCGCCGGGCCGGTGGGGGGACCAGCCCGCGTCGCCGGTGGTGATGAAGCGGACCCATGTCTCCTGGAGTTCGCGGGAGAGCGCGACGGCCTCGGGAGTGGGCTTCTCGCCGATGAGCTGGGTGCCGACGGGGCTGTCCAGCGTGCCGAACGCCAGGGGTACGTCGAGGCTGTGGCAGGCGCCCAGGATGCCGCCGAGGACCGGGGTCACCCAGCACAGTTCGAACAGGTACGAGGTGCCGCCGGCCGCGGCGTTCGCCTCGGCCAGCTTCTGTGACGGCATGCGGAAGAGGGCGTCGGAGTACACCGTCTCCACCAGCTCCTCCGGGCCTGCCTGCGGGAACGCGGCACGGTAGGCCCGCGCGCCGTCCGGCTGCGGGGCGAGCAGTTCCAGGGCGGCCTGGGCCTCTTCCTCGGTGAAGGTGCCGTACCGTCCGCTCATGACGCTGAAGTACCGGAATTCGTCCCGGGCGTGGCCGACGAGCAGTTCGGTCCCGCTCGCGCGCGCGCCGGTCAGCGCGGGCCAGGGCGTTTCCGGGAGGATCTCGCCGTCGACGACGGGGCACAACGCGGTGCCGGCCTCCGTGAGGCGTCCCCAGCTGTCCCGGTACGCGTGGAGGCCGGCGTTGAAGGAGGTGAGCTCGGCGGCCAGGTGCCATGGGTCGATGTCGCGCAGGGCCTCGGCGGTGGGGGCCGCCCCGAGCCGGTCGGCGAACGCGGCGGTGGTCTGCCGTGCCAGCGCGGGGGTGCTGTGCATCCCCGGCACCGAATGGGCCATGGCCCGCCGGAACAGTCCGCGCGCGGACTTCATCGTCAGCAGGGCGGCGACCGAGCCCGCCCCGGCGGACACCCCGGCCACGGTGACCCGGCCGGGGTCGCCTCCGAAGGCGGCGATGTTGCGCTGCACCCACTCCAGCGCCGCGATCTGGTCGAGGAATCCGCGGTTGGGCGGTACGTCGTCGAGGAACGCGAATCCCTCCGCGCCCACGCGGCAGTTGATGGTCACCACGACGACTCCCGCCTCGGCCAGCGCCGCCGGGTCGAACATCGGGTCGCTCGACGCGGCCGAGAGGTAGCCGCCCACGGGGATCCACACCAGCACGGGCAGGCCCGCCGCGCCGGGATCCGGAGTGCCGACGTTGAGCGTCAGCCAGTCGGTGCCCTGCGGGGGCACGTCGATCGGCAGGGACAGCGGCACCACCGGGCCGAACTCGACCGCCTGCCTCGTCCCCTCCCAGCGGTGCGGCGGCGCGGGCGCGGCGAAGCGGAGCGCTCCGACCGGGGGCTGGGCGTAGGGGATGCCGCGGAACACCGCGTGCCCCTGCCGCCGGCGCCCCTGCACCACGCCTTCCGTGGTCCGTACCTTCGGCTGTTCGGACATGACGATTCCTTCCCTCGAGTGGATTCCAGGATTGTGGGTCAGATGTATTATGTCAACTGTATTGAAATGAGGAAGGAGCCGGCGATGCCGAAACAGGTGGATCACCGCGGACGCCGCGAAGCGATCGCCCGCGCACTGTGGCGGGTGGTGGAGCAGCGCGGCGTCACACAGCTGACGATGCGCGTGGTGGCGCAGGAGGCGGGCATGTCACTCGGGCAGCTGCAGCACTACTTCGCCTCCCGGACCGCCATGCTCTCCTTCGCCATGGACTTCGCGTCCGAGCTGACCGCGGCGCGCGTACACCAGGGGCTCGAAAAGCTCGGTGACCGTCCGCACCCCCGTGACGTGCTGCGACTGACGCTCGCGGAGATGCTCCCCCTGCATGCCGACGCCCGCGCGACCAGCCGGATGAGCGCCGCCTACGTCCTGGAGGCGCTGCATGACGAGGCCGTGCACGAGCAGGCGCGCCGCGGCCTCGTCCAAGGGCGGGACCTCGTCGAGCAGTTGGTCCGCCAGGCGATCGCCGACGGGCACATCGACCCGGGCCGCGACCCGGCGACCGAGACCAACCTGCTCCTCGCCCTCACCGGCTTCGCCTCCCTGATCGAACTCGACGTGATCGAGCCCCAGGACGCGCTCGCCGCGATCGACGCGCATCTGGACCGGCTGTTCAGGAGTACGTGACCTGGCCGCCGAGGTAGTGCGGTGCCGGGTCAGCGCGGACGTCGACGACCTTGGCGGGCAGGGTGCGGACGCCCGTCAGAGTGAGCGCTCCGGCCGCCGTACGCAGGCTCAGGCGAACCCCTGCCGCGCGCGAGACGATCAGATCCATCCAGCAATCGTGCGGGCGCGGCCGGGAGCCGTCCGGGGTGTGTTCCAGATCGAGCGCGCCGAGGATCGCGACCCGGTCGTCGGGCAGGCGGATGTGGTGGGTCATGCGGCGTACTCCACATCGTGGTCGACGCCGGCGGCGCGCCGGGTGCGGGCGAATCCCCAGCCGACGAGCGCAGCCGCGACGAGGGTGAGGGTGAGGCCGGCGATGGTGACGGCCTGGTGGAATTCGCCGGTCTGCCGCGGACTCCAGGGGAAGGCGGTGATGTCGCCGGCGAACAGGAGGGCGAGGATGGTGCCGGTGACGGCGATGCCGGCGCCGGTGGTGACCTGGCTGGCGGTGTCGACGAGCGCGGTGCCGATGGTGGTCCGGTTCGCGGGCAGGCCGCGGACCACGTTGAGCCCGGCGACGACGCCGACCACGCGCATCCCGGCCGCCACCAGGACGAGCGCGAGCGCGATCCACGGGTAGCCGAACCGGCCGAGCAGGCCGTAGACGGCGAGGCCGGACACGACCGCCGCGGCGCTGGTCCAGGCGGCCCGGTCCAGGCCGACGCGTTGTACGAACGGGTTGACGAACGGGCTGCCCGCGATGAGGACGACGACCTGCGGCAGCATCCCGAGGGCGGCCAGCGCGGGCGGCCAGCCCCAGTCGAGCTGCAGTTGCAGCGTCACCAGGTAGGTGAGCCCGGCGGTCGACAGCCCGGCGGCGGCCTTGTAGGCCAGGCCGCTGGAGACCAGGGGCAGGGCGAGGAGCTTCAGGTCGAGCAGCGGATGGCGGGTCAGGCGCTCGCGCAGGACGAAGCAGATCGCCGACGCGGCGGCCGCGGCGGTGACCGACCAGGGCGCCCAGGAGCCGGCGCCCTGGTCCACGAACAGTGTCGGCGCGAGGAGTGTGAGCACGATCGCCGCCGTGCCCAGCAGCATTCCGGGGGCGTCGAGGGGGTCGTGGTGGAGTCCGGCCGGGTCGTCGGCGGCGATGCCGTACCGCACGCAGAAGAACGCCAGCGCGGCGATCGGCACGTTCACCAGCAGCAGGACCTGCCACGGAGCGATCGCCAGCACCAAGCCGCCCGCGGTCGGGCCGATCGCGAGCCCGACCAGGCCGACGGTCGAGATGAGGGTCAGCGCGCGCACGCGCAGGCCGTCCTCGTCGAACAGCCGGAACGCCAGCGCCATCGATCCCGGGGTCGTCATCGCGGCGGCGACCCCCATCGTGGCACGGACGGCGATCAGCTGCTCGGCGGTGGTGACGAGAGTGGTCGCCAGGCTCGCCACGCCGAGCAGGACCAGCCCGATCAGCATGATCCGCCGCCGGCCGAACCGGTCGGCGATCGCGCCGAAGGCCAGCATCAATCCGCCGAACACGACCGCGTAGGCGCCCGTCACCCATTGCAGCGCGGTGGTCGAGGCGTGCAGCTCGCGTCCGATCACGGGCAGCGCGACGTTCAGGATCGAGTTGTCCAGCATCTCGAAGAGGAACACCGCCGACAGCCCCGCCAGCGCGACCCACGCCTCCCGCAGCGATCGAGGCCCGCACGCATCCGGCTCACGCATGGAGGGCTCCCGCCAGGAGATCCGGCCGCTCGTGCGGGCCTGTCGGTGCCGCCACGCACGGGACGCGGTGGCGCGCGGCTCGCCGGGGCACGCTGCGGCGAGAATGACACAGGACAGTGGTCTGTTCGAAGGACATGCCACTAGGCTATGTGACTAAGTTTAGTTGCACAAGGAAGTGAGGCCGGGATGCCCAGGACCAGTGCGCGAGGCGGACCGCAGACGCGCGCGAAGATCTCGGAGGTCGCGACCCGGCTGTTCCTGGAACGCGGGTTCGACACGGTCACGGTCACCGAGGTCGCGCGGGAGGCCGGGGTCTCGGCCGTGACGGTCTTCAAACACTTCCCGCGCAAGGAGGACCTCCTGCTGGACCGCCAGGTCGACGCCGTCGAGCTCCTGCGCTCGGCGGTACGCGAGCGTGCCCCGGGCACCGGAGTGCTCCAGTCCCTGCGCGATGCGGCGTTCGGGCTCCTTGAAGAGCGGCACGCCCTGTCCGGGCTCAAGGACGGGTCCGTCCCCTTCTTCCGGACCGTCGTGGCCTCGCCGACGCTGGTCGCCCGCGCCAGGGAGATCGCTTTCGATCTCCAGCAGACCCTCTCCGGCGAGCTCGAACACGACCCCGCCTTCGACGGCGACGCCCCGCTGCTCGCCGCCTTCTTCGTCGCCGGCTACACCACGGTGCTGGTGGAGACCGCCCGGCGCCTGATCGCCGGAGAAGCGGCCGGCACCGTCGCGGACGACCACCGCGCCCGCCTGGAGCGCCTGTTCGACGCCCTCGGCAGCGGAGTCGCGCCCCAGCCTTGAGGACCGCGTGGAACCGGTCGCCCACACCTTCACGACCTGCGGCACGCCGCCGAGCGGGCCGGGCACGGTGTGGACACGCTTGAGTGAGCAGGTGGCCCTGGAACGACAGGGCCGGCCGTCGCAGACTGGGGTGATGACCCCTAGCCACTGGTACAACATCGTTCCCGATCTCACCACGCCCCCTCCCCCGCCACTGCATCCCGCCACCGGGCAGCCGGTCGGTCCGGACGATCTGGCCCCGTTGTTCCCGATGGAGCTGATCGGCCAGGAGGTGAGCGGGGAGCGGTTCGTCGAGATTCCGCAGGAGGTGCTGGACGTCTACCGGCTGTGGCGGCCGACGCCGCTGATCCGGGCGCACCGGCTGGAGAAGGCGCTGGGCACGCCGGCGCACATCTACTACAAGTACGAGGGCGTCTCCCCCGCCGGCTCGCACAAGCCGAACACCGCCGTGCCGCAGGCGTACTACAACAAGCGCGAGGGCGTGCGCAGGCTCACGACCGAGACCGGGGCGGGGCAGTGGGGGTCGGCGCTGGCGTTCGCGTGCGCGCAGTTCGGGCTGGAGTGCGAGATCTGGATGGTGCGCGCCTCCTACGACCAGAAGCCCTACCGCCGCTCTCTCATGCGCGTGTACGGCGCCGCCGTCCACGCCAGCCCGTCACCGCTGACGAGCGCGGGCAGCAAGATCCTGGCCGAGCACCCCGACTCCACCGGCAGCCTGGGCATCGCGATCAGCGAGGCCGTCGAGGTGGCGGGAGCCGCGGCCGACACCCGGTACGCGCTGGGCTCGGTGCTCAACCACGTGCTGCTGCACCAGACGGTCATCGGCGAGGAGGCGCTCAAGCAGATGCCGGAGATGCCGGACCTGGTCATCGGCTGCACCGGCGGCGGCTCCAACTTCGCCGGGCTGGCCTTCCCGTTCATGCGCGAGAGCCCGCGGACGTCCTTCCGCGCGGTGGAGCCGGAGGCGTGCCCGTCGTTCACCCGCGGCCGCTACGCCTACGACTTCGGGGACACGGCCGGGTTCACGCCGCTGCTGAAGATGCACACGCTCGGCCACGACTTCGTGCCGGACCCGATCCACGCGGGCGGGCTGCGGTATCACGGCATGTCGCCGCTGCTGTCGCACATGTACGAGCTGGGCATGTTCGAGGCGGTCACCAGGTCGCAGAGCGAGTGTTTCGAGGCCGGGGTGCGCTTCGCGCGTACGGAGGGGATCGTGCCGGCGCCGGAGCCGACGCACGCGCTGGCCGAGACGATCGCCGAGGCGCTGCGGTGCAAGGAGAGCGGCGAGGAGAAGGTGCTGCTGACCGCGCTGTGCGGCCACGGCCACTTCGACCTCGGCGCCTACGACCGCTACCTGGCGGGCGAGCTGGAGGACTTCGCGCTGCCGCAGGAGCGGGTCGACCAGGCGCTGGCGAATTTGCCACGTTCCGGGTGAACTCCGGCTCACGGCTGGTTATGTACTGAGAATGGACGTCGATGTGATCGTGCTGGGGATGGGTCCGGGCGGCGAGGACGTGGCCGGCCGGCTGGCGGAGGCGGGGCTGCGCGTGGCCGCCGTCGAGTCGAACCTGGTGGGCGGCGAGTGCCCCTACTGGGGCTGCATTCCCTCGAAGATCATGATTCACGAGGCGGAGACCTCGCGCGACTGGCCGGCGCTGGTACGCCGGGTGCGCGAGGCCACCGACTCCTGGGACGACAAGGTGGCCGCCGACCGCTTCACCGGCAAGGGCGGCCACCTGGTCAGGGGCCACGGGCTTGTCACCGGGCCGGGCGAGGTGACCGTCGGCGACCAGGTGCTGCGCGCGGCGCGCGGCATCGTGATCGCGACCGGTTCGCAGGCGGCGGTGCCGCCGATCGAGGGGCTGGCGGGCACGCCGTACTGGACCAACCATCAGGCGATCGAGAACGCCGAGCTGCCCGAGTCGATCATCGTGCTGGGCGGCGGCGCGATCGGGGCGGAGCTGGCGCAGATGTTCCGGACGTTCGGCGTGGCGGTGACGGTGGTCGAGGCGGCCGACCGGCTGATCGCGCTCGAAGAGCCGGAGACAAGCGCTCTGCTGGAGAAGGTCTTCGCCGGGCGCGGCATCGACGTGCGGACCTCGGCCAAGGTCGCCCGCGTGGACTACGCGGACGGCCGCTTCACGGTCGGCGGCGCCGAGGCGGAGCGGCTGCTGGTGGCGACGGGCCGCCGGGTGGATCTGAAGGCGCTGGGCGTCGGCGCGATCGGGCTCGACGAGAGCGCGCGGGCGATTCCGGTGGACGCGCGGATGCGCGCGGCCGAGGGCGTCTGGGCGATCGGCGACGCGGTCGGCAAGGGCGCGTTCACGCACATGTCGATGTACCAGGCGAACATCGTGGTCAAGGAGATCCTCGGCGAGCCGGTGCACGCGGCCGAATACCACGCCGTGCCCCGGGTGACCTTCACCGATCCCGAGGTGGGCGCGGTGGGCCTGACCGAGGCGCAGGCCCGCGAGCGGGGCCTGGATGTGCGCGTCGCCGTGGGCGATCTGGGCACGCGCGGCTACATCGCCCAGGCCGAGGGGCTGGTCAAGCTGGTGGCGGCCGACGGCGTCCTGGTCGGCGCGACCGTGGCGGCGCCGCCCGGGGGCGAGGTCCTGGGTCTGCTGACGCTGGCGGTGCACGCCCGCGTCCCGCTCACCAGGCTCGACGAGATGATCTACGCCTACCCGACGTTCCACCGGGCGGTTTCGGCCGCCGTGAAGGAGCTCACCGCGGCCGGGTGACCGTCAGCGCGACGCGGGGCGCTTGCCGTGGTTGGCCTTCTTCTTCTTGCGTGCTCGGGACTTGCGGGCGCGCCTTGCCATCCGTCGTCCTCCTTTGAGCGGGCCTTTTCCAGTACGGCATGCGTATCCCACACCAGGCCCCCCGGCAAGCGACCTCACATTCTTCAACATGTTCATGTCATAATCTGTTTGAACTTGTTGGAAGGAGGGCGTGTGCTCGCACAGCAGCGGCAACAGACGATCCTCGAACGGGTCCGGGCCAGCGGCGGCGTCCGCGTGGCCGACCTCGTGCGCGAGCTCGGCGTCTCCGACATGACCGTGCGGCGCGATCTGGAGTCGCTGGCCGAGCGCGGCCTGCTGGAGAAGGTGCACGGCGGCGCGACCACACTCGGCCCCGGCTCCACGGAAGAGCCGGGCTTCACCGCCAAGTCCGCCCGCCAGCAGCAGGAGAAGGAGGCGATCGCGCGCCGCGCCGCCGAGCTGGTCGGGCCGGGCACCGCGGTCGCCCTGTCGGCGGGCACCACCACGTGGGCGCTGGCCCACCACCTGGTCTCGGTGCCCGACCTCACCGTCATCACGAACTCGGTCCCGGTCGCCGACGTCTTCCACCGCGCTCCGCGCGCCGACCGCACGGTGGTGCTCACCGGCGGCGTCCGCACGCCCTCCGACGCGCTGGTCGGTCCCGTCGCCGTCGCCGCGATCCGCCGCCTGCACGTGGACACGCTGTTCCTGGGCGTGCACGGGATGAGCGCGCGCGCCGGGTTCACCACGCCGAACCTGCTGGAGTCGGAGACCGACCGGGAGCTGGTGGCCGCCGCCCACCGCCTGGTCGTGCCGGCCGACCACACCAAGTGGAACACCGTCGGCATCAGCACGATCGCCGACCTGGCAGAGGCCGACGTCGTCATCAGCGACCAGGGTCTGCCCGCCGAGGCGCGCGCCGAGCTGGCCGAGCGCGTCGGGGAACTGATCATCGCGGAGGGCACGCAGTGAAGCGCACCATCACCCACCTGGCCGACGGGCGAGAGCTGATCTACTTCGACCGGCGCGACGACGCCGACCGCGGTGCGGTGGACCGGCGTCCGCTCGACCCCCGGCCACTCGCCTCGGAACTTCGCTACGACCCGCTGACCGAGGAGTGGATCGCGATCGCGGGGCACCGGCAGACGCGGACGTTCCTGCCGCCCGCCGACGAGTGCCCGCTGTGCCCGTCGTCCGACACGCGGGCCTCGGAGATCCCGGCGCACGACTATGACGTGGTGGTGTTCGAGAACCGCTTCCCATCTTTCAGCGGAAATTTTGGGACTTATCACGATGTGGGCGGCTTGAGTGAGGTGCGGCCGGGTGCGGGGCGGTGTGAGGTGGTGTGCTTCACCTCCGAGCACTCCTCGTCGTTCTCACGGCTGAGCGACGCGCAGGTCGAGCTGGTCATGGAGGCGTGGGCGGACCGCACCGCCGAGTTGTCCGCGATCGAGGGCGTGGAGCAGGTCTTCGTCTTCGAGAACCGGGGCGAGGAGATCGGGATCACGCTGCCCCACCCGCACGGGCAGATCTACGCCTACCCGTACGTGACGCCGCGGACCAAGCTTCAGCTCGCGGCGGCGCAGCGGCGGCCGGGGCTGTTCGCGGACGTGCTGGCCGCCGAACGGGCCGGGGAGCGGGTCGTGGCGGCCAACGAGTTGTGGACCGCCTTCGTCCCGGCCGCGGCGCGCTGGCCGTACGAGGTGCATGTCTACCCGCATCGTCAGGTGCCGGACCTCGCGGCGCTGACCGAGGCGGAGCGGGCGGCCTTCGCGCCGCTCTACACCTCGGTGCTGCGGGCGCTGGACGGAATCTTCGGGGTGGCCATGCCGTACATCTCGGCGTGGCACCAGGCGCCGGTGCGGTACCTGCGTGAGCTGGGACATCTGCACCTGGAGCTGTTCTCGATCAGGCGCGCGCCCGGCAAGCTCAAGTACCTGGCGGGGTCGGAGTCGGCGATGGGGGCCTTCGTCAACGACGTGCTGCCCGAGGAGGCCGCACGCCTGCTTCGATCACAGGTAGATCACTAATTGGTTTCCACTTGAAGTCGCATTGCCCGCCATTTACTACTAATATCCCTCACGCACCGGTTGTCACAGCCGTTGCCGCCTAATCCCGGGCGTGTTGCCCGGGAGCCGGGGACCCAGCCTCACCTGGGGTGAATCCACTTCGGTGGTAGGGCATCTCCCAGCCCGAACCCGTCAGCTAACCCGGCCGGCAGATGGAGAGGAATCCCCCACGTGGCGGTTGCGTCCCCCGCGACTTTGGCCATCGGTCTCATCACCGCCGCAGCTGTGGCGTTCACCCCGGCGAGCGCGCACGCCGCGCCCAAGCCGGGCGAGAAGCAGCTGCGGGCCGAGCTGAAGAAGCTCAACACCCAGGTCGACAAGCTCATCGAGAGTTACAACGGCAAGCGCGTGGCACTCGCCAAGGCGAAGGAGGCGGAGAAGTCCGCCCAGGCGCGCCTGGCCACCGCCGAGACGGCGCTGGTCGAGGCCGAGCGGCGGGTGGCCGAGATCGCCCAGCTGCGCTACCAGGGCAGCGGCGGCACGCTGCCCGGCTTCCTGTACACGCCTGACGCGCCGGGCGCGGCCGTACTGGAGCAGCTCACCGACGAGGAGCAGGCGGTCATCGCGGGCGTCGCCGCCGCCCGCGACGAGAAGAAGAAGGCCGCGGACGCGGCCGCCGCGCTCACCACCCAGATCGCCGGACAGGCGGACGAGGTGGCCAAGGAGCGCGACGAGGCCGAAGGCGTCATCAAGGACATCAAGGACAAGCTCCAGGACCTCATGCCGTACGGCACCGGCAAGCGCAACGACGGATCCTGGGCCCCCGAGCTGCCCTCCGGCTCCGACAACATCACCTCACGGATGCGGATCATCCGCGACGAGATCAAAAAGACCTTCAACCTGCCCTTCGAGGTCGGCTGCTACCGCTCGGGCGGCGGCGGCGAGCACCCGCTCGGCCGGGCCTGCGACTTCATGATGAGCACCGGCGGCTCCATGCCCACCGCCGCCAACCAGGCGCTCGGCGACCAGATCGCGGCCTGGGCGATCAAGAACAAGAACCGCTTCGGCGTGAAGTACGTGATCTGGAAGCAGCGCATCAACATGGGGTCGGGATGGCGGGCGATGAGCGACCGCGGCAGCATCACCGAGAACCACTTCGACCACCCGCACATCTCCATGCAGTGAGCGCGCCCCAGTAGTGTGACCCCTCGGATGTGATCACCGGGCAAGGAGGGGCACCGTGGCGCTGCAGCCACCACCGGGGCTGGCCATGCTGCTCAACATCGTCGTCTCGTGGCCGCTCGTCGACGAGGACCGGCTGCACGCGGCCGGTACCCAGTGGATCTCCTTCGCGATGACGGCGGTGCGCGTCTCCTCGGCCGCGGCCACGCACGCCGCCCAGACCACCGCGCGCAACGAGGGCGAAGGCGTGCGGGCGTTCGACGGCGAGTGGCGCGACACCTCCGCCCGCACCGGCGACGCGGTCACCGCCGCGCTGCTCATCGGCGGCGCGTTACAGATCTCCGCGATGATCGTGCTGGCCATGAAGGTGGCGCTGATCGTCCTGCTCATGCGGCTCGCCCTGCACCTGGCGCGGCTGGTCGCCGCCTCGGGCCCCACCGCCGGCGCCTCGCTCGCCGCCGTGGGTCCCGTCGTGGGCGGCGCCAGGACGGCCGCGCGGGAGATCATCCGCCGGATGGTCGAACTGCTGGAACGCAGCGCGCTGCGCCTGTTCGGACGCGCGTCCGCGCTGCTGCGCAAGCCGGCCTCCAAGACGGGGTCCGGCGCGATCCCGCCCGGCAAGCGGCCGCCGACGCCCGTGCGCGGCCCCGGCAACCACCTTGAGTCGGCGGCCGACAAGAGCGTGGACGTCTCGTCCATCACGCCGTACCCGATCTGGCGGCGGGACCGCCCGCCGGTCTACCGCGCCGAGGACAGGTCTCCCGACGAGATCTTCGAGCGGGGACTGCTGCCGCGCGACCCGTCGATGACGAACCTGTCCGACCACGTGCTCAAGTCCCGGCCGTCCGCCTTCGTCGGGACCAGCACGCGGATGGACATCGACAACGCCGTCCCGCGCCGCTTCGTCTACGAGGTCGACGCCCCGGGCGGCATCGACGTCCAGGACACGCTGAAGGCCGCGAGCCACCTGTCCCACGAGCGCGAGATCGCCTTCCCCGGCGGGGTGCACCGGAGATACATCACCGGCGCCTGGCCGCAAGGGGTGCCCAAAACGCCGCAGAACTTCATCCGCAACCCGCACTACGACCCCTTCCCCGGAGGATCGCCGTGAACGACGTACCACCGCCCCCGCCGGCGGTCACCGACGAGCTGCGGCGGCGGGCACGGCAGAGCCCGGGGACCTGGATGTACGCGATCGATCCGTTCTTCGACCCCGGTGGGGAGGTCCCGCCGTACGGGATCATCGGGGCCTGGCAGGTCGACGCGCGCGGTGAGATCACCGGCGAGTTCCGGCACAACGCCGGATACCGGCCCTCGCCGGTGGCGCTGGGCCACCCCGAGCCCACCGACCCGCTCGACCGGGCCCTGCAGCTCGCCTCGACCGGCTACGCCACCGGCGACGACATCGTGCCGCTGCTGCTGGCGGCGGAGGTGATCGTGGCCGCCGGGCCGGGCGGCGGGGTGCCGGTGTTCGACACGGGAGAGGGCCGGGCGGCGTTCGCCTACACGGCTCAGGCCCACCTGCCGGAGACCCTGCCGGACGGGGCCATGGACTGGCAGCGTCTGCGCGGGGGCGATCTGGTCGCGCTCCTGCCCGCGGACGTGGGCGTCGTCGTCAACCCGGAAGGACCCGCCGGTGTGCTCCTCGGCCCCGGGGAACTACGCCGGTCATGACCGCTCCAGCAGCCGCCTGACGCGCGCGGCCTCCTCCTCACCGCGCCGCTCGGCGGCCTGGTAGTTCGCCTCCATGAACCGCACGTCCTCGCCCGAGGTCACCTGCCGCTCCCCCAGCGCCTCGCAGACCTCCAGCGCCTTCCTGGTGACCTCGAGGTAGGCGGCCTTGACCATGGTCGCGGGCACCTCGCCCCAGGGGTCTCCTTCTCCCTCCAGGCCGGCGCGCAGCTCAGCCACCGCCTCCAGCCACGTCGTTCCGGTCTGGCCGAGCCCGGCGCCGGTGCCGCGCAGGTCGGCGTGGGAGACGTCCGGCCCCCGGTCGAACCCGTTCACCGCTCCTCCAGCCGGCGCACGACCAGCTCCACCCCGTCGGCGAACTCCGCCAGCCGCCCCAGCACGATGTCGTGCGTCCCGCCCATCGTCTCGGCGAGCCGCCGGGGGTCGGCCGCCTCCAGTCCCGGCACGTTCGCCCGCAGGTCGTCCAGCGCGGCGTTGACCGCGGTGAGGATCTCCCGCGCGAGGTCCTCCGAGGCCATGCGCATGACCCGGGGGTTGAGACGCAGCTCGTGCAACCGCCCGTCCGGCCCGGCCACCGCCCGCACCTGCCCGTCGGCCGCCGCGCCGTCGCCCTGGAAGACGGCGTCGGCGGGCGCTTCCTCCGCCCGCTCCAGTGCCTGGAGGGCCTGAGTCAGCATCTCGCCGATGGGGTGCCTGTTCTCGTCCATGGATCTATCTCTATCGCCCCCATGCGGCCGCGAACCACCCCATACGGGTGAACAACGGCTACTGGAGCCAGCCGAACAGGCGGGCGGCGGCGTCGCGGGCGATGAGGAAGCCCACGATGGCCAGCGTCCAGCCGACCATGGAGGCGGCGTTCCTGAGGATCCAGTCGCGCAGCTTGGCCAGCTTCGGCTCCAGCCAGTCGCCCGCCAGGCCGCGCCCGGCCATGAGGGCCAGCGGCGGCAGCACCATCACCAGCACGTACCCCGCCAGCACCGGCCCCCACTGCATCGGCGTCAGCCCGGAGGCGGTCATGATGCCGATCGCGGCCAGGTAGGGCGCCATCGTGGCCACCTCGACCACACCCATCGTCAGCGCCAGCGACACCATCGTGCCCGGCCCGCCCAGGCGCGGCTCCCACTGCTTCTTCTGCTTCTTGGAGTCGAAACGCCAGCTCAGCAGGAACAGGCCCACACCGACCGCCAACTGCACCCACAGGAAGGTACGGCTCTGGAAGACGTCACCGAAGTTCTCCAGCAACGCCGACAGGCCCAGCATGAGCGCCACGCCCACCAGGAAGTAGAAGAGCGTGATCGTGGCCAGGTAGATGACCATCCGGCCGACCTGCCTGCGGTCGGAGGCCAGCATCATCACCAGAGGCACACCGAGCGTGCCGAAACTCGTGCTGTCCACCAGGGCGAGCCCCACCAGCGTCAGGAGGACTGTTGTCGTCATGGTCACCCATCCTGCCGCCGCGACCGGCGCCCCGACTCCTACGCGCGAGCCAATCCGGTCTACACCTTTCTGCCTACTAGGGCGGACCGGTGGGAGCGTCGAGCTGCTTGACCAGGGTCTTGGGGGCGATCATCCGGTAGGCGTCGGTGACGATCTCCTTGATCTCGGCCCAGTCGACGTCCACGTCGAGGTAGACGCCGAGCCAGCCGCGGTGTCCCACGTACGGCGGGCGGAAGTAGTGCTCCGGGTCCTCCGCCACCAGCTCCTGCTGCACGCCCGGCGGCGCGGCGCACCAGAAGCCGAGCCGGTCGTCGTGGTGATGGTCGGCGAACGTCACGAACGTCTTCTTGTCCCGCACGAACCAGGTGGGCTCGCCGTGGCTGAGCCGTTCCGTCGTCTCCGGCAGGTCCAGGCAGAGGTTCCGCAGGCGTTCCAGCTGGTCCATAGTCTTAGGCTATGCGCATCGAACCACCCGTGGACGGCGACGAGCGAAGCACGCTGGAAGGCTTCCTCGACTACCACCGGCAGACACTGGCCTGGAAGTGCGAGGGGCTCACCGACGAGCAGTTGCGGACGCGGGCCCTGCCGCCGTCCACGATGTCGCTGCTCGGGCTGATCAGGCACATGGCGGAGGTGGAGCGCGGCTGGTTCCGCCGCCGGCTCGGCGGGCAGAACGATCTGCCGTTCATCTACGTCACGCCCGAGGATCCGGACGCCGACTTCGACCGCGTGGACGAGGACGACCGGGCGGGGGCGTTCAAGATGTGGGAGAGCGAGATGGCCGCGGCCCGCGAGGCCGCCGCGGGGGTGCCGCTCGACGGGGTCGTGCACCGCACCCGCGAGCCCCTGACGGTGTCGGTGCGCTGGGTCTACCTCCACATGATCGAGGAGTACGCCCGCCACAACGGCCACGCCGACCTGCTACGCGAGCGGATCGACGGGACCACGGGCGAGTAGGGGCCTCAGCCGGACAGGCGGATCGGGTTGACCAGGTCGGCGTAGACGAGCAGACCGGCCATGATGATCATCACCATGGCCAGCACGTACGTCAGCGGCAGCACCTTGGCGATGTCCACGTGACGGGGCTCGGGCCGGCGGAAGACGCGGGCGAAGGCGCGCTTGAGCCCCTCCCAGAGGCCGCCGGCGATGTGGCCGCCGTCCAGCGGCAGCAGCGGGATCAGGTTGAAGACGCCGATCGCGAGGTTGAAGCCGGCCAGCAGGTTGATGAAGGTGGCGATCTTCTCCTGGCCCGACAACAGGTCGGAGGCGAGGATCTCGCCGCCCATCCGGCCCGCGCCGACGACGCCGACCGGGCCCTGCCGGTCGCGTTCCTCGCCCGAGAACGCGGCGTGCCAGACGCCGACCATCTTCTCCGGCAGGTTGAGCAGCGACTTGGCCACCTGTCCCGTCAGGCTGACCATGTGCCCGGCCACGGCGCCGATCGACTGCGTCTCGTAGACCTCGGTGGGGGCGACGCCGAGGAAGCCGACATTCTTGTCGATCTTCTTCGTGTCTTCCAGGTTCGGCCGGTCCTGCGCGATCAGGTTGACGTCGAGCGTCATCGGCTGGCCGTTCCTCGTGATGCCGAGCTTGGCCGCGCCCGCGCCGTGCGCGCGGATCTTCTTGGTCGCGTCCTCCCACGAGGTGATCTTCACGCCGTTGAAGGCGACGATCTCGTCGCCCACCTTCAGGCCCGCCTGGGCGGCCGGGGTGGGCCGGTCACCGGGCTTGCACTCCGCGCGCTTCTCCGCGACCGGGATGACGCAGGTGGTGGTCATCGGCGAGACGATCGGCTTGTGGACGGGAACGCCGAAGTACATCAGCACGATGGCGAAGAAGACGAAGGCCAGCACGAAGTTCATCAGCGGGCCGCCGGACATGATGATGACCTTCTGCCACCACTTCTTCCGGTAGAAGACCCGGTTCTCGTCGCCGGGCCGTACCTCTTCCTGCGCCATGTCGCGCGCGGAGTCGATGAGCCCCTGGAAAGGCCCGGTCGAGGCCTTGCGCAGCTTCGTCGGATCGTCGCCCGGACGCGGCGGCAGCATCCCGATCATCCGGATGTAGCCGCCGAGGGGGATCCACTTGACCCCGTACTCGGTCTCGCCCTTCCGCTTCGACCACAGGGTCGGCCCGAAGCCCACCATGTACTGCGTCACCCGCACCCCGAAAATCTTCGCGGGGACCATGTGGCCGAGCTCGTGCAGCGCGATGGAGGCCGCCAGGCCAACGAAGAACAAGGCGAATCCCGCGATGGTGAGCCAGATCATCTAGGGGCGCTCCAGGGTCACGGAAGGTCTTGACAGCCCCAGAGTAGTCGAAGTCTCCACACCTGAATGGCTTGCGCACGCTTTGCGGAATCGACAGACTGCGTTGACAGTGCGCAGTCGCACGATCACCCTGGGGTATGACGAAGGGAGCACGTTGATCCGGATCCTCGTTGCCGAACACCTGCCGCTCGTACGGCGAGGCCTGGTGTCCGCGCTGGAAGCCGAGGCGGACCTGTCGGTCGTGGCCGAGCTCGGCAACGGCGAGGACGTGGTGCCGGAAGCCCTGACGCACCTGCCGGCGGCGGCCGTCATCGATCTGGATCTGCCCGGCGGCGGGCTCGCCGTCACCACCCGGCTGCACGAGAAGGCGCCCGGCTGCAAGGTGCTCGTCGTCTCCGCCCACCCCAACGCGGGGCAGGTGCGGGGGGCGTTCGCGGCGCACGCGCTCGGGTTCATGAGCCTCGACGTGGGTCCCGAGCAACTGGCCGAAGGCGTGCGGCAGATCGCGGCCGGCCGGCGGGCGGTGGACTCCGACCTGGCCGTCGCGGCGCTGGAGTCCGCGGCCAACCCCCTGACCCGGCGCGAGCTCGACGTGCTGCGGATCGCGGCCGGTGGAGCGCGGTCCACGGAGATCGCCGATCAGCTGTTCCTCTCGGTGGGGACGGTGCGCAACCACCTGTCGCGCATCATGTGCAAGACCGGCGCGCGCAACCGGCTCGACGCGGTCCGCATCGCCAGCGACTCAGGCTGGCTCTGAAGGATCTCCGCAGGTGGCACACCAGCCGAGGCTCCGGCCGGTGCCCGCGGCCGGGTACGGCGGCGGCCTCCCCCACGTTGGCCACACCGACCACGGACGCGCGGCCCGCGAGCGACCACGGGGCCACCTGGCTTCTGGCCGGGCCCCGGCGGAACCGCGCCGCTCCCCCGGGACCCGGGGATCTTGAGCTGCTCTCAGCGGAGCCGCGCCTCTTTCCGCGCGGCATGGGGGGATCGACCCTCTGAGAATCTCAGGCCGCCACCGGCCCCTGCCAGTGACCGCGCACACCATCTGCGCATGAGAGAGCACACAGGGTCACCCGTGTGAAACGTCACGGCCGCCAGATCAGCACCAGGGCGCAGTCGTCGTTGTGTCCCGACGACATCGAGTTGACCAGCGCGCGGGCGCCGTCGCGGAAGCCGTTGGGCAGCAGCCGCTCGGCCTCGCCCAGCAGGCGGTCCAGGCCCGCGTCGATGTCGCGGCCCGGCTGCTCGATCAGCCCGTCGGTGTAGAGCAGCAGCGCGTCGCCCTTGCGCAGCACGCCGCTGTCCGGCTCGCAGTGCAGGTCGGGCACCACGCCCAGAACCACGCCCTTGGCCGTGGCCACCTGCCAGCCGCCGGTGCCCGCGTCGAGCTTGACCACGGGCGGGTGCCCGGCCGAGGTGATCGTGTAGGCGCCGGTGGCCAGGTTGATGCGTACGTGCACCGCCGTCACGAAGCCCTCGTCGCCGCGCTGGCGGTGAAGGTAGGTGTTGCAGGCGGGCAGGAAGTCGTCGACGGAGCCGAGCAGCCCGCCGAACGTCCCCGACAGCAGCAGCGCTCTGGTGCCGGCGTCGACGCCCTTGCCGGAGACGTCCACGAGCGCGATCTCCAGGTTGTCGCCGTCGCGCATCGAGACGAGGAAGTCGCCGCCGAAGGAGGAGCCGCCGGCCTGCTTGAGAACGACCTTGCCGCCCCAGTCCTTGGGCAGCGCGGGCAGCTCGCCCTGGCTTTTGAGCCGGTCGCGCAGCTCCAGCAGCATCGCGTCGCCGCGCAGGCCCTGCACGCCGAGCTTGCCGCGGGTACGCGCCATGAGCACGGCCAGCACGGTCGTGAACCCGATCGTCACCATGAGCCCGAGCCCGACCCTGCCGACGCCCAGCGTGATCGCGATGTACCCCAGCGCCACGGCCACCACGACCAGCAGCTTGGCCAGGCTCCGCAGCCGCAGCTGCAGCCCGCCCACGAGCGTGATGAGGATCAGCAGCGACGGCGAGAACCACTCCGTCGACACCCGGGCGGCCAGACCTCCGACGACCAGAGTCAGCAAACTGAGGGTGATCGTGAGATTCCGGTCACGCGCCAGCGGTCCCCGCCTAAGGAACCGGACAACGGGCACCAGAAACGGCACCCGCACGAGGAGCGCGCGGAGC
The DNA here is from genome assembly GCF_042740555.1 of Nonomuraea sp. NPDC059007. Lineage (NCBI taxonomy): Bacteria > Bacillati > Actinomycetota > Actinomycetes > Streptosporangiales > Streptosporangiaceae > Nonomuraea > Nonomuraea sp. NPDC059007. The sequence goes on along the minus strand of NZ_JBHYJD010000084.1, from coordinate 11,089 downwards.
CGTGGCGGGATCAGCGGCGCCGGACGGGAACTCATGATGCGGATGACTGTATCGGTCTCATACCCGTTTGGGCAGCCCACTTGACCAACGCCTTGATCATTACGAACGGATATTGGGTGGCCCTACCCCTTTGCCCGCTCTTACGGTGGACGGATGACGTACCCGATCCGTCCCATCGATGAGTCCGAGTGGTCCGCGTACTCACGAGTACTTGGCGAAGGCTTCGGCTGGACCCCCGCCCCGGTGCAGAACGAGCGCTTCAAGGCCCAGACCGAACTCCCCCGCACGCTCGCGGCCTTCGACGGCGACACCGTGGCGGGCGTGACCGCCGTCTTCAGCCTGACCATGACCATCCCGGGCGGAACGCTGCCCGTCGCGGGCGTCACCGCCGTCAGCGTGCTCCCCTCGCACCGCCGCCGCGGCCTGCTCACCTCGCTCATGCGCCGCCAGCTCAACGACGTGCACGAACGGGGCGAGGCCGTAGCGGCCCTCTACGCCTCGGAGTCGGCCATCTATGGCCGTTACGGGTACGGCAAGGCCGCGTCGGAACTCAGCGTGTCCATCAACAAGACCGGCGCCGCCTTCAAGCGCGACGCGCCTTCCGACCCGGAGCTGCGGCTGCGGGTGGCGAGGCCGGCCGACGTACGCGAGCAGCTGGAGAACGTGCTCGCCGAGGTCATCACCCGCCGCCCCGGCCGCTACGCCAGGAACGAGCACTTCTGGAACGGCGCCCTGGCCGACGAGGAAGCCGACCAGGGCGGCAACGGCACCCTGCGCTGCGTCCTGGCCGAGGACGACGGCGGCGTACGGGGATATGCGTTGTTCCGCATCAAGTCGTCCTGGGACGACGACGGCATCCCCAACGGCGAACTGAAACTCCACGAGATCGAGGCCAAGGACCCCGCCGCGCACGCCGCGCTGTGGCGCAGCGTCCTGGACCGCGACCTCGTCACCAAGGTCACCGCCGGCATCGCGGTCGACGACCCGATCACCGCGCTCCTCGCCGACCCGCGCCAGTTGCGCGCCGGGTGGTCCGATGAGTTGTGGGTGCGGGTGGTGGACGTGGAGAAGGCGCTGGCGGCTCGCGCCTACTCGGCGCCCGTGGACGTCGTCATCGAGGTCGAGGACGACGTGTGCGAATGGAACGCCCGCCGCTGGCGGCTGACCGCCGACACCACGAGCGCCTCCTGCAAGGCGACGGAGGAGCCGGCCGACATCACGCTGCCGGCGTCGGCGCTGGGCACGGCGTACCTGGGCGACGGCCAGCTGACCACGCTGCTGGAGGCGGGCCTGCTGTCGGAGCACACGCCCGGAACGGTCCGTACGCTGGCCACGGCCATGTCGTGGAGCCCGAAGCCGTGGGCGGGGATGGTCTTCTGACGTAGGGTCGGGGGCATGGCACTGCAGAGCCTGCAAATCACCGCGATCACCGCGATGCGCGCGCGAGACGTGTCACGGCCGAGCAAGGAACAACAGGAATCAGCCGACCGCCGCCCCCTACGCGACGAAACCCCCCGCCGCGATCCCAAACGCCCCACCCCCCCAACCCCACTGACCCGCCACCCCCCACCAAGCGGCGAACTCAAAGCGGATTGTCGTTGAGCTTCTTCGCCATCTTCCTGGCCTCGAGTCCTCCGTACTCGGCCTCCCGCCACTTCGGAGGATCGCCCGGGATGTCACCGCTGCCCGGAAGGGCGTAGATGGCCACGGTCCTACCTTGGCGCATGACGGTGGCCGCATCTATTGAGGCGACCTTGAACATATTCACCATGAACGCCTCGTCCCCTATACCTGTGGCCTTTACCCGGTAGGTGAAGTGGTTGCGGTTTCGCTTGGCGCACCGGCGGAGGTCCGAGCGCAGGCCCTTCATAGCCGCGCGTGCGGCCGTCTCATCGCGGTAGACGATCACCTGTTCGGAGTAGTCGCCGTCCCACGTGACCGAACGCCCCGTGATGGTACGCGCGGACTGGCGACTCTTGTCGGTCCGCTTTCCCGTAGCACAAGGGTCGATCAGCAATGGCTCTTCCAGGCGGTCACTGACCTTCCATTGCATGCGTGTGCGGACGACCTTCTTCTCCAGCCTCTTCCTCGCCGCCTTGCTCTCATACAGCAGGAAACCTTTGGGGATGGCTGTCTTGACGGCCGTGTGCGCAGCCACGCTCGCTGTAGCCGGAGTCTGGTTCCCGGTAAGTGCGAGCGTGGTCAAGCCGATCACGGTCGTTAAGGCGATCACTGCGGTCGGCAGCCCCCGGGCCTTGCGGGTCGGACCAGGCCACACCTGGCATTCCTGGCGGGTATCCACTGTGGCTCCTCCTGACGGTGGTATCGATCGGTAAGTTGAGATGCGGAAGCCACCCGATTTGTTCACTACGTACGAGATCGGCCCCGCCGTCTGTTGAGCGCCACGCGCGACGGCACGGCGGCATCTCGTGAGGCGGCACCCCCACGCTTTTTCCGGCGCCGCGCGGTGGGATGGGGGTCGGTGGTGCGCGGCGCCGTCTTGCGGCGGGCGGGGTGGGGCATGGTGGGTGGGCAAGGGCGGAGTTGTTACGGCGGGCGGCCCCGTGAGCCCTCACGACCATCGCTCGACAGACCCCAGCGCACGACGGCGGGGCGGGCAAGCCAGGCCCCGCCGTAACACAGCAAAAGGCCCGTAACAGGAACAGAGCTACACGGAGCTAGAGGAACAGTCCCCCCGTGGCGAGGAGGTTTTGGCCGGTGAGCCAGGCGGCGTCGGGGCTGCAGAGGAGGGCGATCACGGAGGCGACGTCGGTGGGGGCGCCGAGGCGTTGGAGGGCGGTGTAGGCGGGGATCGTGGCCAGGGCCTCGGGTGGGTTGGTGGAGCGGAGCATGTCGGTGTCCGTCGCGCCCGGGGAGACGACGTTGACGGTGATGCCGCGTCCGCCCAGCTCCCGTGCCGCGACCTTGGCGAACTGCTCCACCGCCGCCTTGCTCCCCGCGTACAGGGTCAGGCCGGGGGCGGGCATGGCGGTGTTGAGGGTGGAGAGGTTGATGATCCGGCCGCCGTCGCGCATGACGCGCCCGGCCCATTGGATGGCGAGGAAGGTGGCCTTGGCGTTGACGTTGAAGACCCGGTCGAACGCCTCGTCGTCGATGTCGCCGATGAGGGTGGGAGTGCTTTCCGCGGCGTTGTTCACGAGGATGTCGAGGCCGGGGAGGATCTTCTCCGCCTCGGCGAACAGCCGGTCCAGGTCGGCGCGCGAGCCCTGGTCGGCCTGTACGGCGTGGGCTCCGGTCGACTCCGACACCTCGCGGGCGGCGTCCGCGTCGCCGCGGTAGGTGAAAACGACCTGGGCGCCGTCGGCCGCCAGGCGTTCGACGACGGCGCGGCCGATGCCGCGCGAACCACCGGTTACCAATGCTCCTTTGCCCGAAAGATCAGTCATGGTGACAAACCTACGCCTGCAGCATGATCTTGCGGGCGGCCTCCTTGGACAGATGGTCGATGTACAACTTGCCGTCCAGATGGTCCGTCTCGTGCTGGAAGCAGCGTGCCAGGGAGCCGCGGGCCTTGACGCGCAGCGGACGTCCCAGGCGGTCGAGTCCCTCCACGGTGACCCCGGCGGCGCGGGGGGTCTGGGCGTATTGGGGCTTGCCGGTCGTACGGTCCGGCACCGACAGGCAGCCCTCCTCATCCATGACCGGGGCGGGGTCGTCCACGGTCAGCACCGGGTTGACCATGTGGCCCTTGCGTCCGCTGATGTCGTACACGAACAGCCGCCGCGACACCCCGATCTGCGGACCGGCCAGGCCGACGCCGTCCACCGCGTACATGGCCTGGAACATCTCGTCGATCAGCTTGCGCAGCTCCCTGTCGAAGTCGCCGACCGGCTCGGCCGGTGTGCGCAGGACGGGGTCGCCGATCACGCGGATCTCACGCATGGATGCTCCGTAAGGGTTGCCGTAGACGAACGCTGATTACCTTAGCCAGCGCGCGGTCAGGTGCGGCCTGCCGTGGCGGACCGTGTGGAAGACTGGTCCGGTGCGTGTCTACATCGGTGCCGACCATGCCGGCTATGAGCTGAAGAACCACCTGGTGTCCTGGCTGAAGGACAAAGGCCACGAGGTGATCGACTGCGGCCCCGCCGTCTACGACGCGGAGGACGACTACCCGGCGTTCTGCCTGCGCGCGGCCGAGGGCGTCGCCGGCGACCCGGGCAGCCTGGGCGTCGTCATCGGCGGTTCCGGCAACGGGGAGCAGATCGCGGCCAACAAGGTCCGTGGCATCCGCGCGGCGCTGGCGTGGAGCGAGGAGACGGCCCAGCTCGCCCGCGAACACAACAACGCCAACGTGATCGGCGTGGGGGCGCGCATGCACACGGCGGAGGAGGCCACCCGGTTCGTCGAGGTCTTCCTCACCACCACCTTCAGCGGCGCCGAGCGCCACAGCCGCCGCATCGCCCAACTCGAAACCTACGAAACCATCGGCCAACTGCCAGCCCTCCCCGACGGCGCGTAGCGGCACTGTTCCTGCTGTTCTTGCCGTGTTGCGGCGAGGTGTCTGTTACAGGCCTTTAGCTCTGTTACGGCGAGGCCTGGCTTGCCCGCCCCGCCGTCGTGCGCTGGGGTCTGTCGAGCGATGGTCGTGAGGGCTCACGGGGCCGCCCGCCGTAACAACTCCGCCCTTGCCCACCCACCATGCCCCACCCCGCCCGCCGCAAGACTGCGCCGAACACCACCGACCTACGTCCCGCCGTGCGGCGCCGGGGAGAAGCGTGGGGGTGCGCCGCCGTAAGACGCTGCGGCACCGCCGCACGGGGACTGCGGCACCCCCGCGGGGGGTCACGGGCCGCGTCACCCGCCGTAAAGCGGCGGTCGTAGAGCGCCGGTCGTAAGGCACCCGCCGTTAGGCGGCGCTTGAGACCGTTGGCCCCCTCCCAGCGCAGCGGCGCCAGGGCGTGCGTCGGAGGGTGGCTCAAGGAGTTGGGCAGCGGTGTCTCGTGTGGGGCGGGTTGTGGTGGTGGGAGGGGGTGTGGTGGGTCAGAGTTGGAGGCTTTTGGTTTCCAGGTATTCGTCCAGGCCGGGTTCGCCCATTTCTCGGCCGATTCCGGATTGTTTGTAGCCGCCGAACGGGGCCTGGGGGTTGAAGGGGCCGCCGTTGATGGTTACCTGGCCGGTGCGTAGGCGGCGGGCTACCGCCACGGCGCGGTCTTCCGTGCCGGCCCATACCGCGCCGGACAGTCCGTATTTGGTGCCGTCGGCTATCTGGACGGCCTCGTCTTCCGACAGGTACGGGATGATCGACAGGACCGGGCCGAAGATCTCCTCCTGCTCGATCGTCATCCCGGGCGAGACCGCGGCGAAGATCGTGGGCTCCACGTAGAAGCCTCTGGGGTGGGGGGGTTCGGTGCCGCCGTACACCAGGCGGGCGCCCTCTTCCTGGCCTCGGTTGATGTAGTGGACGACGCGGTCGCGCTGGGCGGCCGAGACCAGGGGGCCCAGGCGGTGGTTCTCGTCGAAGGGGTCGCCGACGGTGTATTTGGCCGCCGCCTCCACAGCCAGGCCTACCGCCTCGTCGTACTGGTCGCGGTGGACGAGCATGCGGGTCCACGCCGAGCAGGTCTGGCCGGAGTTGACGAAGCAGTTGGCCACGCCGACCTTCACCGCGGCGCGCAGGTCGGCGTCCGGGAGGATGATGTTGGCGGACTTGCCGCCCAGCTCCAGGGCGACCCGCTTCACCGTTTCGGCGGCCAGCGACGCCACTCGGCGGCCGGCGGTGGTGGAGCCGGTGAAGGAGACGAGGTCCACCTCGGGGTGGGTGGCCATGGCCTCGCCGACGATCGGGCCGCGGCCGCTGACCAGGTTGAAGACGCCCGGCGGCAGGCCCACGGCGTGGAAGATGTCGGCCAGCGCGTACGCGGCCAGCGGGGCCACTTCGCTGGGCTTCAGGACCACCGTGCAGCCGGCGGCCAGGGCCGGGGCCACCTTGCAGATGATCTGGTGGAGCGGGTAGTTCCACGGGGTGATGGCGGCCACGACCCCCACGGGCTCCCTGACGATCAGGGAGTTGGCCACGCGCTGCTCACGCGGGTGGGTTTCGGCGAGTTCGGCGTAACCGGCCAGTACGCCCGCCGGCATCAGCGTCTGCACCTTCAGGGCGAAGCCGAGCGGCGCGCCCATGTCGGTGGCGATGGTCTGGGCGATGTCCCCGGCGCGCTCGGTCAGCAGGTCGGCGGCTGCGGCCAGCAGTTTGCCGCGCTCACCGCCGCCAGTCGCCGACCAGGAGGGGAAGGCCGCGCGTGCGGCTCTGACGGCAGCCTCGACGTCGTCGGGGGCTCCCGCCGGCACCCGATCGATGATCTCCTCTGTCGCGGGGTTGACGACGTCGATCGCCTCTCCCGACGCGGAAGCGGTCCAGGCACCGCCGATATAGAGCTGACGCATAGCCCCCATCCTCGCGCGCCCGCCGTCACATTGCGAGGGCTTGGCACATCACGTGGTGTGCCTGCTCCACCGCTCGCACGTCGCATTCCGGCCGGACGTGAGTGCGGGCCGTGGCCAGGACCCGGTCACCTTCTTCCAGCAGCGTACGGCGAAGCGCCGTGGAAAGCGGCAGATGTCCGAGATCCTGGAAAACTCGCAGGATTCGCACCAGCACCACGGGATTGTCCCTGGCCGACACCCGGATCATCCCGAAGGCGTGCTCGGCCAGTCTGGCGGTGTCGGTGCGCCAGGTGACCAGGCGTACCCGTCCGCGCCGGTCGGTGCGGCCTTCTGGCTCGGCCGGGATCGGGATGAGCCGGCGGAAGGCCTCGCCGAGCCATTCGACGCAGGCCAGCCCGGTGTTGGTGTCGTTGATCGCGCGCGACAGCGCGCGCAGGGCGATCTCCACGATCCGGTTGACCGGCCCGACGACGGTGGAGCCGGTGCGGGGCAGCGGGCACAGGGTGATCCAGCGGTCCATCCGCCGCAGGTCGCCGCGGGTGAGGGTGAGCGGGGTCGAGGTGACGGCCACGGGCGTTCCCTGGATGACGAACGTGCCGGGCAGGTGGACGAGCGTGACGACGGTGTCGCGGCGCACCGCCCATCGCACGATCGGGCGGTCGTGGACGAGGTCCAGGTAGCCGGAGCGGACGGCCAGGATCGCGCTGCCCTCCGCCGCGGGCGGTTCCGCCGGCTCGCCTTCGAAGTCGCGGTGGAGCAGCCAGTCGACCTCGCGTACCAGCCGGGGCAGGACGACGGGGATGCGGACCTCGCTGACGACCGCCTGCACGAACAGCACGAGCATCACCAGGCAGGCGCCGGTGAGCAACTGGGTGGCGAACAGGCCGAGCGACGGGATGACCACGTCGCGGCTCATGGAGCTGGTGGTGCGGTTGCCGAAGATCCAGGTGCCGAGGAACAGCCCGATGGTGACCTGGACGACCCGGTTGCGCAGGAAGTCGCCGATCAGGCGCGGGCCGAGCTGGGAGGAGGCGAGCTGGACGGCGACCAGCGTGAGCGAGATCAGCAGCGTGATGGTGCTGATCAGCGCGCCGGTCAGCGTCGAGAGGCTGCCCTTCACGCCCTCCTTCAGGTCGCTCAGGAGCGATGCGTCGGCGGGCAACGTGAACTGGTGCAGCTCCAGCTCCTCCAGGAGCGCCTGCGCGGCCGTGCTGCGCTCCAGCGCCACCTGCAGTTCCTCGACCGCGTACGCGCCGAGGTAGGCGCCGGACATCATCAGCAGCGGCACGAACCAGATCGTGTCCCGCAGGCGCTCCCCACGCGGCTTCAGCGAGAGGTAGGCGCCGATTCCCCCGAACCGTCCCACGCAGGGGGTTCTACCCGAATACCGGCTCCTTGGTACGTGTGCGCTTGAGCTCGAAGAAGTCCTCGAATTCAGTCACGAGCCGCACGCCGTCCCAGAGGCGGCCGGCGTCCTCCCCGCGCGGGATCGAGGTGATCACGGGGCCGAAGAACGCGTTGGCGCCGACGCGGATGACCGGGGTGCCGACTTCCTGGCCGACGAGTCCGATGCCCTCGTCGTGGGAGGCGCGCACGTCGTCGTCGTACTCCTCGGAGGTCATGGCGGCGGCGAGTTCGGGGTCCAGGCCGGCGGCGCCCAGCGCGGCCTCGACCAGCTCGCGCAGCTTGCCGAGGCGCTTGATGCCGCGCTCGTTGTGCAGGCGGGTGCCGAGTTCGGTGTACAGGGGGCCGACGGCGGCCTCGCCGTACTTCTGCCTGGCCGCGGCGACGACGCGGACCGGCTCGATGGCCCGCGCGATCTGCTCGCGGTAGGCCTCGGACACATCCTTGCCCTCGTTCAGCACGTTGAGGCTCATGATGTGCCAGCGGATCTCGATGGGCCGGACCTGCGCCACCTCGGTGAGCCACCGGGAGGTGACCCACGCGTAGGGGCAGAAAGGATCGAACCAGAGATCTACAGGAGTCGTCTCAGTCACGCAGGGTCATAACCTGGAGGGGAATGAAGGCTATTCCCATCATGGGAAGATTCCGGCAAACCCCGATGAAGTGGTGTAGAAGGAGCGGAACTTGGCAGGGAACCTTACCCGGGACGAAGCACGCGAGCGCGCCCGGCTGCTCAAGGTCGAATCGTACGAGGTCGCGCTCGACCTGACCGAAGGCGAAGAACGATTCGAGAGCGTGACGACCGTCCGCTTCAACGCGCAGCCGGGCGCCTCGACGTTCATCGACCTGCACGACGCGCGCGTGCGCCAGGTGACGCTGAACGGCGTCGACCTCGACGCCGCCGCCTACGACGCGGAGAAGGGACGTTTCCCGCTCGACGGCCTGGCCGAGAGCAACGAGCTGCGCATCGACGCCGACTGCGCCTACACGCGCTCCGGCGAGGGCCTGCACCGGTTCGTCGACCCGGTCGACCAGAAGGTCTACCTGCACAGCCAGTTCGAGACCGCCGACGCGCACCGGATGTACGCCTGCTTCGACCAGCCCGACCTGAAGGCCACCTTCCAGCTGACCGTGCTGGCGCCGGCCGACTGGGAGGTCGTCTCCAACGCCGCGGCGGACAACGTCGAGCCGCTGCCCCAGGAGGGCGGCAAGCACGGCGCGGTCCACGCGGACAGCAAGTGGGTGTTCCCGGCCACGGCCGTCATGTCCACCTACATCACGGCGCTGGTGGCGGGGCCATACCACAAGGTCACCGCCGAGCACGACGGCATCCCCCTGGGCATCTACTGCAGGGCCTCGCTGGCCGAGCACCTCGACGCCGACAACATCCTCGAGGTCACCCGGCAGGGCTTCGACTTCTTCCACAAGGTGTTCGGGGTCCGCTACCCGTTCGGCAAGTACGACCAGCTGTTCGTGCCGGAGTTCAACGCCGGCGCGATGGAGAACGCGGGCTGCGTGACGTTCCTGGAGGACTACGTCTTCCGCTCCCGCGTCACCGACGCCGTGGTCGAGCGCCGCGCCGAGACGATCCTGCACGAGATGGCGCACATGTGGTTCGGCGACCTGGTCACCATGCGCTGGTGGGATGACCTGTGGCTGAACGAGTCGTTCGCCACCTACATGTCCGTGCTGTGCCAGGCCGAGGCCACCCGCTGGGGCCAGGGCGCGTGGACGACGTTCGCGAACGTGGAGAAGTCCTGGGCCTACCGCCAGGACCAGCTGCCGAGCACCCACCCGATCGCCGCCGACATCGTCGACATGCAGGCGGTCGAGGTCAACTTCGACGGCATCACCTACGCCAAGGGCGCCTCGGTGCTCAAGCAGCTGGTCGCCTACGTCGGCCTGGACAACTTCCTGGCCGGGGTCCGCGACTACTTCAAGGACCACGCCTGGGGCAACACCGAGCTCAAGGACCTGCTGAGCGCCCTGGAGCGCACCTCGGGCCGTGACCTGTCGTCGTGGTCGAAGGAGTGGCTGGAGACCTCCTGGGTCAACACGCTGCGCCCCTCGTTCACGGTGTCGGCCGACGGCCGGTTCGAGAGCTTCGAGGTGCTGCAGGAGGCTCCGGCCGACTACCCGACGCTGCGTTCGCACCGCGTCGCGATCGGCCTGTACTCGCTGGTGGACGGCGTGCTCACCCGGACCAAGCGGGTCGAGCTCGACGTCGTCGGCGCCCGTACCGCGGTGGCCGACCTGGTCGGCGAGCAGCAGCCGGACCTGGTGCTGGTCAACGACGACGACCTGACGTACGCCAAGATCCGCCTGGACGAGCGGTCGCTGCGCACGCTGGTCGAGGGCGGCATCACGAAGTTCGCCGACTCGCTGCCGCGGGCCCTGTGCTGGTCGGCCGCCTGGGACATGACGCGCGACGGCGAGATGTCCACGCGCGACTACGTCAAGCTGGTCGTCTCCGGCGGCGGCACGGTCAAGGACCTCACGGTCCTGCAGACGGTGCTGCGGCAGGCGCGCCTGGCCGTCCAGCAGTACGCCGACCCGGCCTGGCGGCCCGAGGGCCTGGCCCAGCTGGCCACGATGGCGCGTGAGCTCATCGCCGGGGCCGAGGCGGGCTCGGACTACCAGCTGGCCTACGTGCAGGCCTTCGCCGGCGTCGCCGTCGGCCAGGGTGATCTGGACGTGCTGGCGGGCATCGTGGACGGCTCCGCCGTACCGGCTGGGCTGACCGTCGACGCGGACCTGCGCTGGACGCTCATCCACGCGCTGGTCTCCGGTGGGCGGCTGGGCGAGGCGGACATCGCCGCCGAGCTCGAGCGCGACGCCACCGCGACCGGCGAGCGCTCGGCGGCGTTGTGCCGGGCGGCGATTCCCACGCCCGAGGCCAAGCAGGCCGCCTGGACCGCGATCGTGGGCGGGGAACTGGCCAACGCCGTCTTCCGCACGACGGTCGGCGGGTTCCAGGACCCGCACCACCCCGAGCTGCTGGCGCCGTTCAGGGAGAAGTACTTCGCCGAGGTCGGCCGCGTCTACAAGGAGTGGAGCTTCGACGTCGCGCAGGGCTTCGCGGTGGGCTGCTTCCCCGCGCTGCAGGTCGAGCAGGAGACGCTGGACGCCGTCCAGGCCTACCTGGCCGGGGGCGACGTGCCGCAGGCGCTGCGCCGCATGATCCTGGAGGGCGAGGACGGGGTCCGGCGCGCGCTGCGTGCTCACCCACAGCAGGCGAGCCGCCAACGGCCCGGGTACGGCCCCGGCCGCGGTCTCCGTG
>NZ_JBHYJD010000083.1:0-31083 GCF_042740555.1 Nonomuraea sp. NPDC059007 | reverse complement strand
CGGTCGCCGGCGCCGAGGCCTCCGTCACGGCTCCGTTCCTGGCGGCGCGGCTGCGGCCCGCTCCGGATGCCGCTGCCGGGCGGGGGTGAGCAGCGCCGCGGCGGCGATCGCCAGGCAGCTGACCCCGGCGAAGACGAACACCGGCGTCGAGCCGAACCGGCCCGCGCCCCAGGTCAGCGTCGCCGCGCCCAGCGGCCCCAGCGAGTAGTGGATGGTCCAGAACGCCGAGGTGACCCGGCCGAGCAGATGGCTGGGCGTGACCTGCTGGCGCAGCGACAGGCTGCAGATCCCGGCCACGCTCACGCAGGCCAGGTAGAGCCCCATGGCGGCGCCGATCCCCCACACGGTGCCGACGAAACCGATGGCGCCGATCGCCAGCCCGGCGGCGGCCAGCGCGCTGACCCACGTGGGCCCGAACCCGAGCCGCCCGCGCAGCCGGGTCACCAGCGTCGCCCCGATCATCGTCCCGACCGCCCCGATGCCGAGGACGACGCCGATGACGGCATCCGGCTGGCCCAGGTCGTGCTTCAACCGGAAGATCACGATGTCGGTGAGCCCGAGCGTCAGGAAGATGAAGAACGACAGCAGCACCGTCAGCGCCCGCAGCACCGGCTGCCGCCACAGGAACACCGCCCCGGCCACCAGTTCCCGCCAGGGCGCCCCGTGTACGGCGGGCCGTTCGTGCCGGGCGAGCCGGACCAGGTACACGCCGACCGCGGACAGGGCGAAGCCGACGGCGTTGATGCCGATCGCGGCCGTGGGCCCGAGCCAGCCGGCCACGACGCCGGCCAGCATCGGGCCGAGCACGCTGGCGGCGGCGGCCGTGGCGTACAGCTTGCCGTTGGCCTCGGTGACGCGGTCCTCCCCGACCAGGGTGGGCACGGAGGAGACGTACGCCACCTGGAAGACCATGCCCACGGCGGCGGCCAGGGGCAGGACGGCGTACAGGAGCCAGACCTTGGGGCCGCTGAGCCAGGCCAGCGGGATGGTGGCGTACAGGACGCACCGCACGACGTCGCAGCCGATGAGCAGCTTGCGGCGGTCGAAGCGGTCGACGGCCACGCCGGCGAAGATCCCGGCGATGACGCCGGCGGCGCCGGAGACGCCGGTCAGCAGGCCCATCTGGGCGACGGAGCCGGTGACGTTGAGGATGAGCAGCGGGACGGCGATGATCGCGAAGGAGTCGCCGGCGACCGACAGCGTCTGGGCGCCCCAGAAGACCGTGAAGTCGCGCCGACGCCATAAGGGGCGCAGGTCCGCCTGGGTGTCCTCGTGCATAAAGCTCCTACAGGTCGAACTGGTACTGGTGCGTGCTGCGGTGGGCCCGGTAGCCCAGGCGCTCGTTGACCGCCAGCATGTGGACGTTGTCCTCGGCGGTGTCGGTCTCGACCTCGGCCAGGCCGGGATGCTCGGCGCGTAACCTGCGCACCATCGTGGCCTTGAGCCAGAGACCCAGGCCGTGGCCGCGATGCGCGGGCACCACCGCGGTGTCGTACTGCGCGGCCCGGCGGCGCTCCCCCGCCCTGATCACGATCTCGGTGTAGGCGGCCATCGTCTCGCCGTGCAGCGCGGCGAGGGTCAGCAGGGTGTCGCCGCGATCGGCCAGCACCTTGGCCATCTCCCTGACGGCGGCGGCGTCCCAGCGGCGGGCGCCGTAGTCCATCTCGCCGGTGGGCATGTCGTTCATGGCGTTCTTGGCCTCGGCGAAGGCGCCGGCCAGGCCGTCGGGGACGGTTCCGGTCCAGAACGCCAGGTCGTAGCCGGGCCGCGGGGTGTCGGCCGCCCGGCAGTCGGCCTTGGCCAGGTCGAGCAGCAGGTGCCGGAGCGTCAGCACGAGCCGCAGGCCGCGGGCCGCGCAGAAGGCGTCCCCGGGACCGTCCGCGGCCACCGCCGTGATCATCGACCGCCGCCGCTCGGCCCGCGCGGCCGACACCGCCGCCGCCAGCAGCAGCGACCCGGCGCCGCCGCGCCGCCGCTCAGGGCGTACGTGCAGGTCGAGCTCGCTCAGATGGTCCATGCCCGGCGCGTCGAACAACCGCAGCGCCGCCACCCCGGCCACCGGCCCGCCGGGCTCGGCCGCCATCCAGACCAACCGGCGGCTCCGTAACGGCGGCACGGTCAGCTGGGCGCGCGTGGGCACCGGCTGACCTGGAAGATCGTGCCCCAGCGACGCGGCCATCACCCCGTGCCACGCCTCGGCCTGCTCCGCCGACACCTCCGCCGACGGTGTTCCCTGGATCTTGTACGGCATGCCGACCACCCTAGGCCGCGCCTGCGTCAGGTGGTGGCCACGGGGGCGAGAGCGGGGCGTTTGGCGGTGCGCCCGTCGCCGGAGGACCGGCCGCGCAGCCGGCGGCCGATCCAGGGTCCGACGAAGCCGGCCAGCCAGCGCGTCTCCGTCGCGACCACCCGCCACGCGGCGGGCGCGGGCAGCGGCGGCAGGGGCTGCGTCCAGGCGTCGTCGCTGCCCGGCAGCTCCAGCACGTGGGCGAATCCGGCGGCGAAGCGGGTATGGCCCTCGGGACTGGCGTGGATGCGGTCGCTGCTCCACATCCGCCGGTCGGTGACGAACGCGAACGCGTGGGCGTCGAGGACGGTGACGCCGTGGCGGGCGGCGGCCTGGCGGACGCGGTCGTTGAAGTCGAGCACCCGCGGGGCCAGCCGGCGGATGAGCGGCGAGAGTTTGCCCAGGTCGGGGTAGGTGACGGTGACGACGCGGGCGCCGGAGGCGGTCAGGGCGGCGAACATGTCCTCCAGGACCCCGGCGGTCGCGGCCGCGCTGAAGCCGGGCCGGATGAGGTCGTTCATGCCCGCGACGACCGTGACCAGGTCGGGGCGCAGCGCCAGCGCCGCCGGCACCTGCTCGTCGCGGACCTGGGCGGCCAGCCGGCCGCGTACGGCGAGGTTGGCGTAGAGCAGGTCGGGGTTGTGGCGGGCGAGGTGCTCGGCCAGGCGGTCGGCGACCCCGCGGTGGCCGCCCAGGCCGTCGTCGTCGCCGACGCCTTCGGTCATGCTGTCGCCGAGCGCGACATAACGCTGGTACGTGCTCACCCCCAGACCGTATCCCTGACCGCGGCCAGCACAGCGTGAAGGGTACGCAGAAAGCCCATTGCATAGGAAGGTTTCCTAATTAATACTGCGATCAACGCAGTTCAGAGCCCCCTGGAGGTTTGTATGCCCCGTCGCGCGCTCGCTCTCACCACGGCCGCGCTGGCCTGCCTCGGCGCCCTCGCCGTGAGCACCGCCCCCGCACGGGCCGCGGGCCCGATCGACGTCGTCATGAGCCCGCTCTCCCTCGGCGAGTACTGCGCCGCCAAGGTCAACTCCAGCTCCATCGTCGGCTTCTACAACGGCAGCCTCGGCTGCTACCGGTACGCCTCCAGCCTGGTCTACCTCGGCAGCGGCAGCCCCTCGGCCGCCTGTCAGTACTACAACCCCACCTACACCTACCTCGGCTACGCCCAGGGCGGCGCCCAGTCCCTGGTCTGCAAGTACTCGGTCTAGGGTCTCAGGACTCCGCGTTCAGGTAGCGGCCCGGCGAGGTCCCCACGGTGCGGCGGAAAGCGGCGAGGAACGCGCTTGCCGTCGCATACCCCACCGCCCGCGCCACCGCGGAGACGGGCCGCCCTTCCGCGAGCAGCGGGAGGGCGGCCCGCAACCGCAGATGCGTCCGCCAGCGCTCGAAGCTCATCCCGGTGTCCTGGACGAACAACCGCGTGAGCGTACGCCGGCTCACCCCCGCGGCCCGCGCGTGCGCCTCCAGGCCGCGCGCGTCGGCCGGATCGGCGATCAGCGCGTCGGCCACGGCCCGCACCCGCTCCTCACGCGGGCGCGGCACGTCGATGGGCAGCGCGGGCAGCGGCCGCAGCAGGTCGAGCACGACCGCCTCGGCCCGCAGCCGCGGACCGTCGGCCAGGTCGTCGCGCCCCAGGTAGGTGAACAGATGGGCCAACAGCCCGTCCACTCCCACCGGCGTGGGCTCCGGCCAGTCCAGGGCGCAGCGCTCCGGCGCCAGGTAGAGGCCGCACAGCACCGCGTCACGAGTCGCTCCGGTGCGGTGCTCCACCCCGGCCGGTATCCACAGCGCGACGGTCGGCGGCAGCACCCAGTAGGAGTCGCCCACAGCCACCCCGACCACCCCGCGCCGCGTCCAGGCGATCTGGTGGTGCGTGTGGGTGTGCGGCGGGATCCACTCTCCCGACGACAGCGGGAAGTGCCCGACCACGATCGCGCCGACGCCGGGCGGCACCTCGGTCTTCATGCGGGCCAGCCTATGTCCTCAGCGCGCTATCAACTGGCCCCATCGCGGATTGCGGCCATCGGCGGCCCGCGCCTAGCGTCGTCGGATGACGAAGAAAACCCCCGCACTGGCCGTTCTGTGCGTCGTGCAGTTCATGCTCGTCCTCGACGACACCGTGGTGAACGTCGCCCTGCCCGCCATCCGCGGCGAACTCGGCTTCACCGCCGCCGGGCTGTCCTGGGTGGTCAACGCCTACTTCCTCGCCTTCGGCGGCTTCCTGCTGCTGTCCGGGCGGGCCGCCGATCTGCTGGGCAGGCGGCGGGCGTTCCTCATCGGGGTCGCCGCGTTCGGCGTGGCCAGCCTGGTGTGCGGCATCGCCCAGGAGCCGTGGCAACTGGTGGCGGCCAGGTTCGCGCAGGGCATGGGCTCCGCGCTGGCCAGCCCGGCCGCGCTGTCGCTGATCACGTTGATGTTCCCCGGCGAGGGCGAACGGGCCAGGGCGGTCGGCGTCTGGGGCGCCATCGCGGCCCTGGGCGGCACGATGGGGCTGGTGATCTCGGGGGTGCTGACCGATCTGACGTCGTGGCGCTGGATCTTCCTGATCAACCTGCCCGTGGCGGCGCTGGCCCTGGTGCTCGTCCCCCGCCTGGTCGGCGAGAGCCGGGCCGCGCGCGGGGCCCGGCTGGACGTCCCCGGCGCCCTGCTGGGCACCGCGGCGGTGCTCGCGCTGGTCTACGGGCTGCTCCAGGCCGAGCACGCGGGCTGGGTCTCGTCGGCGGTCCTGCTCCCGCTGCTGCTGGCCGTGCTGCTGGCGGCGGCCTTCCTGGCGGTCGAGTCCCGTACGGCGCAGCCGCTCGTGCCCCTGGCGTTCCTGGCGGTCCGCATCCGGGCCGTGGCCAACCTCGCGACCCTGCTGTTCTCGGCCGCCTTCTACGCGATGGCCTTCCTGCTGATGGTCCACCTGCAGACGCGGCTCGGGTACAGCCCGCTGGTGGCCGGCGTGGCGTACCTGCCCTACGGGGGCGGGATCCTGGCCGGGATGTGGCTGTCGTCCCGCGCGGTGACCCGGTTCGGGACGCGGCCCGCGCTCCTGGTCGCGTTGACGGTCAGCGCGGCCGGGCTGCTGCTGTTGTCCGGGGTGGCACCCGGTGACGCCTATGCGAGCGGCGTCCTGCCCGGGATGCTGGTCACCAGCCTCGGCTGCGGCCTGAGCCTGCCCGCCCTGACCACCGCCGCCGTCTCGGGCACCACCTCGGAGGACGCCGGGGTCGGCTCGGCCGTCCTCACCTCGGTGCAGCAGGTCAGCGGGGCGGTGGGCATCGCGCTGCTGGTGACGCTGGCCGCCCAGCGCGGCTACGCGTTCGCCCTGGTCATCTGCGCCGCCCTGGTCGTGCTCGCCGCCGTCCTCGTCGCCACCGCCCTGCGCTCCAGCCGGTACGGCCGGCGCACGAAGACCCTTGAGAACCCCGGCCTCCACTGACGGACGCCGCTGGGAGCCGGTGTGGCGCCGTCCGGCGCGGGATGGCGCGGGATGGCGCGGGATGGCTGCCGCCGGGCGCGGGGCGACTGCCGCCGGGCGCGGGAGTTCGACCGCTGGGCGCAGCCGGCCGGATCGGGCCGGCTGGGCGGGGGGCGGTCCGCGTACAGGTGGCCGAATCGCACACCGCTCCAGCGAGGGGGACGAGATGATCGAACTGAGCACGTTCAGCCTGCCGGAGGCCATCACCGGGACGCGGGCGGACCTGGAGCTCGGCCGTACCATGATCGCGGCGTGGCGCAGGGACGGCATCTTCCAGGTCGCCGCCACCGCGCCCCAGCACGAGACGGCGCTCGCGGCGTTCGAGGCGAGCAGGGAGTTCTTCTCCCTGTCACTGCCGGAGAAGTCCAGCTATGTCAGCGACCTGAGCTACAGCGGCTACGTCGCCTCGGGCGAGGAGGTCACCGCGGGCGAGACCGACTACTCCGAGATCTTCACCGTCTGCCCGGACGTACCGGTGCACGACGCGCGGGTACGCGAGCGCTGGCCCTGCCACGGCCCCGTGCCCTGGCCGGGCCCGCACTACCAGCGGCGGATGGAGACGTTCACGGCCGCGCTCGGCTCGATCGGCGAGCGGCTGCTGCGGCTGGCGGCCCTGGGTCTCGGGCTGGGCGGGCCGGACACGCTGACCGCGCACACCACGGGCGGCTGGCACCACATGCGGGTACTGCGCTTCCCGCCGCGCTCCGCGCGGACCGCGCGCGGCATCGGCGCCCACACCGACTACGGTCTGCTGGTGATCGCCGCGCAGGACGAGGTCGGCGGCCTGTACATCCGGCCGCCGGTCGAGGGCGAGAAGCGGCCGCGCAACTGGCTGGAGGCGGAGAGCACCGCCGGCCTGTACGAGGACGAGCCGCCGTGGATCTTCGTCCGGCCGGTGCCGCGGGTGTTCACCGTGTTTCCCGGCGACATCCTGCAGTTCCTGACCGGCGGCTACCTGCTGTCCACGCCGCACAAGGTGGCGCTGGCCGATCGTGAGCGGTTCGCGATGGCGTACTTCCACGAGCCGAGCTTCGGCCGCTCGCTCGATGACCCGTGCGGCGGCCCGCCGCTGCACTACGGGACGCACTTCACGAACATGTTCATGCGCTGCTACCCCGGACGCGCCGCCACCCGGCGCATCCACGAGGAGGGACGGCTGGCGAGGCTGCGCGAGCCGTACCCTAGCTGAGGCGGACGGCCCCGCCGGGCTACGGCGTCAGCACGACCTTCCCGGCGACGGTGCCGGACTCGGCCAGCCGCAGGGCGTCGGCGACACGGGCCAGGGGCAGCTGGGCGGCGATCCGGGCGGTGATGTCACCACGCTGGAGCGCGGCGAAGACCTGGGTGAGGTCGGCGCGCAGCCGCGCCCGGAACCGGTCCTTGGCCAGGGCGTGCCCCGCCCAGGCGTTGTAGAAGTACGCGTGGCGCCGGTTGGGCAGGGCGTTCCACAGCCAGACCCGGCCGAGCAGCTTGAGAACGGGCCACTGCTTGGACCCCTCGTCGTCGCGGGTGGAGGCGCTGCCGTAGGAGACGAGGGTGCCGCCGGGGGCGAGCAACCGCCAGGAGTCGACGATGCCGCGCCCGCCGACGTGGTCGAAGACGGCGTCCACCCCGCCGGGGGCGAGTTCGCGCACGCGCGCGGCGACGTCGCCGGCGCGGTAGTCGACGGGCACGACGCCCTGGGCCCGCAGGGCGTCGTGGTGGCGGGCGGAGGCGGTGCCGATGACGTGGACGCCCGCGGCCCGCGCGAGCTGGACGAGCACCGAGCCGACGCCGCCGTTGGCGCCGTGCACGAGGATGGTCTGCCCGGCGCGGACGCGGGCCTTGCGGTGCAGCATCTGCCAGGCGGTGATGCCGTTGACGACGAGGGTCTCCGCCTGCGCGGCGCCGATCCCGTCGGGCACCGGCACCACGTCCGCCGCGTCCACGAGCACGTGGCTGGCCCAGCCCCCGACCTTGACCAGCGCCGCGACCCGGACACCGGCCAGACCGGGCTCCACGCCCGCGCCGGTGTCCACCACCGTGCCGACCAGGTCGTAGCCGGGCACGAACGGGAACGCCGGCTGGTCGTAGTAGCGCCCGCGGCGCATCTGCTGCTCGGCGAAGGAGACGCCGGTCGCCTCCATCCGGATCAGAACCTGACCGGGTCCGGCGACGGGCACCTGCCCGTGCCGGATCCGCAGCCCCTCCGGCTCGACCTTGCCCGGCAGGACGACCTCGACGAGTTCCTCGGTGCCCATCGCAACCTCCGTTACTAGATCTCGTGTTTGTTAGAACCTATAACAACACGACAGGAGGCAGGTGTCAACCAGTCGGTCAGGCCAGGGCCGGGATCTCGATCTTGGTGCGGTCGGCCGGAGTCATCAGGCAGGGGAACACGGCGCCGCCCCGTTCCAGGCGTTCGCCCATGGACGAGGTGAGCCGCACCGTGCGCTCGATCTCGTACGGGTCGCCGGTCCGCGGCGTCACGCGGAGCCGGAGCAGCCAGACGTAGCGGCCGTTGTGCTTGTTGCCCGTCTCCTCGGCCCCCAGCACCGCCGCCTCACACGGCACCGCCGCCGCGCGCTCCTCCGGCGTGAAGGTCACCAGCGCGGCCGACTCCAGGCTCGCGAACGAGATGGACCCCATGGTGAGCACCCCCGCGCCCAGGAAGAGGATCGCCGCGCCGGCGTACGCCCCCACCCGGGTCTGCGGCTTGCGCCGCAACCTGACGAACAGGATCACGCCGACGAGCGCGGCGATGGCGGCGCAGGTGCCGAAGACGATCGATCCCAATGCACTTCCCTCCGTTCCGAGGCCGCCAGTCGATCAGTCATCGCTTGCACGGCGGCTGCAGCCCGCTCTCAGCCGCTGAGGGCCGCGGCCCGCCGGGCGTCCAGTTCGTGCTGGAGGCGGTCCACGTCGCGGGCGTACGGGCGGTAGAGGAGCGTGAGGTACGCCCCGTTGGCCAGCATCAGCAGGACCAGAATCCACAGGAAGACCTGCTTGAGCCCGAAGACGTCGCCGAGGAAGCCGGCGCCGAGGCTGAAGGCGGCCCAGCCGATCGCCTCGAAGATCGAGATGTAGATGGCGAAGGCCGCGCCCCTCAGCTCGGGAGGCGTGATCGCCATGACCATCGGCCGGTTGATGCCGGGGTTGACGCCCTGCGTGGCGCCCATCAGCCCGAAGAACGCCGCGAACGGCACGATGGACGCGAACGCGATCTGGGTGCCGAGGAAGGCGGCCGCCGCGAAGCCGAACTGGGCGGCCTGCAGCACGGCGACCAGGCCGTAGCGAGGGCTGCGCCGGGCGGCCCAGTCGCCCAGGAAGCCGCCGGCCACGTTGCCCAGGAAGTAGCCGACGCCGAACGGCAGCAGCACGATGGAGGCCACGGCGGTGCTGAAGCCGTACACGTCGACGAGGAAGACCACGCCGAACGCCCCCACGAGCAGGTGGCCCGACAGCAGACGGGAGCCGAGCAGGATGCCGAAGCTGGGGATGCGCAGCAGCGCCAGCGCCTTGGTCCAGGTGAGCCTGGACTGGGCGGCGCGCATCTCGGGGTCGAGGTCGGCGAGCTGCCGCTCGGCGGCCCCGATGCCCGGGTCGCGAAACCACAGCCAGATGCCGACGCCGAGCAGCACGTTGAAGGCGCCGATGCCCCACAGCCCCCAGCGCCAGCCGTCGCCGACGTTGGCGAGCTGGCCCTTGACGGGACCGAGGACCGATCCGGCCAGCGCGATCACGCCGTAGAGCAGCCCGACGGCCTTTCCGCGCGCGGAGCCGTCGAACAGGTCGCCGATGATCTCGGTGATGATCGGGTGCGCGGCGGCGTACCCGGCGGCGAGGATGGTGTAGAAGATCAGCAACTGGGCGAAGTTCTGGGAGAAGCCGGCGGCGATGCCCCACACGCCCCACAGCCCCGTGGCCACGACGAGGACGTTCTTGCGCGACCAGCGGCGGGCGACCCACACCCACAACGGCCCCGTGAACACACCGACGATCTTGCCGGCGGCGGTGAGGATGCCGAGCGCGCCGAGCGAGAGCCCCAGCGACTGCCGGATCACCGGGAAGAGACTGTTGACCAAGCTGGCTTCGGTGCTGTCGACGAGCATCGCGCCGCCCAGCAGCGACAGCTGACGCCATCGTCCGCGGATCTCGGCGGGCGCTTGTTGGGTAGCCTGAGACATCACGCCACCTCTTTCTGCGAGGAGGAGGAAAGGTGTTCGCCGGTGACGGGGTGGCCGCCCCGTCACCGGCTCAGAGCTCGGCGAGCTCTTCCGCGATCGCGCGGAGTCTGGGAGGTGGGAGCAGCCCGCCGGCCATCGCCGCGACGTCGATCAGCGGGGTGGCGCCGAGCATCTGCAGCAGCTCGGAGTCGACGATGCCGGGCACGTGCCTGCGCAGGACCTCGACGGCGACCGGGTCGGCGATCAGCGCCTTGACCGGGGTGCGCAGCGACAGCCTGCCCTCGGGGTAGTCCTCGGGCCGGGGAAGGGGCTGGGCGCTCCGCTCGGCCCGGTCGAGCTGGGCGCGTACCAGCAGGTGTTCCTCCGTGACCGCGCCGGTGACGGGGAGCCCGAGCCGCTCGAACTGGCCGGCGGGCGCGTCGCCGGCCCGCATCAGCTCGACCAGCAGACCGGCCATGCGCAGCTCGGCCGCGTCGTCGACGAGGGGCGCGCGCTGCTCGGGGTCGGTCTCCAGGTCGTACAGGAGCGTGCCGAAGTGGTGGGCGTCGACGAAGGTACGGCCCGCCACCCGGATCGTGCGCACCCCCTTGGTGAAGGCGAACGGCTCCGCCAGCTCGATGTTCGCCAGCTCGGCGGGCGAGAAGCGGCCGCGCATGTGCGTGGGCATGAGGGTGTGCTCGTGCAGGGGCTCGTTGGCGGCAGAGGCGGGCGCGCGCATGTAGACGTAGCGGCCGTCGGTGACGTTGACGTGGCCGCCGTGGATGCCGAAGAGGCCGGCCCGCCTGGTGGTCCCGGAGTTGAGGGGGATGCCCTGCATGTCGGCCGGCCGGTCGAGGCCGAAGTACTCCAGCAGCGTGGGCGCCAGGTCGATGGTCTGCACGAGCGCGTCGCGCCGCTCGCCCGCGGCGGCGGCGCGCGGGTCCCACACGAACAGCGGCAGGTGGACCAGCTCGTTGTACCAGGGCTGGACCGACTTGCCCCACCAGCCCTTCTCCCCCAGCAGCAGCCCGTGGTCGGTGCAGACGATCAGCAGCGTGTCCTCCCACAGGCCCAGCTCGTCCATGGTGTCCAGCACCCGGCCCAGGGAGTGGTCGCACATCGACAGCAGAGCCGCGTACTCGTAGCGGGCGTGGTCCACCTGCCGCGGCGTCTCGGTCACCCGCTTGTAGTCGGGCCAGTCGAAGTGCGGGCCGTCGTAGTCGTGCGGGTAGAGGTCCTTGTACCGCTTGTGGGTGAAGAAGGGCTCGTGCGGGTCGAAGGTCTCGATCTGGACGAACCAGCGGTCCTGCGCGGCGTTGGTCCTGACGAACTCCAGCCCGGCGTCGAAGGTCAGCGTCTGCGGGTGTTTCGCCTCGGTGTCCATGTACGGGCGGTTGACCCAGTCCTGGCGGTAGATCGTGTGGCGCACGCGCTTGAGGTCCTCGGGCGTCTCCGGATCGGCCACCCGGCCCTTCCACGGATCGCCCTCCTGGCCGCGGAAGAACTCCCAGGTGTTGTAGCGGCCGTGATAGGTGGCGCCGCCGTCCTCCCAGTAGTGCGGGTGGTCGCTGACCAGGTGCGTGTAGACGCCGTTCTGCTTGAGCAGTTCCGGCATCGAGTCGTCGAACGGCTCCAGCGGGCCCCAGCTTCGGTGCAGGAAGTTGTAGCGGCCGGTGTGGATCTCGCGGCGGGCCGGCATGCACGGCATCGAACCGGCGTAGCAGTTGTCGAAGCTCACCGCCCGCTCGGCCAGCCGGGCGAAGTTCGGCGCGTGCGTCCAGTCTCCGCCGTAGGGCGGCAGCATGTGCCGGTTCAGGCTGTCGAACATCACCATGATCGCTTTCATCGGGCCTCCAGCCACGTCCGCGTCTCCTCCAGCCACGCCACCCACGCGTCCATGGCGGCGGCGCCGTAGTCGTGCATGCGGTCGAAGACCTCCTGCGCGCTCGCCTGATCGAGCTGGGGCAGCGCGTTCTCGAAGCGCAGGGTCCTGTCGCGGTGCCGGCTGCGGGCGACCTGCTCGTACCGGTAGGCCAGCTCGACGCGGAGCATCTCCAGCGCCGCCTGCCGGTCGAGCGCCACGGCGAAGCCGAACCGGGCGGTGAAGTCCGCGTCCTGGAAACGGCTCGACGGCTCGTAGGGCGAGCGGACCCACTCCAGCAGCACCCGCTCGCCGTGGGGGGTCAGCCGGTAGACCTTCGCGTCGGGCCGGCCCTCCCGCGGGTCGACCTCGAACTCCACCCATCCGTCGGCGACCATCCGGGCCAGCAGCCGGTAGATCTGGCTGTGGTGGGCGCGCGAGCGGACGAACTGCCCCTCCACCTCCAGCCACTTGCGCAGGTCGTAGCCACTGAACGGGCGGCCGGCCAGCAACGCCAGCAGGACGTACTCGAACCTCAACGAAGTCTCCTATGTGCAGATGCACTTATGTGAGTTGATTCATATACTCCTGCCATGGAGCCGTCAATGCCCTGTTGCGCGCCGGTGACGGGACAGACCACCGGCCCGCGTGCCCTCCCGGCCCCCTCGCCGGTCCCGATCGCCCACGACGACGTGGCGCTCCCCGGCGGCACGTTCCTCATGGGCGACGCCTTCGGCGAGGGCTATCCCGCCGACGGGGAGACCCCGGTCCATCCGGTACGGCTGGCGCCCTTCCCGATGGACGCCACCGCGGTCACCGTCGCCATGTTCGAGGCGTTCACCCGGGCCACCGGCTACCGCACGGACGCCGAGCGGGCCGGCCACTCCGCGGTCTTCCGCCTGGCCGTCGCCGCCACCCGCGCCGACATCCTCGGCTTCGACCCGGAGGTTCTCTGGTGGGCCACGGTCGCCGGGGCCGACTGGCGCCACCCCTTCGGGCCGCTGTCGGAGGCCGAGCCCGGCCACCCCGTCGTCCACGTCTCCTGGAACGACGCCGCCGCCTACTGCGCGTGGGCGGGACGGCGCCTGCCGACCGAGGCCCAGTGGGAGTACGCCGCCCGCGGCGGCCTGTCCCAGCGCCGGTTCGCCTGGGGCCAGGAGCTCACGCCCGGCGGCCGGTGGATGTGCAACATCTGGCAGGGCTCGTTCCCGCACGACAACACCGGCGAGGACGGCTGGCTGGCGACCGCCCCCGTCCGCTCCTTCCCCGCCAACGGCTACGGACTGTATGAGATGGCGGGAAACGTGTGGGAATGGTGTGCCGACTGGTTCTCCGCCACGGCCTACGCCGATGCCGCGCGGGCCGACCCGGAAGGCCCGCCCGCCGGTGAGCGGAAGGTGATCAGGGGCGGGTCGTACCTGTGCCACGACTCCTACTGCCACCGCTACCGCGTCGCCGCCCGCTCCGCCGGCTTCCCCGGCTCCAGCAGCGGCAACTGCGGATTCCGCACGGCAGGGCCGGCGTAGACCCGACCGGCATGGAGCCGAACCTCCACCCGGCCGTGGCACTCCAACCCTGCGTACGGCACGCGACCACCGGAAGGAAGAACGCCATGAAGATGCTCATCGCTGCCCTGGCCGGCGGGGCGCTGCTGCTCTCGGGCACCCCCGCGCTCGCCTCCGGGCCCACCCTCGGACCGTACGGCGTCGGCAAGCTCAAGCTCGGCATGACCGCCAAGCGGGCCAAGGCCACCGGAACGGTCGTTCTCAAGTGGCGCGACAAGCACAGCAGCTGCTCCGGCTGGGATCTGAAGGCCCATCCGACGGGCAAGAACAGCGTCGGGCTCTACATCTCCAAGAAGCGCGGCGTGGCCGTCATCTTCGCGGGCAAGGGCATGAGAACGCCGGAGGGCATCGGGATCGGCGCCACGATGCGGCAGATCAGGCGGGCCTACCCGAAGGTGAGGACACCGCGCGGGCTGAACCCGTACGTCCGCGTGCCCGGCAACCCCAAGGCGTACTACACCTTCTTCGTCGGCAAGAAAAAGCTCGAACAGCTGTCGATCGCCGTGCTCTGGCAGGACTGCGTGAGCTAGCCGAGGGCCCGGCCGGAGCCGGGCCCTCGCGGGACTACATGGGCTGCCAGAGCGCGAAGAGGTTGGTGGGCTCCCAGCCGACCTGGGAGGTGTGCCCCTGCCTGCACCGGTAGGTGATGCCCTGGTAACGCACCATGGCACCGGTCTGGTAGCTGACGCCGGGCGCCCACTCAGGTGTGCCGCCGGTGTAGGTCACGCTGGGCGTGGGCGTGGCCGTCGGGGTGGGGGTCGCCGTCGGGCTGGGAGTGGCCGTCGGCGTGGGAGTCACCGTCGCGGTCGGGGTCGCGGTCGGGGTGCCGGCGCAGGCGCCCAGGTCGCGCCACACGTCGTTGGTGCCGGGCTGGTTGCCCTGCGTCCACCAGCGGGCCTCATAGGCACGGCCGTTGTGGGAGACGCGCTGGCCGCCGTTGTACACCTTCCCGGCCTCCCACGCCGGATCGGTGCAGGTGCCGCCGGTCGGCGTGACCGTCGGGGTCGGCGACGGGGTCACCACACCCCCGCCGCGGGCCAGGTCCTGGACCACGCCGTAGCTCTTGCCGCCGAAGGTGACGGTGAAGTTGTTCGGGCCCGGCGCGGGCAGGTAGTAGACGTAGTCCATGGTCACCGAGGCGCCGGGGGCGAGCGTCTGCCAGGTGGGCAGCTTCACCGAGACGCGGTGGTAGTCACCCTTGAGCCCGCCGATGTTGTTGGCCCCGGTGTGCTCGCTGCTGATCACCCGCAGCCCGAACCCGGACTGGTCCTTGGCGTTCGGCGGCGAGGCGGTCGCGTAGTCCCACTGGAACTCGGTGCCGCCGGGCAGCGTGAACGCCGACCTGTTGGTGATCTTGAGCTTGGGGCTGATCGGGTAGTTGCTGTCGCCGACGGGGAACTGCTCCGCGGCGAAGCCCACGTCGATCTTCTCCGCGGGCAGCGCCGTCTTCGCCCTGGTCGCGGTGTACGGCGCCGCCGTCTTGAGCGTGTCGTGCACCAGCGTGGTCAGCGTGTCGCCCATGAAGTACTCGCTGCCGGTCCACTTGTAGTCGCCGGCCAGTTCCCAGATCATGATGCCGCCGAGGCCCTTGTCCCTGACGTACTCGGCCTTGGCCTTGAGCGACTGCTCGTCCTCGGTGGACAGGAACACCTTCTTGCCGCTGTTCCAGAGCCACGGGGCGACGAGGGTGGTGTCGTAGTTGCGGGTGTAGGTGCCGGTGATGCCCTCGGTGACGCCGTACGCGCCCAGGTAGGAGCCGGCGATGCCGCGTTCGAGGTTCTTGGCGTGCCACATCGGGTTGGACCCGGCGCCCACCTCGCGGCCGTCCTCCTTGTCGTGCCACAGGTTGTCGATGCCGGTGGCGCCGTCGCCGCAGGTGGTCAGGCCGGTCGGGCACGTGGTGCCGACCGACTTGCCCCACAGGCCGGAGGTTCCGCCGGTGACGTTCTTCCAGCCGCGGGTGTAGTACGGCACGCCGATGTTGATCCGGCCGGGCGGCAGGGCGCCGCGGTAGTAGTGGTAGGACCAGTCGGTGTTGAGGTAGCCGATGCCGCCGTACTGGGAGGTGGTGTAGACGCCCCACTTGGCCAGCTCGGCGTCCTTGCCGTCGTCGTAGAGCGCGGCGTTCGGGCCGACGAACTCGTTCCAGGCGCCGTGCAGGTCGTAGGACATGATGTTGAGGAAGTCCAGGTACTGGGTGACCTGGAAGGTCTCCATGCCGCGCAGCAGATACCCGGAGGCGGGCACGGCCGCGGTGAGCTGGTAGTACTTCCCGTCGGCCGCGGCGGCCCTGTCCAGCCGGTCGCGCAGCGTCTTCATCAGCGCCGCGTACCCCTGCATGAGCCGGCCGCGCCGGGCGTTGGCGATCTGCCAGTCGGCCGGGTTGCCGGCGTCCTTCATCGAGGTGGGGTACTCGTAGTCGATGTCGACCCCGTTGAAGCCGTACTTCCGGATGAAGGCGACGGCGGAGTCGGCGAAGGTGTCGATCGCGGCCTGGCTGTCGGTCATCGTGTAGAAGCCGCCGGAGGCCACCCGGTTGCCGTTCGCGTCGAGGTACCCGCCCGTCTCGGCCCACCCGCCGACGCTGATCAGCGTCTTGACGTGCGGGTTGGCCCTCTTGAGCGTGGTGAGCGCGTTGAAGTGCCCCTTGTACGGCAGGGCCGGGTCGTTGCCCGCCAGGTCCAGCCCGGTGGCCGGGTTGGTGGCCGAGTCGGCGCCCACCGAGATCTTGTTGTCCGCGCCCACGTGGGCGAAGGCGTAGTTGATGTGCGTGATCTTCGGCCACGGGATGTTCTGGGCGAGGTAGGCGGGCTGGCCGTTCCCGCCGTGGCGCCAGCCGGTGAAGTAGCCGATCACACGGCGCGGATGGTTCGCGCCCATGCTCTCGCGGCCCTGCTCGTCGTAGGCGGAGCAGTAGGGGACGCTGACGCCGGGCGTTCGGTGGAGCCCGTCGGGGCGGCAGGTTTCGTGGTCGACGGCCGCCGCGGCGGATCCGGCGAGGGTCGCCGCGACCAGGGCCATCGAGGCCGCCACGGCGGCTAAGGACAGACGCGCTCGCTTACGCATGGTTCGCCATCCAAGGGGGGTGATAATGCGCTCTTGTGCGCGAAGGTAGGCGCTCTCACCAGGTGCGTCAACGCTTTCTTTTAGGAAAGTTTCCAAATAATTCAGCGGTCAGCAGCGCCCGAGCCACCACCATCCGCCGGCCAGCTCGAAGGACGGGCACAGGCTCGTGCCGAACCCGTCGTAGGGACCCGCCTCCGGCCGCCCGGTGAAGTGCCCGTATCCGACGGCGTCGTCCGGAACGCCGATCCAGTCGGGCACGAACCGGACCGGCCGCCCGCCGCTGGTGCCGATCACCGCGACGCGGCAGTTGGCCGAGACGAAGCAGATCCCGGCCGGCAGTTCGGCCCCGTAGTACTCCCCCTCCGGGACCCGCGTCTCGGCGGCGACAGCGAAGGCCGGCCGTTCCACCCAGAACCGCACCCGGGCCCGCGCCTGCGGCTCCAGATGCAGGAAGAGCGCCCCGCCCAGACCGGCCAGCGCCAGCAGGGCCGTGGCCACCACCGGCCAGCGGCGCGCGTCCCGCCCAGCCCGCCAGATCGCCAGGCCGAACAACGTCACCAGCAGTACGAGGATCAGGGCCAGCAGCGGCAGCGCCAGGATCCAGAACCGCGTCACCAGCCAGCCGGTGTGCAGCGCGACGCCGAGCGCGATCACGGCCAGCGGGACGGCCGCCAGGACGGGTTTGGAGATCACCGGCCCACCTTAGAACCGCCGCGTGCAGGATTCTGCGGGAAGATGTGCGGATCACGCGCACGTTGATCCCCGGGCGGCGGCTGCGGTCGCCACCCGGGGACGCCTCACACGGCACGCACCGCGGCCGACGCCTACGAAGCCCTCGGCCGCGCGTCGTCGATGAGCGCGAACACGGCCCCCGAGACGTCGGCCACCAGAGCCATCCGTCCGGTGGAGACGTCGATGGGATCGCCGATCACCGATCCGCCGAGGTCGGTCACGCGTACCACCGTCGCGTCCGTGCCCACGGCCGGATCGACCGCGAAGTACACGAGCCAGTACGGCAGGACGTAGGACTTGTCCGCGTGACGGCCCAGCCGGGTCTGCCCGCCGGCCGACCAGACCGTGTAGTCGAAGTGCCGCCCGTCGCCGATCTGCCGCTGCTCGTAGCCGAACAGCCGCCCGTAGAACGCGTCGATGCGCCCGCCGTCGATGGTACGCAGCTCCGCCCAGGTCAGCGTGCCCGGCCTGCCCACGCCGAAGCCGCCGAAGCCGCCGGGACCGTCGGCGCGCCACAGGCCGAAGACCGCGCCCGCCGGGTCGGCGGCGACGAGCGCCTCCCCCTGCCCGGGAGCCAGGTGCGGGCCGAAGACGATCTGCCCGCCGGCCTCCTCGATGCCCTTGGCCGCCGTCTCCACGGCGCCGGCGTGCACGTAGAGCGTCCATACGGCCTGCTCGCCGTCGCGGACGCCGGCCACGACGTCACCGTCGAGCTCGGCGTAGACGTAGTCGCCCGCCGGCACATAGGTCCAGCCGAAGAGACCGGAATAGAAGTCGCATGTCGCCGCGCGATTCGCGGTGGCGATGTCCACCAATGCGGGTGCGCCGGAAACGACCGGACTGAGCACGCGTACCCCTCCTCATTCCTGTCCGTGCTGACTCATGGATCGGCGACTCCGAGAAGCGCGCGGAGCTGCCGCAGGACAACGACGCGCAACCGGCCGGCGTCGAAGTAGTCATGGTCGAGGACGCGCGGGATGACCAGCCCGTCAAGCAGCGCGATGAGCGCCGTCACCACGTCCTCGACGTCGTCGGCCACGCGGAACTCGCCTTGTTCGACGCCGTCGCGGATGGCCTCGGCGAACGGCCGCCGGTAGCGCTGCTGCAGGCTCACGCTGTGCGAACGCAGCTCGGGATCGTGCACCGCCGCGTGCCAGAACTCCATCAGCATGCGCCAGGTGCCGATCGGCATCGGCGCCAGCCCTCCGTCCACGAGCGCGACCAGGCGCAGCCACGGCGTCGGCTCCTGATGGCCCGCCTGCTCCAGGCGGGCGACCTCCCGTTCCGTGGAGTGGTGCAGCGCCTCGACGAGCATGTCGTCACGCGAGCCGAAGTAGAACTGCAACGTGCTCACCGCCACCCCCGCCATCTTGGCGACGTCGGTGAAACGCGTGTGCTCGTAACCGCGCTCGGACAGGACGGCGACGACCACGTCGAGCACCTCTGCCCGGCGGCCACCGCCGACCCTGCGGCGGCGTGAGGGGACGGATGTTGAACTCACGCCGCGATCGTATCTCCGTACGGTACGGCTCACCAGTACGAGAAATCGTATGGCTGTCCGGCTTACCCGCTCACACCACCTCGAAGGTGCTCATCATGGCCATGTCCTCGTGTTCCAGGTTGTGGCAGTGCATGACATACCGGCCGCGGTAGCCGGTGAAGCGGGTGATGATCTCCACGGTCTGCGTCTCGCGCAGCTCGACCGTGTCCTTCCAGGCCGGCGGGCCCTCGGGGCGCTCGCCGCCGGCCGACAGCACCTGGAAGGGCGCCAGGTGCAGGTGCACCGGGTGGGAGACGTCGCTGGTCAGCCGCCAGATCTCGACCTGGCCGAGCTTGGGCCTGGCATCGACGCGGCGTACGTCGAAGGGCTTGTCGTTGATCATCCAGCCGGTGTGGCCGTGCAGGGTGCCGCTGGTGAAGGAGAAGTCGCGGGTCACCGCGGCCGTGACCGGGTCGAGGCGCTCGATCCGGGAGAGCGTCTGGGGGATCGCGGAGTCGTCACGAGCCTCGCGGGCGACGGTGAACCGCATCACCCGCGCCTGCGGGCCCTCCTCGCCGAGGAGGTTGCGCAGCTCGACGTGCTCGCCGACGCGGTAGGCGGCGAAGTCCACCACCACGTCGGCCCGCTCGCCCGGCGCCAGCCGTACCTGCTCGACGGGGTGGGGGGCGGCCAGCAGGCCGCCGTCGCTGCCGATCACCACCATCTTGCCGCCGGGCGGCAGGGCGAGCTCGTAGGTGCGGGCGTTGGAGCCGTTGAGCAGCCGCAGCCGGTAGCGGGCCCGGTCGACCGCGAGATCCGGCCACGGGGCGCCGTTGACCAGGATGACGTCGCCGAGCAGACCGCCCATGAACGCCTCGCGGGCGCCGGGCCCGTTGTCGCGCACCGGGTAGGGCATGGTGCCGTCGGTGTGGAAGGCGCGGTCACAGATCATCAGCGGCACGTCGCGCTCGCCGGAGGGCAGCGGCAGCGCCGCCTCCTCCTCGTCGCCCACCAGGAAGAACCCGGCCAGGCCGCGCCAGACCTGCGGGCCGGTGTGGTCCATGGTGTGGTCGTGGTACCAGAGCGTGGCCGCCCGCTGCTCCAGCGGGAAGACGTAGTCGCGCTGGGTACCCGGCGCGACCAGGTCGGTCGGGAAGCCGTCGGACTCCGGCGGGGTGTGCCCGCCGTGCAGGTGGGTGACGGTCGGCGCGCCCAGCGTGTTGCGCACGCGCACGACGGTCCGCCGGCCGCTGCGCGCCCGGACGGTGGGGCCGGGGAACTTCCCGTCGTAGCCCCAGATCGGGGTGCGCAAGCCGGGCAGGATGTCCGCCTCGGCCGCGCGCTGGACGAGCTCGTAGTAGTCGGTGGTGCCGTCGCTGCGGTACGGCTTCGCCACCGGTGGCAGCGGCAGCGGCACGGCGAACGGCCGGGGCAGCGGGGCCGTACTGGCGAGGATCTTGGGCAGCGGGGTGCGCCCGGTCAGCGAACACCCCGGGACGCCCAGCGCCGCGACCGCCCCCAGACCGAGCAGCCCCAGCGCCCGCCGCCGCGAGACGTTCACGCCGCCGCCGCGGCGGGGCGGCGGTCCGCCCAGATCTGGACGGTCTGGATCAGGCTGCCGCCGAACATCAGCACGCCGAGCGGCACGTGCAGCGTCTTCATGTGGGCCATGCCGAGCGCCATCTGGGCCAGGGTCAGCACCAGCATGCCGGCGGCGGGCCCGATGGCCGCGCGCCGGCGCGCGACGAGGGCGGCGACCAGGTTGACCAGCACGACGACCGCCACCGCGATGGCCGTGACACTGTGCGCGGCCCGCCCGCCGGGCGAGGACAGCAACATGCCGGCGGTGACCGCCTGGAGCAGCAGGACCAGGGTCTGCAGGGTGAGCGTGATGCGCAGGAACCTCATGCCGGAAATCTTCGTCCAGCCCCGGCTACGCGGACGTCCCACCAGCGGTGATGCGGCGCCTACTCCCCCGGTACGAGTTCCGGGCCACCCGCTACGGCCGGGGCGGTACCCGGCGGACTGGTGGGAGGGCACTGGGGTGACCCGGTGTCCGGCCGGGCGTGGGTGGCCCGGCCGGACACCGGTGAGTGGCCCTGCCGGGCTGGGGAGCGGGATCCGGCTGGGCCTTCCGGCGGCCCGACCGGCCGGGTGTGGGTGGACCGGCCGGGCGTTCAGGCGAGCCAGTCGTCGGCGATCTGCCCGCCGACCAGCTCCAGGAGCGCGCCGGCGCGCCGCATCGAGCGCCGGCCGTCCGGTTCCAGGGCGCTGAGCGGGTAGACGCGGTCGAGGCCGAGCCGTTCGATCGCCGCGGGCGGCAGGAGCGAGCGCCCGGCCACGGCGACGACCGGCGTGCCCGCGGCGACCGCCCTCGCGGCGACCCCGGCGGGCGCCTTGCCGCGGGCGGTCTGGTGGTCGAGCGAGCCCTCCCCGGTGACGACGAGCTTCGCCGCCGCCAGGTGCGCGGGGAAGCCGATGAGGTCGAGGACCAGTTCGATACCGGAGCGGAGCGTGCCGCGCAGGATGGTCACTCCCGCGTAGCCGACGCCGCCCGCGGCCCCCGCGCCGGGGACGCAGGCGGCCTCGACGCCGGTGGCCCCGGCGACCGCCCGGGACCAGCGGGACAGCGCGGTCTCCAGGTCGGCCACGTCGCGTGGGGTCGCGCCCTTCTGGGGCCCGTAGACGGCGGCGGCGCCGTACGGGCCGAGCAGGGGGTTGTCCACGTCGATGGCGATGTCGATCTCCACCTCGCCCAGACGGGGATGCAGCCGTGACAGGTCGAGCCGGTCGATGGCGGACAGGGCCGCGCCGCCGCGCCCGGTGACGCCCTCCAGCCGCGCGCCCAGCGCCTCGGCCAGGCCGGCGCCGCCGTCGGTGCAGGCGCTGCCGCCCAGGCCGAGCACGATCCGGCGGCAGCCGCCGTCCAGCGCGGCCCGGATGACCTGGCCGGTGCCGTAGCTGGTGGCGGTCCGGGGTGCGGGCGGCCCGGTCAGGCGGCCCAGCCCGGACACGTCGGCCAGCTCGATCACCGCGACGCCGTCGCGCTCGGCGTAGGAGGTCGCGACCGGCCGCGCGTCAGGCCCCTCGGCCAGGACGGCGACGCGGCGGAACCCGGCGGCCAGCGCGGCCTCCAGCGTGCCCTCGCCGCCGTCGGCCACCGGCAGCGCGGCGACCTGGGTGCCGGGAGCGCGCGCGGTGATCCCGGCCGCGAGGTGCTCGCACACCTCACGGGCCGTCAGCGAGCCCTTGAACTTGTCGGGCGCGATCAGCACGGACATCGCCGCTCACCCCCGCGACAGGATCTCGGCGTCGGCGACCTCCTCGAACTCCGTGATGGCGTCGAGGTCGGCGCCCATCGCGATGTTGGTGACCCGTTCGAGTATCACCTCGACCACGACCGGCACCCGCAGGTCCTCCATGATCTTCCGCGCCTCCTCGAAGGCCCCGGCCAGTTCCCCGGGCTCGTGCACGCGGATGGCCTTGCAGCCCAGCCCCTCGACCACCTTGACGTGGTCGACGCCGTAGCCGCCCAGCTCGGGCGCGTTGACGTTGTCGAAGGCCAGGCTGACCTGGAAGTCCATGTCGAACGCCCGCTGCGCCTGCCGGATCAGCCCGAGGTAGGAGTTGTTGACCAGCACCTGGAGGAAGGGGATGTTGAACTGCGCGCCGACCGCCAGCTCCTCGATCATGAACTGGAAGTCGTAGTCGCCCGACAGCGCCACCACGGTGGCCTCCGGGTCGGCCACGGCCACGCCCAGCGCGGCGGGCACCGTCCAGCCGAGCGGCCCGGCCTGGCCGCAGTTGATCCAGTGCCGCGGCTTGTAGACGTGCAGGAACTGCCCGCCGGCGATCTGTGACAGGCCGATCGTGGAGACGTAGCGCACGTCCTTGCCGAAGGTGAGGTTCATCTCCTGGTAGACGCGCTGCGGCTTGATCGGGACGTTGTCGTAGTCGGTGCGCCGGTGCAGGGTGCGCTTGCGTTCCTGGCACTCCTTCGCCCACACGCCCCGGTCCGGCGGCAGCGTGGCGCGGGCCGCCTCGACGAGCTGGATCAGCGCCGCCCCGGCGTCGGAGACGACGCCGTAGTCGGGCGCGAAGACCCTGCCGATCTGGGTGGGCTCGATGTCGATGTGCACGAAGGTACGGCCACGCCGGTAGACCTCGAGCCCGCCGGTGTGGCGGTTGGCCCACCGGTTGCCGATGCCGAGCACGAAGTCGGCGGCCAGCAGGGTGGCGTTGCCGTAGCGGTGGGCGGTCTGCAGGCCGGCCATGCCGGCCATCAGCGGGTGGTCGTCGGGGATGCTGCCCCAGCCCATGAGCGTGGGGATGACCGGCACCCCGAGCAGTTCGGCCAGCTCGACCAGCAGGTCGCCGGCGTCGGCGTTGATGACACCGCCGCCTGCGACGATGACCGGGCGCTCGGCCGCCGCCATCATGGCCAGCACCTTCTCCGCCTGCGCCCGGGTGGCCGCCGGCCGGTGGACGGGCAGCGGCTCGTAGGTGTCGATGTCGAAGTCGATCTCGGTGAGCTGCACGTCGAGCGGCAGGTCGATGAGGACGGGGCCGGGCCGTCCCGAACGCATGAGATGGAAGGCCTGCTGGAAGGCGCCCGGCACCTGGGCGCCCTCCATGACGGTGTACGCCATCTTGGTGAGCGGCCCGGCGATGGCGGCGATGTCGACGGCCTGGAAGTCCTCCTTGTGCAGGCGGGCGACCGGCGCCTGGCCGGTGACGCAGAGGATGGGGATGGAGTCGGCGGCGGCGGAGTACAGGCCGGTGATCATGTCGGTGCCCGCGGGGCCCGAGGTGCCGACGCACACGCCGATGTTGCCGGCGCGGGCGCGGGTGTAGCCCTCGGCCATGTGCGCGGCGCCTTCGACGTGCCTGGCCAGGACGTGTTTGATGCCGCCGTGCGCGCGCATCGCGGAGTAGAACGGGTTGATGGCCGCGCCGGGCACCCCGAAGGTCTGGGTGGCGTTCTCACGCTCCAGGATCAGGACCGCGGCGTCGACGGCTCGCATGCGTGCCATGGGTTCGCTCCTCGCGCTCAGCGGCCCGAGAGCTGCTCGACGAGCAGCAGCAGGGCGGTGTGGTCGAGCTGCCCGTGGCCCTGGGCCCGCGCGGCGCCCATCAGCTGGGCCAGGACCGCCCCGACCGGGATGGCCACGCCCGCCTGCCGGGCGGCCGCGGTGACGATGCCGAGGTCCTTGTGGTGCAGGTCGATGCGGAAGCCCGGCTGGAAGGTACGGCTCAGCATGCCCTCGGCCTTGCGCTCCAGGATGCGGTTGCCCGCCAGGCCCGCCGACAGGACCTTGACCGCGGCCTCCATCTCGACGCCGTAGGCCTCCAGGAACACGATCGCCTCGGCGACCAGCTCGATGGTGCCGGCGACGATGAGCTGGTTGGCGGCCTTGACCGTCTGCCCGGACCCGGCGGGGCCGACGTGCACGACGGTGGAGCCGACCGCTTCCAGGACGGGCCGGGCCGCCTCGACGTCGGCGGGGGCGCCGCCGACCATGATGGACAGGCTGGCGTCGATCGCGCCCTGCTCGCCGCCGGAGACGGGCGCGTCCACCGCGCGCAGCCCGGCCTCGGCCGCCTGGGCGGCCATGCGGGCGGCGGCGTCCGGCCTGATGCTGCTGGCGTCGATCCACAGCGTGCCCTCGCGGGCGTGGTCCACGATGTCGGCGGCGACGAGTTCGACGTCGGGGGTGTCGGGGAGCATGGTCACGACGACGTCGGCGTCGCGCACGCCTTCCGCGATGCTGCCCGCGCCGTGGCCGCCCAGCTCGATCAGCCGCTCGACCTTCTCCGGTTCCTTGTTGACGCCGGTGACGGTGTATCCGGCCTTGACGAGGTTGGCGGCCATCGGGGCGCCCATGATGCCCAGGCCGATGACGGTCACGTTGCTCACGGCAGTTCCTTGTGGTCGGAGGTGAGCCAGGCGAAGGGGTCCTCACCCGGGGTGGCTTTGTATTCCAGGCCGATCCAGCCGTCGTATCCGGTCCGGCCGAGCTCGGTGAGCCAGGCGGCCAGCGGCAGGTCGCCGGTGCCGGGCGCGCCTCTGCCCGGCGCGTCGGCGATCTGGACGTGGCCGATGCGGTCCGGGCCGCAGCCGTCGCCGCTCAGCAGCGCGTCCACGTCGTCGCCGTTGACGGCCAGGTGGTAGAGGTCGGCGAGCAGCTTCAGGCCCGGGACGGCGGCCACGACGGCCAGCGCCTCGGCGGCGGTCTTGAGCGGGTAGGCCGGGGCGCCGCTGAGCGCCTCGATCAGGACGACGCCGTCCACCACCTCGTTGGCCAGCGCCAGGTTGGCGAGGGCGGTCTCGTCCTGGAGTTCTTCCGGGACGTCGTCGAGGCGGTTGCCGTACAGGGCGTTGAAGGAGCGGCAGCCGAGCGTGCGGCCGATCGCGGCCACGATCGGCACGTTGTCGCGGAACTCGGCGGCGCGGTGCGGGTGGGACAGCAGGCCGCGTTCGCCTCCGGGCATGTCGCCGGCGGCGAAGTTGATCCCGGTCAGCTGGACCCCGGCGTCGCGGACGGCGCGTACGAACGAGTCGACCTGCGCGTCGGCGGGCACGGCGGTCTCGAACGGCCACCAGAACTCCACGGCCTCGAAGCCGGCCTTGCGGGCGGCCTCCGGGCGTTCCAGTACGGGCAGGTCGGTGAAGAGGATGGAGCAGTTGACGGTGTAGCGCATGTGGCCTGCCTCCTATCGGACGGTGTTGCTCAGGACGCCCACGCCGGAGATGTCCACCGCGACCTCGTCGCCGGCGGCGAGGGGACCGACGCCGTCGGGGCTGCCGGTCAGCAGGACGTCTCCGGGGTTGAGGGTGATCCAGCGGGTGACGTAGGCGAGGAGTTCGCCGACGCCGAAGAGCATCGCGGCGGTGGGGCTGTCCTGGACGACGAGCCCGTTGACGCGGGTGCGGATGTGCAGTCCGGCCGGGTCGTCGATGTCGGTCTCGATCCAGGGGCCGAGCGGGCAGAAGGTGTCGGCGCTCTTGGCCCTGACCCATTGCCCGTCGTTGCGCCAGTCGTCGGCGGTGATGTCGTTGGCGCAGGTGTAGCCGAGGACGTAGTCGCGGAAGTGGCGTCTGGGCACCTGATGGGCGGTACGGCCGATGACCACGGCCAGCTCGCCCTCGTACTCCAGCCTGCGCAGCCCGTGCGGGCGGCGCACGTCGGCGCCGGGGCCGGTGACGGCGTTGGCGGCCTTGAGGAACAGCCGTGGTTTGCGAAGCTTGCCCGGTACGCCGTAGTTGCGGCCGGCGCAGACGATCACCCGTGGATCGCAGGGCGCCAGCAGCGTCACCTCCTCCAGTGCCGCCACCGGTCCTTGCCCGGGGGCGGGGTGGATGTCGTGGCCGACGAGCACGCCGGTGCGTACCTCGTCCTTGTGGGTGTAGCGGACGAGTCTCATGTCAGAACCACCGCCTCACGCAGGAGTTCGATCGGGTGCCAGGCCTGGCGGGCCGAGCCGTGGAAGATCTGCTGGCGGCAGGAGACGCCGGTGGCGGCGACCACGGTCTCGGCCGGTTCCGCGGCCAGGGCGGGGAAGAGCCGGTCGGAGCCGACGGTCATGGACAGCTCGTAGTGCTCGGCCTCGAAGCCGAAGGAGCCGGCCATGCCGCAGCATCCGGTGTCGAGTTCCACGACCTCCACGCCGGGGATGAGCCGGAGCATGGCCATGGTGGCGGCGGTGCCGACCTCGGCCTTCTGGTGGCAGTGGCCGTGGAAGACCACCCTCTTGCCCGCCAGCCACGAGTCGGTGCGCAGCGTCAGCCTGCCCGCGCCGACGGCCTCGGTGAGCAGTTCCTCCACCTGCTTGACCCGGGCGGCGACCGCGTCGACGCGTTCGTCGCCGGCCAGCATCGCCCGGTGCTCGTCGCGCAGGGTGAACAGGCAGGACGGCTCGCAGCCGACGATCGGGCCCTCGGTGGCGGCCAGGTGGGCGACCAGCGCGCCGGCCTGCGCCTTGGCCTGGTCGAGCAGGCCCTTGGACAGGCTGGAGCGGCCGCAGCAGCCGGTGGCGGCCAGCTCGACCGTCCAGCCGGCGCGTTCCAGCAGCTCGATCGCCGCCTTGCCGATGTGCGGCTCGGTGTAGGTGGTGAAGGAGTCGGCCAGGAACGTCAGCGTCTCGCGGCCGGTCTGCTTGCGGCCCTTGTGCCCTTTGTGCCAGCGGATGAGGTTGCCGCGCTGGAAGCGCGGCAACTGCCGGGCGGCGGTGATCCCGACCGTGCGCTCCAGCAGCCGCCGGACGAGCGGAATCCGGGTGGGCAGGTTCGACAGCGGCGCCGTGGCCGAGCCGAGCCGGTTGAGCGAGCGGATGGCGCCGAAGATCCGCGAGCGCAGGGGCACGCCGTGCTGGTCATGGTGGTGCGACAGCGCTTCCGCCTTGAGCGTGGCCATGTCCACGCTCATCGGGCACTCGCTCTTGCAGGCCTTGCACATCAGGCACAGGTCGAGGATCTCGTGCAGCCGCTCGTCGCCGAAGGCCGTCTTGGGGTCGGCCGACGACAGCGCCTTGACCAGGGCGTTGGCCCGGCCGCGGGTGGAGTGCTCCTCCTGGCGGGTGGCGACGTAGGACGGGCACATGACGCCGGGGCCGCTCTTGCGGCACAACCCGATGTTCATGCACCGGTCGGCGGCGCCGCGCATGCCGCCGACCACCTCGAACGACAGCCGGGTGCGCAGGGGTCCGGCGGGTGGCAGGGCCGCGTCGCGCAGGTTGTCGGTCATGGGCGGCGCGTCGACGATCTTGCCTGGGTTCAGCACGTTCCCGGGGTCGAACAGGTGCTTGACCGAGCGCATCGCCTCGTACAGTTCCGGGCCGAAGATCTCCCGGTTGAACTCGCTGCGGGCCAGGCCGTCGCCGTGCTCGCTGGAGTTGACGCCGCCGTACTCGGCGACCAGGTCCTTGATCTCCACGGCCACCGCGCGCATGGTCGTCACCTGCTCGGGGTCGGCCAGGTCGACGAACGGGCGGATGTGCAGGCAGCCGACCGAGCAGTGGCCGTAGAAGCCGGCAGTCAGGCCGTGCCGGTCGAGCACGCCGCGGAAGCGGTCGGTGTACTCGGCCAGGTGCTTGGGGTCGACCGCGGTGTCCTCGACGAAGGCCAGCGGCCTGCGGGTGCCCTCGCCGGCCGCCATGAGCAGGCCGAGGCTCGACTTGCGCACCTTGAGCAGCGCCGTCTGCTCGGCGGGGGTGACGGCGAGCAGGGTGTGGTAGCCGTGGCCGTTGCGCTTCCACGACCGGCTGACCTCGTCGAGCTTGGCGGTCAGGTGGTCGCGGTCGTCGCCGCTGAAGGAGACGAACAGCAGCGCGGCCGGGTCGCCCTTGAGGATGTCGCCGAGACCGGCGTACTCGATCTTCTGCCGGGACAGGTCCAGGATCGTCTTGTCCATGAGCTCGACCTGGGCGGGTTCGCAGGCCAGGGCGTCCTCGGTGGCGGCGATGGCGGCGGCGGTGGTGTCGAAGTGACCCACGGCGTAGACGGTGTGGCGGGGTTTGGGCACCAGGTCGACCAGCGCGTGCGTCGCCACGACCAGCGTGCCCTCGGCCCCGACCACGAACTTCGCCAGATCGAACTCCCCCGGCCCGGCCAGCCGGTCCAGCCGGTACCCGCAGGCCCGCCGCCAGAACGGCGGGAAGCCGGTGGCGATCGCCTCGGCGTTGTCGCGGACGAGTCCGGGCAGCTCACGGTAGAGCGCGCCCTCCAGGGTCGGCTCCGCTGCGCGGCGGGCCCGCTCCTGCTCGCTCACCGGTTCCAGCCGGGCGGTCGAGCCGTCGGCCAGGACCACGTCCAGAGCCCTGACGTGGTCGATGGTCATCCCGAACGTGAGCGAGCCGCTGCCGGCGGAGTTGTTGCCGATCATGCCGCCGATGGTGGCGCGGTTGCTGGTGGAGGTGTCGGGGCCGAACATCAGCCCGTACGGCGCCGCCGCCTGGTTGAGCTGGTCCTGCACCACCCCCACCTCGACCAGCGCGGTCCGCGCCTTCGGGTCGAGGTCGACGATCTGGTTCATGTGCCGGGAGAAGTCGAGGACCAGGCCGGGCCCGACCGTCTGCCCGGCCAGGCTGGTGCCGGCGCCGCGCGGCACCACGGGCACGCCCGCCGTCCCGGCCGCCTTGACCGCCTCGGCGACGTCCCCGGCGTGCCGGGGGAAGACGACGCCGACCGGCATGATCGAGTACATGCTCGCGTCGCGGGAGAACAGGTGGCGGGTGTAGTCGTCGAAGGCCACCTCGCCCTCGACGGCCGCGCCGAGCGCGCGCAGCAGGTCACCCGTCTCCGGGAGGGTGGCCGTCATGGCGCCTGCAGGCGCTCGAGCGCGTCGTTGAGTCCGCGCGGGTCGATGGGCACGCCGGCCAGGGTGAGTCCCATCTGGACGCCGGCCAGGGTGCCGGCGAGGGTGAGGTCGTTGAAGTCGCCCAGGTGGCCGATGCGGAAGACGCGGCCGCTGAGCTTGCCGAGCCCGGAGCCGAGCGACATGTCGTAGCGGTCGAGGATGATCGCTCTGATCTTGTCGGCGTCGTATCCCTCGGGGACGATCACGGCGGTCAGGGCCGCGGAATGCTCGCGCTCGTCGGCGCACAGCACTTCGAGCCCCCATCCCCGTACGGCCGCGCGGGTGGCCTCGGCGTGGCGGAGGTGGCGGGCGAAGACGGCGTCGAGGCCTTCGTCGTAGAGCAGGCGGAGGGCTTCGCGCAGGCCGTAGAGCAGGTTGGTGGCGGGGGTGTAGGGGAAGTAGCCGCGTTCGTTGGCGGCCAGGATCGGCGCCCAGTCCCAGAACGACCTGGCCAGGTTCGCGGTACGCGAGGCGTGCAGGGCCTTGTCGCTGACGGCGTTGAAGCTCAGGCCGGGCGGGAGCATGAGCCCCTTCTGCGAGCCGGCGACGGTGACGTCGACGCCCCACTCGTCGTGGCGGTAGTCGATCGAGCCGAGCGAGGAGATGGTGTCGACCAGCAGCAGGGCGGGGTGGCCCGTGTCGTCGATGGCGGCCCGTACGTCGGGGACGCGGCTGGTGACGCCGGTGGAGGTCTCGTTGTGGACCACACAGACGGCCTTGATGGTGTGGCCGGTGTCGGCGGACAGGCGTTCCCGGACGGCGTCGGGGTCGGCGCCCCTGCGCCAGTCGCCGGGCACGAACTCGACGTCCAGCCCGAGCCGTCCGGCCATCTCCTGCCAGAGGGTGGCGAAGTGGCCGGTCTCGAAGCACAGGACCTTGTCGCCCGCGCTCAAGGTGTTGACCAGGGCGGCCTCCCACGCTCCGGTGCCGGAGGCCGGGTAGATCACGACCGGTCCTTCGGTGCCGAAGACCGGCTTGATGTCGCGCAGCACCTCCAGGCCGAGTGCGGCGAACTCGGGACCCCTGTGGTCGATGGTCGGCGCCGACATGGCCCGCAGCACGCTGTCGGGCACGTTCGTGGGGCCGGGGATCTGCAGGAAGTGCCTGCTCATGAGGACCTCGCTCGAAATATCCATGATGCGGAAAAGTTATCTCGCTATACGGAAGATATGCCTTCCCGGGGGAGATGAAAAGTCTTGACGGCCAATGTGAGCCAGGTCATACTCTCGCTAAGCGGAAATAGTTTTCCGCATTATGGAAAAACCTGCTGGAGTCCGTATGTCGGTTCAGATCATCACGATCATCGTCCTGGCCGTCGTCTTCCTGGTCGCCACCGTGCTGCCCGTCCATATGGGGGC
Organism: Nonomuraea sp. NPDC059007; assembly: GCF_042740555.1. Taxonomy (NCBI): domain Bacteria; kingdom Bacillati; phylum Actinomycetota; class Actinomycetes; order Streptosporangiales; family Streptosporangiaceae; genus Nonomuraea; species Nonomuraea sp. NPDC059007. The sequence goes on along the minus strand of NZ_JBHYJD010000083.1, from coordinate 762 downwards.
CCTGGCGTTCGTGGCCGCGTTCCTGGTCGGCGCGCTCGTCCTCGGCGAGTCGAAGGACGACATCGTCGGCGGGTTCCCCGGCGACCTGTTCGTCATCCTCGTCGGGGTCACCTACCTGTTCGCGATGGCCAAGGCCAACGGGACGGTCGACTGGCTGGTCCAGGCCGCCGTCCGCCTGGTACGCGGCCGCATCGCCCTCATTCCCTGGATGATGTTCCTGGTCACCGCCGCGCTGACCGCGGTCGGCGCCGTCGTGCCCGCGGCGGTGGCGATCATCGCGCCGGTCGGCATGGGCTTCGCCCTGCGCTACCGCATCAACCCCATGCTCATGGGCCTGCTCATCATCAACGGGGCCAGCGCCGGCGGCTTCTCCCCCATGAGCATCTTCGGCAGCATCGTCAACGGCGTCGTCACCCGCAACAACCTGCCCGGCGATCCGGCGCTGCTGTTCATCAGCTCCTTCGCCTTCAACCTCGTCCTGTCCGCCGTCGTCTTCCTCCTGTTCGGCGGGCGTGACCTGCTGCGCCGCGGCCGGGAGGTCTCCGAGGACGGCGTCGCCGGTGATGGCGGCGGTGGCGGTGGCGGCACCGCTGTGGCCACGCGGCTCGGCAAGGAGCGGGTGCTCACCCTCGGCGGGCTCGCCGTCCTGGCCGGGGGCGCGCTGCTGTTCGGCCTCGACGTCGGGTTCACCGCCATCACCGTCGCCGTCGTGCTCTCCCTGGTCTCGCCCAAGGGCGCCAAGGACGCCATCGGCCAGATCGC
>NZ_JBHYJD010000082.1:0-31675 GCF_042740555.1 Nonomuraea sp. NPDC059007 | reverse complement strand
CTCTTTCGCGTTCCGAAGGGGCTGTCCCGCCGTCGCGGGGTGGCCCCTTTTTCGCGTTCCCCCGAGGCGCTGGGTTTCCCCGGAGGCGCTGGCGACGGCTCACCGCCCCCACCCTGCACCGGCGGGGGCTTACCGCCTCCCACCCTGCACCGGCAAGGGCTCGCAGCCCCTCCCCGCCCACCTCGCCTCCCACCCGCCTCCCATCCGCGTCGCCCTCCCTCACGCTTGTCAAGCGCCGGTACGGCGAGCACCCTCCGCGGACGTGAACGGCGCAACACGCACGACGCCCGCCGGCCAGGGCCCGCCACCCTCCCGGCCACCTCGCCCTCCCAACCGCGACGCCCTCCCCGACGCTTGTCAAGCGCCGGTGCGGCGAGCACCCTCCGCGGACGTGATCGGCGCAACGCGCACGGCGCTCAGCTCCGTCCCGCCGCTTGTCCGGCGCCGGTGAGGTGAAAGGCTGAGCGGGCGTGTTCGGCGCAACGCGTACGGCGGCCGGGACTGTCCCCGCGTGTCCCTAGTGACATCTCGCTCTGAGTCTGCGTCCCGCCGCTTGTTCCGGAGAGCGAGTGGGCGGGGACGGTGCAGCGTGCCGCAGCGGGGCCCTGGACCGGGGACCACTGTGCAACAGCGGGCCGCTGTGTGACCGCTGGGCAGAATGCGGCAGCGGGGTCTTGGGTGGGTCACCTAGATGTGGAGGTGGCCGGAGGTGATGGTGATGGCGTGGCCGGCCAGGTCCACTCGGGGGCCGCGGAGGGTGATGTGGATGAGGCCGCCTCTTTGGGATAGCTGGGAGGCGGTCATCGTGGTGCGGGCCAGCCGCGGCGCCCAGTAGGGGGCCAGGGCGCAGTGGGCGGAGCCGGTTACCGGGTCTTCGGGGACGCCGACCTTCGGGGCGAAGAAACGGGATACGAAGTCCGTGGAAACGCCGCGGGCCGTGACGATTACCGCACGTGCCGCCAGGTGTGACAAGGCGGTGATGTCCGGGGATAGGGTGCGGACTTGTTCTTCGGATTCGAGCTCCACCAGCAGATCGTCTTTTGCGGTGCTGACCTGCACCGGGACGACGCCGAGCGCTTTTGCCAGGCCGGCTGGAGGAGTGGCGGGCGTCACTTCCTTGGCGGGAAAGTCCATTGTGATCATGCCATCTGTGGTGCGATTCACAGACAGGATTCCGCTGGCGGTCTCGAATTTGAGTTGGCCGCTCGCGGCGCCGGTCGAAAACAGGACGTGGGCCGTGGCGAGGGTGGCGTGCCCGCAGAGGGAGACCTCGACAGCGGGGGTGAACCAGCGCAGTGAATTGTCCAGCAGGAATGCCGTCTCCGACAGGCCGATCTCGGCCGCTACCGCCTGCATCCAGGCCGCGGGCGCGGAGGACTCCAAGAGACAGACCGCCGCTGGATTACCCCTGAACGCCACATCGGTGAAGGCGTCCACGGTGTAGACACGCATGGTTTGGATGCTATAGGCCGCTTGTAATCCAGCTGCAACCAGGGTGCTAGCCGTACAAAATGGAATAAGTGCTGGGCGTGTCGCATGGCGAACGAGGAATCGTCGGTTACCGTCCAATGTGTGGGGACGTGCCGATTACGGTGAGTTCCTGAGGAAAGGACATACCGATGGGGGCAGTGCGCAAGGTGGTGAGCTACCTTGGCCTGGGCGGCGTCGATCCTTACGACGAGGCCTACGAAGAAGAGCAGTACGAAGACGAGTACATGCCGGCGTCCGAGAGGGCGGCGAAGAGGTGGAGGTCCACCTCTGAGTCGTCACGCATTGTGATGGTGCAGCCGTTGAAGTACAACGACGCGCCGATGATCGGTCAGCACTTCCGCGAGGGGCAGACGGTCATCATGGACGTCACCGGCATGCCGATGCCCGAGGCGACCCGGATGGTCGACTTCGCCGCGGGACTTGCCTATGGGTGCGAAGGGCGGATCGAGCGCATCGCCGACCGCGTCTTCCTGCTCGCGCCGGCGCATGTGGAGATCGAGACCACCTAGGCGGCGCGAGGGCCGCGGCGGATCAACCGGTTGACATCGGTTGAGTCCTCCGCTGCCTGTTTGGCGCGGGCTTCGGCCTCGCGGGCGTAGGCGTGGAGAGCCCACACCGCGCCGTCGGCGAGTTCGCGAAGCTCGCTGAGTTGAGCGGTGACGTAACGACTATCCGCTTCGTTGGCCTGGTGGCGTTTGCGAAGTAGCCAGCCTCCCAGGCCGAGCATGGCCACGCCCAGCACTGCGAACAGGCCATGAACCACGAAGGCGACCACGGCGGCCACGCCGAGGGCGAGCAGCGCGTAGGCCGCGATCGGCGGTCGGCGCGGGATGATGCCCGTCGCCACGATCTCTTGTTCTGCCTGTGCGAACGATTCCTGGTCCGGCCCTTCCGGGTGGAGCACGATGCGGTGCCCCAGGAGCGACACGGTGACGGTCGCGGGCGGCACCAGCTGGGTGTCGGACTCCAACTCGTCGGCGAACTCGCGCAGGATCGGCGCGGCCACGTGCAGGGCGATCGCCGCGAGGTGCGGATCGGCGCCGGGACGCAGGTCGTCCAGCAGATGCGCGGTCAGCGACCCCATGGGGCCCTCGGGGCCGCCGAGGCCGATCAGCGAGCGCAGCACCGCGATCGGCTCGTCCTCCGCCCAGGTGGTGGCGGGGCTGCCGGCGCTGTTCGTGAGCGGCGTGGAGGCCTCGTGGTCGGCCTGTTTGGCCGAGGTGATCTCGGTGCAGCGAGCGCGGAGCCGGGCGAGGCGGGCAGCGGCCTGTGCGGGACGGGCCAGTTCCGGGATCTCCGCCATTTCCGGAAAGTCCACGAGCGACTCGGGCACGACCACCGACGGCTCGCCGGGCGCGAGCGCCTGCACCCAGGCGCGCGGGTCGGCTTCTTCCTGTACGGCCAGCGCGTCCAGCTTCCGGAGCACGAAGATCTTGCCGGCCGGGCCGTACGCGCCACGGGCGGCGGCCAGCCACAACCCCCGCTGCCCATGCGTGACGGGCCGCTCGGTGGACAGCTCGCCGAAGGCGGTGCCGAGCCAGGAGGCGTGGATGCGACCGCCGTGGCCGGCGACGGCGAGCGCGAGGCAGAGGAACAACGCGGTCTTCTGCTGGTCGCGGCCGGCGGCTCTGGTCAGGGGTTCGATCGGATCGTCGCCGGACAGGATGGCGACCAGCGCTTCCACGGCGGGCGGCAGCCAGTAGCCGGGCACGTCGTGGAGTTCGTGTGTCTGAGGCGGCGCGGAGCCGTTGGCGGCCAGGTGCGCCAGCAGGGCCTCAGCGTAGCGGTGAAGCTCAGTCGCAGCTGGGGGGCTTGCGGTCAGATCCGTGCTCAAGGCGGAAACTCCCCCAAATATCGGCCTCACATTCATGACCGCGTAAAGCCTAGCCGGGGGGCGCGCCAACCAGAGGGAGGCGCGCCCACCGCCGCGTCTGAAGAGGGCGAGAAACCCCTCCAGACCTGGGCGAAGCAGGCGTGCACGTTAGCACGACATGTCTTACATACGGTCGGGTACCGGGACGCCCAAGAGGTCGAGTCCGGTTTCGATGACGCGCAGGGTCAGCGCGCACAGGGCCAGCCTGGACGCGCGGGTCTCGGCGTCGACGCCTTCCTTGAGAACGGGGCACTGCTCGTAGAAGGTGCTGAACAGGCTCGCGGTCTCGAAGAGGTACGCGCACAGGCGATGGGGCTCGATCAGGCTGCCCACCTGCTCGACGACGCTGCCGAACGACAGCAGGTGAAGGGCGAGCGCGCGCTCGGCCTCCTCGCCCAGCAGGATCGGGCCGGTCACCGCGGCGGCCTCGACCTCGCCCCTGCGGAAGATCGACCGGATCCGGGCGGTGGCGTACTGCATGTACGGGCCGGTGTTGCCGGTGAAGCCCAGCATGCGGTCGAAGTCGAAGACGTACTCGCTGTCGTGGCTGACCGACAGGTCGGCGTACTTCACCGCGCCCATGCCGACGCCGTGGGCGATCTCGGCCTTGGTGGTCTCGTCGTAGCCGCGGTCGTCGATGGCGGCCGTCGCCCGGTCAACCGCCTCGTGCAGCAGGTCCATCAGCTTGACCGACGCGCCGGAACGGGTCTTGAACCGCTTGCCGTCCTTGCCGAGCATCATCCCGATCTGGATGTGTTCGGCGGAGACGGTGTCGGGCAGCCAGCCGGCCTGCTCGGCGGCGGCGAACACCATCCGGAAGTGGAGGGCCTGGTCGGCGCCGACGACGTAGAGGATCCGGTCGGCCTTGAGGTCGTCGACCCGGTAGCGGATGGCGGCCATGTCGGTGGAGGCGTAGCCGTACCCGCCGTCGCTCTTCCTGATGATGAGCGGCAGCGGCTTGTCGTCGGAACCGGTGAAGCCGGGCGGGAACAGGCAGAGCGCGCCCTCGCTGACGACGGCGACGCCCATCGCCTGCAGGTCGTCACAGGTCTTTTCGAGCATGGGGTTGTACATGCTCTCGCCGGCGATGTCGGCGTCGGTGAGCGTGACGCCGAGTATGTCGTAGAGCTTGTTGAAGTAGCGGATGGTCGCTTCCATGAAGACGTGCCAGAGCCGCATGGTCTCGGGGTCGCCGGACTGCAGCGTGGTCACCCGGACGCGCGAGCGGGTCTTGAACGTCTCGTCGCCCTCGAACTTGGCACGGGCCGCCTGGTAATACTCGGTGCTGGCGCCGGCTTCGAGCTGCGCGACGGCGGCGTCCTCGCCGATGTCCAGCAGATGCTCGATGAGCATGCCGAACGGCGTGCCCCAGTCGCCCAGGTGGTTCTGCCGGATGACGGTGTGGCCGAGGTGCTCGAGCGTGCGGGCCATGGCGTCGCCCACGATGGTGGTGCGCAGGTGGCCGACGTGCATCTCCTTGGCCGCGTTGGGCGCGGAGTAGTCGATCACGATGCGCTGCGGCGGCGTGCTCTGGCCGACGCCCGCGCGGGGGTCGGCGAGCATGCGCCCGGCCTCGCCGGCGATCCAGGAGGAGTCGAGCGTGATGTTCAGGAAGCCGGGACCGGACACTTCCACCGTGCCGGGGAAGTCCGACATCTGCGCGCTGATGACCTCGGCGACCTCCCGCGGCGCCCGTCGCAGTCGCTTGCCCAGGCTCATCGCGACGTTCGCCTGGAAGTCGGCGAACTGGGAGGGCCGGATCAGCGGGTCTGCGTCGGCGTACTCGGCGCCGAACGCGTTGGCCAGCGCCTGCTGGACGCGCTCGGTGAGCACTAGCTGCGGGTCGGTCATGTCTTAAGGGTACCGGTGACCTTGACCGCGATACTGATGGCGACGGCGGCCACCACGGACACTCCGAGCGCGAGCAGGTCGTTGCTCACGTCGGAGGGCGCGAGTGCGAAGAACCACCTGGTCAGCGGCACGGCGAAGGACACGGCGAACAGCACGGCCATGGCCGCGATCAGCACGATCTTCCACCACAGCAGCGGCCGCGCCACCAGGACCAGCACCCACCAGGTCGTGAGGAAGAGCGTGATGACCGCGGTGGTGCGGTCCTGGGTGAGCGTGGACGTCCCGGAGTGCGCCGCCCAGAACGAGAAGAACACCGCCGCCGCGCAGATCACCCCGGCCGGTACGGCGAAGCGCAGCACCCGTGGCACGAACCCGGGGCGGGACCGCTCGTTGCTGGGCGCCAGCGCCAGGAAGAACGCCGGAATGCCGATCGTCAGCGCGTTGACCAGCGTCGAGTGCCGCGGCTCGAACGGGAACATCAGCCCGAGCACCCCCACCAGCAGCGACAGCACGATGGCGTAGAAGGTCTTGGTGAGGAACAGGTTCGAGACCCGCTCGATGTTGGCCAGCACCCGCCGCCCCTCGGCCACGACGTACGGCAGCGTCGCGAACCGGTTGTCCAGCAGCACCACCTGCGCCACCGCCTTGGTGGCCGGGCTGCCCGCGCCCATGGCGATGCCGAGATCGGCGTCCTTGAGCGCGAGCACGTCGTTGACGCCGTCGCCGGTCATCGCGACCGTGTGCCCGCGCGACTGCAGCGCCCCGACGAACTGCCGCTTCTGCACCGGTGTGACCCGCCCGAAGACGGTGTTCTTCTCCAGGATGTCGGCGAGTTTTTCCGGGTCGTTCTCGGGGAGTGTGCGGGCGTCCACGGCGCGTTCGCCGCCGGGGATGCCGAGCCCGACGGCGATGGCGGAGACGGCCTCGGGGTTGTCGCCGGAGATGACCTTGACGGTGACGTTCTGCCGGGCGAAGTAGGCCAGCGTCTCCTTGGCGTCGGGCCGGATGCGCTGCTTGAGCGTGACGAGCGCGACGGGCTCGGCCGTGCCCTCGCCGTCCAGCGACGAGGTACGGCACAGCGCCAGAACCCTCGCCCCGGTCGCGGCCAGTTCGGCGGCCCCCTCGAAGCCCTCGCTGCCCGGTTCGAGAAGGATGTCGGGAGCCCCGAGCACCCACGGGCCGTGCTCGGCGAAGTCGGCCCCGCTCCACTTCCTGGCCGAGGAGAACGGCACCGCCTCGGTGGCCGCCCACCCCGGCGGCATGGCCGGGAAGCGCTCCTTGATGGCCTGCGCGGTCGGGTTGGGGCGCGGGTCGACGTTGGCCAGGGCGGCGAGGGCGTCGTCGACCGGTTCGCCGCCGCGCAGCGGGAGCACTTCGTCGAGGTCCATGCCGCCGGCGGTGAGGGTGCCGGTCTTGTCGACGCAGAGCACGTCCACGCGGGCCAGGCCCTCGATGGCGGGCAGTTCCTGGACCAGGGTGTTGCGCTGGCCGAGCCGTACCACGCCGACGGCGAAGGCGATCGAGGTCATCAGCACCAGGCCTTCGGGGATCATGGTGACGATGCCGGCGACCGCGCCGGTGATGGCGGTGCCGAAGTCGGCCTCGTTGCGTACCTGGCTCCAGATCAGCAGCGCGCCGATGGGGATGACCAGGTAGGTGATGTACCGGATGAACTTGGTGATGCCGTCGCGCAGTTCGGAGCGGGCCAGGCCGAACTTGCTGGCCTCCTCGGTGAGCTTGGCGGCGTAGGCCTCGGCGCCGACCTTGGTGGCGACGAACGCGCCGCTGCCCGCGACCGCGAAGCTGCCGGACAGCACCTCGTCGCCCGGCTGCTTGTGTACGGCGTCCGCCTCGCCGGTGAGCAGCGACTCGTCGATCTCCATCCCGTCGGAGGCCACGACCTCGCCGTCGACCAGCAGCCGGTCGCCAGGACCGATCAGGATGAGGTCGCCCCGGACCACGGCGCGCGGCTCGATCTCCTGGTCCCTGCCGTCGCGGCGGACGCGGACCGGCGCCTCGTTGACCACGGCCAGCTTGTCGAGGGTGGCCTTGGCGCGTAGCTCCTGGACGATGCCGATGAGCGCGTTGAAGACGATGACCAGGCCGAACAGGCCGTTCTGCCACTCGCCGAAGATCATGATCAGCGCCCAGAGGATCGCGATCACCAGGTTGAACAGCGTGAACACATTGGCCCTGATGATGGCCCACAGCGAGCGGCTGGAGCGCCGCGGTGCGTCGTTACGTGGCGCGACGGCCACCTGAGCGGAAGTCAGCCCGTCCACACAACCCCCCGATGTTGTGGATCACCGGCAAAACACTACGGGGTCACCACAGGCGATGGGTGCGATGGGTGGCGGCGACGCGCTCGCCGACGCGGGTGACGATGCCGCCCTTGGCGAGGTCGGCGGCGAGCTGGCAGGCGGCGCTGACACTGGGCGCCTTCGACGATCCGTGCGCGATGACGACGGTGCCGTTCAGGCCGAGGAGTACGGCCCCGCCGTAGGCCTCGGCGTCGAGGCGGCGGTTCAGTTCGCGCAGCGTGGAGCGTTGCAGGATGGCGCCGAGCTTGGCCATGCGGCTGTCGCCGATGGCCCCCCTGAGCTCGCCGAAGGCGTAGCGGACCGAGCCCTCCATCGTCTTGAGCGCCACGTTGCCGGTGAAGCCGTCGGTGACGATCACGTCGGCGGCGCCGGTGAGCAGGTCGTAGCCCTCGACGTTGCCGACGAAGTGGAGGGAGGGGGAGGCGAGGAGGAGTTCGTGGGCGCGGCGGACCAGCTTGTTGCCCTTCTCCGCCTCGCTGCCGATGGTGAGCAGGGCGACGCGGGGTTTGCCGATGCCGTAGGCGGTCTCGGCGTAGGCGGCGCCCAGGTGCGCGAACTGGACCAGCATCTCCGGTTTGACCTCGGCGTTCGCGCCGGCGTCCAGGAGGAGGGCGGGGTTGGGGCGGGTGGGCAGGGCCACGGCGATGGCCGGGCGCAGCACGCCCTGCTGTCCTTTGAGCCGAAGGCGGCCGGTGGCCACGATTCCGGCCGTGGATCCGGCTGACACGACGGCACTGGCGTTGCCCTGCCGTACCAGGTGGCAGGCGATCGCGATGCTGGAGCGGGGGCGGCGCAGGCTCGCCAGCGCGCCCTCGTCCATCGCGAGGGCCTCCTCGGCCCGCACGATCGGGATCTCCTTGGTGGCGCCGTGGTCGGCGAGGCTCTCGTAGAGCACGCGGGGCGGGCCGACGAGCACCACGGACAGGCCGCGCTCGCGCACGGCGTGGACCGCGCCGCCGATGATCTCGTGCGGCGCGTGGTCGCCGCCCATGGCGTCCAGTGCGATCGGCTTAATGTCGGACAACTCTCACCCCACACGCATCGTAGGCAGGTGGGGCGGCAGCCGTTACGCCAGGTTCCAGTCTGAGACCCCGCGCGTCACGATGACCTTGGAAAACGCGGAGGTGCCTGTCACCCGGATGAGTGGTCCGTCGCCCTCGACGCCGCCGGAGACGTTGCGCTTGCCGAACGCCGAGCCGCCCTCGTCGACCACCCTGGCATTGTCGGGCACCCGGACGATGACCTTGCTGAACCGGGCGGCGATGTGCAGGGTGATCTCGCGGCCGGGCAGGACGGCGTCGGACAGGTCCACGATCATCGCGCCGAAGCGGGCGTTCAGCCGGGTGTGGCGGGAGGCGACCCAGCGGCCCTTTCTGATGATCTTGCTGAAAGTGGAGTTGATGTTCTGACGCTCGACCACGACGGGGGTGGACACGCCGGTGATGTCGGGCAGGTCGCGGGTCAGGGGGATGAGTTCGCCGACCGTTTTGGCGGAATATGTGACATCCAGCCGGTCCGCGTGCTCGACTGTGGTGAGTCGTCCGGTGGCCAGGGCCTCGCTCAGCACCGCGGCGACTCGATCGCGGTCGGCATCTGAGGCACGCAGGACGGGATCGTCGGTCACAAACCGCAGTGTATGCCCTCTCGCGATATGTCGCGATAGGTAGTCCTCAGGAGAATCTTGGGTCCCAGCGGAACCAGAAGTGGCTTCGCACGCGTCCGGGTATAAGAACCCTAGACGCACGACTGGGTCGAGAGGTTTACATCCGATCGAACAAAAAAGATGGGAAAGGCCTAGTGATCTTGAACCAGGCAGGAACGCGACGCTTTCGGGCGTACACGTCCAAGCACCTCGACGAGCTGTTGCTGCGTGCGGGGCTCAGCGAGGAGGAACGTCTGAAGGTGCGCGCCGTCGCGACGGTGCTGCCCTTTCGGACCAACGCCTACGTCGTGGATGAACTCATAGATTGGTCGGCAGCGCCCGACGACCCGATGTACCGCCTCGTCTTCCCGCTGGCAGACATGCTGCCCGCGGCCGACGTGGCCAGGCTCGCCGACCTTCTCAAGGCCGAAGCGCCGACCGCCGAGCTGAACGCGGAAGCCAACAAGGTACGCGCGCAGCTCAACCCGCATCCCGCGGGGCAGATGGAGCTCAACGTCCCGCGCATCGGCAGGGAACCGGTGCCCGGCATGCAACACAAGTACCCGGAGACCGTGCTCTTCTTCCCCAAACAGGGGCAGACCTGTCACGCGTACTGCACGTACTGCTTCCGCTGGGCCCAGTTCGTCGGCGACGCGGACCTCAAGTTCGCCTCCGACGACATCGACCAGCTGGTGTCATACGTACGCCAGCATCCCGAGGTCACCAGCGTCCTGCTCACCGGCGGCGACCCCATGATCATGGGTGAGCCGGTGCTCAAGCGCTACATCGAGCCGCTGCTGGAGGTCGAGCAGCTCGAATCCATCAGAATCGGCACCAAGTCGCTGGCCTACTGGCCACAGCGATTCACCACCGACCCGGACGCCGACGACACGCTCCGCCTGTTCGAGCAGGTCGTCGCGGCCGGGAAGAACCTCGCCTTCATGGCTCACTTCTCGCACCTGCGCGAGCTGGACTCGCCGCTGGTGGAATCCGCAGTGGAGCGGATTCTCGGCACGGGGGCGACCATCAGGACGCAGGCTCCGCTGATCCGGTCGATCAACGACGATCCGGCCATCTGGTCAGGCATGTGGAAGCGGCAGCTGCGTATGGGGATGATCCCGTACTACATGTTCGTCGAGCGCGACACGGGACCACAGGACTACTTCGCGGTTCCGCTGGCCGACGCGTACGAGGTCTTCCGTGAGGCCTACGCCTCCGTCTCCGGGCTCTGCCGCACGGTGCGCGGGCCTTCGATGTCGGCCACGCCCGGCAAGGTGTGTGTGGACGGCGTCACCGAGATCGCCGGCCAGAAGGTCTTCGTGCTTCACCTCATCCAGGCACGCGATCCTTCGCTCGTCGGCCGGCCGTTCTTCGCACAGTACGACCCGCAGGCCGTCTGGCTGACGGACCTGCGCCCGGCGTTCGCCGACAGGTTCCCTTTCGAGACCGGCGTCGCCACCGCCAGGCTGTCCGCCTGACGGTTCCAACCGAGCCCCCAGCCCGTGACCCGGTGGTGACGGGCCGTCTGGGGGCTCCTTTTTGTGCCCATCTTTTTGTGCCCATCGCCCGGTACGCCCGCCGCTCACACGGGCTTCGGCTCGTAACGCAGGGCGGTGATGCCGCACGCGAACGGCGTGGCCGACACCAGCCGCAGCCGCTGGGGCGTGCCGAGGTCGGGGAAGACCGGCAGGCCCCTGCCGATCGCGGCCGGCTCGACCAGGAGGTTGAGCTCGTCGATGAGGCCGTGGGCCAGCAGGCTCGCCACCAGCTCCGCGCCGCCGTAGGTGACGATGTCGCCGCCCTGGGCGGACTTGAGGCGCCGGACGGCCTCGACCACGTCGGCCTCCACCTTCGTGTTGTCCCAGGGGGAGTCGGTGAGGGTCCTGGAGATCACGACCTTGGGCGTGTCCGTCATCCAGGCGGCCGACTCCTTGTCCTCGCCCTCGGGTTCGGCGGCCCAGTGCGGGATGAAGCCCTCGGCGAGCTTGCGGCCCAGCAGGATCGTGTCGACGCCCTCGGTGATGGCGCTGACGTAGGTGCCGAGGTCTTCGCTCCACGGGGTGGAGATCCAGTCCATCTCGCCGTTCGGGCCGCCCATGTAGCCGTCGGCGGTGATCTGGAGCTGAAGCTTGAGCTTGCGCATGTCGTGCGTCCTTCCGGGGTGTCTTCCAACTGGCTTCAGCTTGCCGGGCACCCCTTACGGAACGTTTAAGACATTCCTAACCTGCGCTTATGGGCTGTCTGGGCCCGCCAGGCGGCCTTGCGCGGCCCGGAAGCCCCCGCCTGCGGCCGCACAGCCCGCCGGCGCCCCCGGAGTCGGCGCGGGGGCTGCCAGGCCGCGGTGCGCCCTTGTAGGACGCTTCCCGGTCAGAAGACGCGTACGGCGGTGCGGCGGGCGATCTGGGCCTGGAGACGGGCCATCTGCCAGTGGAGTTCGATGAGTTGCTCGGCCAGCTGGGCCCGGGGCACCTCGGAAGGGTCCTCGATGGCCAGGTGGTCAATCGCGGTCGACAGCTCTCGCATCGCGCGCCCCCATTCCATCACGTGTCCTCAGGGGATCGAATTAACGTTCGAATCCTATCGGAACATGTGGGGGCGCGTCAGCGATTTGGGGCTGGTGGCACTCAGGTTTCGTACACAGGTGCGAGATAGCCGCGAGCCAGCGTGTTGGCCGTGATGTTGAAGCCCACGACCGCCGCCGGGGTGTCCGGGTCCAGGCCCAGCGAATCCACGCTCAGGGCGTGGACGGCGAACAGGTAGCGGTGGGGGAAGCCGGGGGGCGGGGCGGCGCCGCCGTACGCCTTGGTGCCGAAGTCGTTGCGGGCGTGCACGCCCGCCTTCGTGTCGGCGGCGCCCGCGCCCGCCGGGAGCTCGGTGACGTCGGCGGGGATGTCGAACAGGAGCCAGTGCCAGAAACCGCTGCCCGTGGGGGCGTCGGGGTCGTAGCACGTCACGGCGTAGCTACGGGTGCCCTCCGGGGCGCCGGACCAGCGCAGGTGGGGGGACTGGTTGCCACCGGTCATGCCCCAGTCGTCGAACACGTGGGCCTCGGCCAGGCGCCGGCCGTCGTGTACGTCATCGCTCTCGACGGCGAGGGCGGGGACCTCGGGCAGGAAGTCGTAGGGGATCGGTGGCCGCGCGGACATGTCTACCTCCGAAGGACGGGTTCGTACGCCCCATCTTTATCGGAGATCAGCCCTTGTTGTAGGCCGTCATCACTTCCTTGGGATCCCCGTCCATCTTGATCTTGCCCTTGTGCAGCCAGATGACCCGGTTGCAGGTCTCCTCGATGACCTTGTGGTCGTGGGAGACGAGGAAGACGGTCCCGGCGGACTCCCGGATCTGCTTGATGCGCTCCTGGCTCTTCTTGCGGAACTCGCGGTCGCCGGTGGCCAGGGCCTCGTCGATGAGGAGCACGTCGTGGGTCTTGGCGCTGGAGATGGCGAAGCGCAGGCGGGCGCCCATGCCGGAGGAGTAGGTGGACATCGGCAGCTGGACGAAGTCATCGATGCCGGAGAAGTCGACGATCTCCTGGTACTTCTCCCTGACCTCGGCCGGGGTCATGCCCATGGCGTAGCAGCCGAGCACGATGTTGCGCTCGCCGGTGAGCTCGCGCATCAGCGCGGCGTTGACGCCCAGCAGGGACGGCTGGCCGTCGGTGTAGACGGCGCCCGCGTGGGGCGGCAGGAGGCCGGCGATGGCGCGCAGGAGCGTGGACTTGCCCGAGCCGTTGCGGCCCACGATGCCGATGGCGTCGCCGTGGTAGGCCACGAAGGAGACGCCCTTGACGGCGTGCACCTCCTTCATCTGCGGCCGGCCCTGGCGCTTGAGCATGCGGACCAGCGCGCTGACCGCGTTGCCCTTCTCGTGGTCGGAGGCGGCGCTGTAGACGCGGTAGACGATGTGGAGGTCGTCGACGACCACGGTCGGAGTGCCCGTCGGGGCGTCCACAGGCTTGTGACCGGTGGGCTCCGGGTTGGGGTACACCCTGACGTCCTTGCTCGCGGCGACGCCGGGCTCCTCGCCCTTCACCTGTGACAACTCCTCCGTCAGCTCAGCCACGCCCGTACCTCTCCTCGGCCCGCCAGAAGTACCAGAAGCCGAAAACGAGAGCGAACAACGCCCAGAATACGCAGCCCGCCATGGCGAACGGAGGGGGGTTGTGGGCCTTCGGCATCAGGATGTCGCGCATGACCTCGATGTAGGAGGCAGCTGGGTTGAGATACATGACGTTGGCGACCCACTGGGGGAGACCGGCACCGCCGACGACCTTGTCCTGGATGGAGAAGAAGACGCCGGAGGCGTAGAGCCAGGTGCGCATGATGAACGGCAGGAGCTGGTTCATGTCGCGCATGTTCGAGCCGATGCGGGCCATCACGAGGCTGGCGCCGACGTTGAAGAGCGCCTGCAGGGCCAGCACCACGGGGATGAGCAGCCAGAGCAGCGTGGGCGGCTCGCTCCAGACCACGATCAGCAGCAGCACGCCCATCGAGATGCCGAGCTGCTGAAGCTCCTGGATCGTGTACGCCAGGGGCAGCGCGGCCCGCGGGAAGTGAAGCGCCCGGATGAGCGAGAGGTTGCCCGAGATGGACTTGGCGCCCGCCGTCACCGAGCGTTGGGTGAAGGTGAAGACGAACATTCCGGTCAGCAGGAAGACCGGGTAGTTGTCGATCCCGTGGGCGCCGCCGAGGATCAGGCCGAACATGACGAAGTAGATCGCGGCGTTGAGCAGGGGCGTCAGCACCTGCCACAGCTGGCCGAGGGCGGAGCTGGAGTACTTCGAGACGTTGCGCGAGGTCGCGTACGTCATCATGAAGTGCCGCCGCTCCCAGAGCTGGCGCAGGTAGACGTGGAACCTCGGCCGTGCGATGGCACGGCGAAGCCCGTATCTCTTGGCGAGCTTGGCCAGCGGCTCCTGCGCGCTTCGGCCGCCCGCCTGGGCGTCCGCGACCGCGGATTCCGGCTGGCTCATGGCATGGACTCTATTGGATTCGGGTCGGTGGGGTGCCGGTCACGGCAGTTCGCCGCGGTCTGTTGGACGGGTTTTGCGGGCCGCTGGGTTCCCGTACCCCCTCAGCACAGCACTTCTCCGGTCAACACCCCAAGTGGATGGCCTCAGCACACCGTCTGGAGGGGTATTTTTACTCAACTGTTCACGTCCTGACCTGTCCTATTACGCGTGGTTGGTGGCTTTTTGCGCGTCTTGTGGGAAATGTCTGTGACGTTGGATAGGCGCACGTGTGACCGAACTGCAACGCGCCAGAGACTCGCTGGTGGCAAGTAGTGAGGGATAGTCGCGATCGACTGGCAGGGCGTCGGCTGGTTTGACCATGTCAGCCAAACCCGGGGGATTACAAGGACCCCCCGTCAGGCTGCTCTGGATCAACGCAGCTCAGCGCTAACGCCCACCTGGTAGAGGGAGGAAAGTTCTCACAATGCGTGTTACTAAGGGCGCACAGATCGTCGCCGGTACCGCGCTGCTCGCCCTCGCGGTTGCCGCGTGTGGTGGCGGTGCCACGGAAGGTGGCGGCAACACCGCCGCGGGCGGCAGCGACACGCCGGTCCGCATGGAGCTGGGCGAGCCGCAGGAGCTCCTGGTTCCGACCAACACGACCGAGTCCGAGGGCGCAGAGGCCCTCGCGGCCGTGTTCGAGCCGCTCGTCAACTACGACGAGAACAAGAAGGCTGTCGAGGCCGCTGCCGAGTCGATCACCTCCGAAGACCAGAAGGTCTGGACGATCAAGCTCAAGGCAGGCAACACCTGGCACAACGGTGAGCCGGTCATCGCGCAGAACTACGTGGACGCGTGGAACTACGCCGCCAACCAGGACAACGCGCAGTCCGCCGGTTACTTCTTCGGCCGTGTCGACGGCTTCGCCGACCTCAACCCCGGCGAGGGCAAGCAGGTCACCGCGAAGGGCATGAAGGGTCTGGAGGCGATCGACGACACGACGCTGAAGGTCACCCTCGCCGCGCCGTTCTCGCAGTTCAAGACGCTCCTCGGCTACACCGCCTTCTACCCGCTGCCCAAGGCCGCCTTCGGCGCCGACGGCAAGGTGACGCAGGAGTACGGCGAGAAGCCCATCGGCCAGGGCCTGTTCAAGCTGGACAAGCCCTACAAGAAGGGCACCGACCAGACGATCGACATGTCGGTCTACGACGGCTACAAGGGCCCCAAGCCCAAGGGCTGGACCAAGCTGCAGTTCAAGCTGTACACCAGCGCGGAGACCTCGTTCAACGACCTGCAGGCCGAGAACCTGGACATCCACGACTCCCTGCCGCCGTCCGCGATCGCCACCGCCAAGACCGCCCTGGGCGAGCGCTACCAGGACCAGCCTGACGCCGGCATCGGCTACATCGGCGTCCCGCTGCAGTACAACCCCGATTTCAAGAACGCCGACGTGCGCAAGGCCATCTCGATGGCCATCGACAGGAAGACCATCGCCGAGACGGTCTTCTCCGGCACCCGCGCCCCGGCCGACGACTTCATCAACCCGGCCATCGACGGTTACCGCCAGGGCGCCTGCGCGGCCTGCGCGTACAACCCGGCCGAGGCCAAGACGCTCTACGCGTCCGCCAAGGGTCCGGCGAAGCTGGAGCTCGGCTACAACGCCGACGGCGGCCACAAGGAGTGGATCGAGGCCGTCGCCAACAACCTGCGCGCCAACCTCGGCGTCGAGGTGACGCCGAAGCCGTTCGAGAAGTTCCAGGCCATCCTGGACGAGCTGGACGCGAAGAAGTACACGGGTCTGTTCCGTATGGGCTGGGCGATCGACTACCCGTCCGCGGAGAACTACCTGACCCCGATCTTCGGGACCGGCGCCATCAAGACGGGCTCGAACTACGGCGGCTACACCAGCAAGGAGTTCGACGAGCTGCTCGCCAAGGGCGACCAGGCGGCGACTCCGGAGGAAGGCCTGAAGTTCTACCAGCAGGCCGATGACATCCTGAACAAGGAACTGCCGTACATCCCGGTTTACTTCTACCGGAACAACTCCGGCTACTCCACCAAGGTCAAGAACGTCAAGATCAACCTGCTTAACCAGGTCGAGTGGTCCCAGGTCGAGAAGGCCTGACGTTGTTCCCCGGGGCGGGCGCGCTGTCGCCCGCCCCTTGAGGGCCAGCCACGGAGGCGGTCACTTGGGCCGGTAGATCCCACCCCCCAGGTGATTGCCTTCTTGGCATGTACGGGAGGCTTAAATGGGCCGTTATATCATCAGGCGTCTGATCCAGGCGATACCTGTGCTACTGGGTGCCACTCTGCTCATCTTCGCCATTGTGTTCGCGCTGCCCGGCGACCCTGTCGCAGCGCTGGCCGGTGAGAAGAGGACAGACCCGACGATCGTCGCGATCCTTCGCGAGCGATACCACCTCAACGATCCGCTGCTGCTGCAGTACTGGTACTACATCAGCGGCGTCATCTTCCGCGGTGACTTCGGCGTCACTTTCGCCGACGTACCCGTGTCCCAGCTCATGGCCGGCAAGTTCCAGGTCACGCTGAACCTGGCGCTGACCGCGCTGGTCTTCGAGGCCATCATCGGCGTCGGCCTCGGCCTGTGGGCGGCGCTGCGCCGCGGCAGGGCCGCCGACACCATGATCCTGGCCTCGACCCTTTTGCTGATCTCCGTCCCCACCCTGGTCACCGGCTTCGTGCTGCAGCTGGTGCTCGGTGTGAAGGTCAAACAGTGGACCGGCGTCGACATCTTCCCCATCGCGGGCATCAGCAACGGCTTCCGCAGCTACCTGCTGCCGGGCTTCGTGCTGGCCGGCATCTCGATCGCCTACCTCACCCGATTGACACGGACCAGCCTGGTGGAGACCCTCCGGGCGGACTACATCCGCACGGCGACCGCCAAGGGCCTGTCCAGACGGCGGGTCATCGGCAGGCACGGATTGCGCAACGCGCTGATCCCCCTCGTCACCTATCTGGGCGCCGACCTCGGCAACCTCATGGGCGGCGCGGTGATCACGGAGACGATCTTCAATCTCCCGGGCATCGGCAACCAGCTCTTCCAATCCGTATACCTGCGTGAACAACCCGTCGTCGTCGGTATCGTGACAGTTCTGGTGCTGATCTACATCGTCGCCAACCTGGTCGTCGACTTGATGTACGCAGTGCTCGACCCGAGGATCCGCTATGAGTGACATTCAGCAGCCGGCGCCGCCCCTCCCTATGAGCCCGGTCCCGGGCGCCGCGCCTCCTGGCAGGCAAAGGAAGAAGGAGGGCAAGCCGGCCAGCCTCTGGAGCGACGCCTGGCACGACCTCCGCCGCCGTCCGATCTTCATCATCTCGGCGATCCTCATCACGGTCCTCGTCGTCATGGCACTGTGGCCGTCGTTGTTCACGGCCATCGACCCGAACGACCCGAGGACCTGTGAGCTGGCCACGGCCCGGCAGGGGCCCAGCGGCGGCCATCTCTTCGGCCGCGACAACCTGGGCTGCGACGTCTACGCGCGCTCGATCTACGGCGCCGCCAACTCGCTGCTGATCGGCATCTCGACGACGCTGGCGACCTCGCTCATCGGCGGCATGTTCGGTCTCGCGGCCGGATACTTCGGCGGTGTCACCGACACGCTGGCCTCGCGCCTGACCGAGATCTTCTTCGCCATCCCCAGCATCCTGGGCGCCCTGCTGATCGCGGCCACCTTCCGTGGCGGCCCGTTGAGCAGCATCACCCTGGTCATCATCGCGCTGACCGTCCTGGGGTGGCCGATGACGTACCGGATCATGAGAGCCGCGGTCATCACGGCCAAGAGCCAGGACTTCGTGGTCGCGGCCAAAGCCCTGGGCGCCGGCCATATGCGGATCATGATGAGGCACCTGCTGCCGAACGCGCTCGCGCCGGTCATCGTCATCGCGACGATCAACCTGGGCGGGTTCATCGCGGCCGAGGCGGCTCTGTCGTTCCTCGGCGTCGGTGTGACCTCGCCCGACATCTCGTGGGGTCTGATGATCTCCGACGCCCGTAACAGGTTCCTGGACGCGCCGCTGCCGCTGATCTTCCCGGCCGTGTTCCTGAGCATCACGGTGCTCGCGTTCATCATGCTGGGCGACGCCGTACGCGACGCGCTCGACCCGAAGCTCAGGTAAGGGGGACCTGTGAAGAAGACATCCCCAGAGGTGTTGCCCGCCGAGGGAGGGCTGGGCAACGAGCCTCTGCTCGCTGTCGACAACCTGCACGTGGAGTTCCGCACACGGGCCGGCGTCGTGCACGCCGTCAACGGTGTGACCTATTCGCTCAGCCCCGGCGAGACCCTCGCCGTGCTGGGCGAGTCGGGCTCCGGCAAGTCCGTGACCGCTCAGGCGATCATGGGCATCCTGGACATGCCGCCCGCGGTGATCCCCAAGGGCGAGATCCGTTTCCGCGGCACCGACCTGCTCAAGCTCTCGGAAGACGCCCGCTCGCAGGTGCGCGGCCAGCGCATCGCGATGGTCTTCCAGGACGCGCTCTCCTCGCTGAACCCGGTCTTCACCGTGGGCTGGCAGATCAGCGAGATGTTCCGCGTGCACCGGGGCATGGGCAAGAAGGAGGCGCTGACCAAGGCGGTCGAGCTCATGGACCGGGTCCGCATCCCGGCCGCCAGGCAGCGCGTCAACGACTACCCGCACCAGTTCTCCGGCGGCATGCGCCAGCGCATCATGATCGCGATGTCGATCGCGCTGGACCCGGAGGTGCTGATCGCCGACGAGCCGACCACCGCGCTCGACGTGACCGTCCAGGCCCAGATCATGGAGCTCCTCGCGGAGCTCCAGCGCGAGAGCAACATGGGCCTGATCCTGATCACCCACGACCTCGGCGTGGTCGCCGACGTCGCGGACAAGATCGCGGTCATGTACGGCGGGCGGATCGTCGAGAACGCCCCGGTTCACGACATCTACAAGACACCCGCCCACCCGTACACGAAGGGCCTGCTCGAATCGATCCCCAGGGTCGACCAGAAGGGCCAGGACCTGTACGCCATCAAGGGCATGCCGCCGAACCTGCTGGACATGCCGACCGGCTGCGCCTTCCACCCCCGCTGCCCGTACCGCCAGGACATCTGCGTCACCGAGGCTCCGGCGCTGTCCGGGATCAGCGGTACGCGCAGCAGTGCCTGCCACTACTGGAGGGAGGTCCTCGATGGCACCCACGAGTGAGCCGATCCTTGAGGTACGCGACCTGGTCAAGCACTTCCCGCTGACCCAGGGCATCGTGGTCAAGAGGCAGATCGGCGCGATCAAGGCCGTCGACGGCGTCTCGTTCGACCTGCACAGGGGTGAGACCCTGGGCATCGTGGGCGAGTCGGGCTGCGGCAAGTCGACGCTGGCCAAGGTGCTCATGGCGCTGGAACGGCCGACGTCGGGCTCGGTCAAGATCAGCGGCAGGGAGATCGCCCACGCCCGCGGCAGCGAGCTCAAGCGCATGCGGCGCAACATCCAGATGGTGATGCAGGATCCCTACACCTCGCTGAACCCCCGGATGACCGTCGGTGACATCATCGGCGAGCCGTACGACATCCACACCGAGGTCGCGCCGAGGGGCGACCGGCGCAAGAAGGTGCAGGAGCTGCTGGAGGTGGTCGGGCTCAACCCCGACCACATCAACCGCTACCCGCACCAGTTCTCGGGCGGCCAGCGCCAGCGCATCGGCATCGCGCGCGGCCTGGCCCTGCAGCCGGAGATCATCGTCTGCGACGAGCCGGTCTCGGCGCTGGACGTGTCGATCCAGGCGCAGGTCATCAACCTGCTGGAGCGGCTGCAGAACGAGTTCAACCTGGCCTACATCTTCATCGCCCACGACCTGTCGGTGGTACGCCACATCGCCGACCGGGTGGGCGTGATGTACCTGGGCAAGCTGGTGGAGCTCGGCAAGGACACGGAGGTCTACGACAAGCCCGCGCATCCGTACACGCAGGCTCTGCTCTCGGCGGTTCCGGTTCCGGATCCGGAGGGGCGTGAGCTGCGCGAGCGGATCATCCTGCAGGGTGACCCGCCGTCGCCGGCCAACCCGCCTTCGGGCTGCCGCTTCCGCACCCGGTGCTGGAAGGCGCAGGAGATCTGCGCGGAGGAAGAGCCGCTGCTGCAGATCCGGCCGGGTACCGCGCACGAGAGCGCGTGCCACTTCGCCGAGACGCACGACGTGGTGCACATCGGTTAGAACGCAACGCCAGGACATCGGTTAGAACACCAGGAAGGAGCCCTCCGCGGAGGGCTCCTTCACGTTGTGGCGATGACGGCCGAGCCGTGCCCGAACAGGCCCTGGTTGGCGGCCAGGCCGACCCGGGCGCCGGCGACCTGGCGGGCGCCGGCGGTGCCGCGCAGTTGCCAGGTCAGCTCGCACACCTGGGCGATGGCCTGGGCGGGGATGGCCTCGCCGAAGGAGGCGAGCCCGCCGGACGGGTTCACCGGCGTCCGGCCGCCGAGCCTGGTGTCGCCGGCCCGCAGGAGCTTCTCCGCCTCGCCGGGCGGGCACAGGCCGACGTCCTCCATCCAGTCCAGTTCCAGTGCCGTGGACAGGTCGTAGACCTCGGCGAAGGACAGGTCGCCCGGTCCCAGTCCCGCCTCCTCGTAGGCGGCGTGGGCGATGGCGGCGCGGAAGGGGCGTTCTGGCGGGGGTGCTGTTGCCGCCGAGTCGGTGGCGAAGGCCGGCAGTTCCAGCGTCGTGTTGGGGAAGGTGGGGGTGACGGTCGAGACGGCGGCCAGCCGTACCGGCCGGGAGATGCCGTGGCGGCGGGCGAACTCCGCCGAGGCCAGCACCACCGCGGCGCCCCCGTCGGAGGTGGCGCAGATGTCCATGAGCCGCAGCGGGTCGGCCACCATCGGCGAGGCCAGCACCTCCTGCTCGGTGACGGGCTTGCGGTAGCGGGCCATGGGGTTGAGCGCGCCGCTGGCGGCGTTCTTGACCTTCACGGCGGCGAAGTCGGCGGTGGTCGAGCCGTACAGGGCCATGCGGCGGCGGGCGTAGAGGGCGAAGTAGGCGGGGTTGGTGGCGCCGAGGAGCCGGAAGCGCAGCCAGTCGGGGTCGTCGGGGCGCTCGCCGCCGACGGGTTTGAAGAAGCCCTTGGGCGTCGAGTCCGCGCCGACCACGAGTGCCACGTCGCACAGGCCCGCCAGGATTCTCGTCCTGGCCAGGTCGATGGCCTGCGCTCCCGAGGCGCACGCGGCGTAGCAGGAGGCGATCCTGGCTCCGTTCCAGCCGAGCGCCTGGGCGAAGGTGGCGCCGGCGATGAAGCCGGGATAGCCGTTTCTGATGGTGTCGGCGCCGACGACGTACTGGACGTCGGTCCAGGACACGCCGGCGTCGGCCAAGGCGGCTCGGGCGGCGGCGACGCCGTACTCGATGAAGGGTTTGCCCCATTTGCCCCACGGGTGCATGCCCGCGCCGATGACCAGGACGCTCATCGGGCCGCCTCCCACATCCACACCAGCGGGCCGTCGGCGAGCGGGCCGTGTGTGAGCCGCAGTTCCATGCCGACCCGCAGCTCGTCCACGGTCAGGTCCTTGACCTGGCCGAGCACGATGATCCCGGCCTCGGCGAGCTCGACCGCGGCGAGCGTCACCGGCGTGTACGGCTCGGCGGCGGCGAACGGCGGCGGCGGCGCGTAGCAGGCGTTGGTGTAGGACCAGACGGTGCCCTGGCGGGGCAGCCGGGTCTCCTCCTGCCTCTCGCCCGAGCAGTGCGGATTGCGGCAGAATCCCCGCTGCGGCGGAAAGCTGACCGTGCCGCAGTCGGCGCACCGGGTGCCGAGGAGATGGGTGCCGTCGTCGCCGATGGTGAACCAGCCGTCGATCGCCAAGGTCATACCGACGAGTATCACACAAGCGCTTGCTAGGGAGAATGCCTCCGCCGCCGCAAGTGCAGCACCACCACCCTGGCCGACATCGCGACCGTCAGCCCGATCATCGCCACCACCACCGGCAGCCGCGAGACCGGCCGCGAGGGCGGCGGGCCACCGCCGAAGTAGCCGCCCACCTGCCCGATCCTGGACGCGGCCGGACGGGCCAGCCGCCCCGCCTCGCGCAGGGCGAGCGCCGCGTCGGCCACCCCGTGACCGTAGGCGCGGCTGTGCCCGTCGGCCGGCCGCTTCCTGGTGCCACGCTCGATGGCCATGCGCACGTGGTACGGCGACAGCCCCGGATACTCCGCCCTGACCAGCGCGGCGATCCCCGCCACCATCGCCGCCGCCGAACTGGTCCCGTCGCCGACCACGTACCCGTCCGGACCGTCGGCGCTGACGATCCCGGTGCCCGGCGCGACCACCGACAGGTAGTCCTGGCGGTTGGAGAAGCGCGGCACCCTCATCCGCTTGTCCACCGCGCCCACGGCGATCACCCCGGGGTAGGCGGCGGGAAAGTTCTTGCGGTTGGCGTCGTCGCCGTCGTTGCCGGAGGAGGCGACGAGCACGGCCCCGCGGGAGATCGCGTACTGCACCGCCTCCTCCTCGGCCGCCGAGCCCTCCCACGAGCCGCTGCCGCCGCCCAGTGACATGCTGACGACCCGCGCGCCCCGGTCGACGGCGTACCGGATGCCCTGGGCGAGCGCGTCGCCGCCGCCCGCCGTGGCACGCTGCTTGCCGCGCAGCGGGTCGTCGTTCTCCAGCGTCACCCGGACCGACAACACCCGCGCGGCCGGGGCGACGCCCACCACGCCGCGTCCGCCGCTGTGGCCGCGCCCGGCGATGAGGCTGGCCATCGCGGTGCCGTGGTGACCCGTTCTGGCCGGCCCGCGTACGGGCCCGGTCAGGTCGGGCCCCTCGACGACCGCTCCGGCCAGGTCGGGGTGGCGGGCGTCCACGCCCGTGTCGAGCACGGCCACCAGCACCCCCTCGCCCCTGCTCACCTTCCACGCCTCGGGCACGCGCAACGCGGTGAGCTGCCACTGCTGCTGGCTCGCCGCCACGGCGGCCATGCCGCTTCTCGTGGCGACGCCGCGCATGCCGCTCGCGGGCGGGTCCGCGATCAGCAGCATGACGAGACAGACGGGCAGCAGCCCGGCCGCGGCGCGGATCACCGGGTGAGCGCCTTGTGCAGGGCCTCCGCCAGTTGCACCGCCGCCGCGCCGAGGCGCGGCTCGGTCCCGCCCTCCGGCTGGTACGGCCGGCCGTCGGCGTATCCGGCGGCGGTGAAGACCACGTACGGCCCGCCGGAGGCCGCCACGGCGCCGGTGACGTACTGGGCCTGGCCGAACCGCTCGGCCGCGCCGCCGGGAAAGGCCACGGGCCGCACGGTCGGCGCACGCCCCGCGACGCCGGCGTGGACCGCTCTGACGGGCAGCCAGGACGGCGCCCCGTCGAGCACGGCCACGCCCACGGTGGCCACGAAGGTCTGCGTGCTGTCGGAGTAGGTGGCCCGCAGGGTCGTCAGGCAGCGCGGCAGCATGGCCGCCGCGGCGGCCTGGAGCGCGACCCGGCACGGCGCTTCTGGCGCGACCCCGGCCAGCAGGTAGGTCACCCGCGCGCCGGACGGGCTCGCGCCGGTGAGCGCGGCGGGGAAGACCCTCGTCACCGGCCACGCGCGCCAGCGCTCGCTCACGTGCGGCTCGGCCGAGCCCCAGGGAGACTGAAGTAGGGACAACAATGCGACGGACAGCAGGAACACGTCTGCCTCGAAGGAAGGGGGGAGGAGGCGCTCGAACTGCCGTGCATTCTGGCACGCAGGCGATGGTTCAATCCGACGCTTCGGTAAACAGACCGATACGCGGGGTAATGTCCCTATCGCACCGGAGCGGGGGAAAGGCGCACATGCGCGCCCGGCGGGAGGCCCAGGCGCTGGGCCGCATCACCCGAGTTCACGGCGATGGCGATGAGCCCCGCCGAGTCGGCGAAGGCCACCAGCTCACCCGGCGGCACCGCCGCGTACGTCTCCCGGTACGGCATCGACAACTGCCTGCGCCCCATCCACACGCCCAGCGTGTCGCCCACCCGGACCCCGAGCGCCGCCAGGTCGCCCGCGGCGATCGACAGCTGGGTGTTGCCGTAGCGGTCCACGGAGACCACCTCGCCCTCCACCGAGCCCTCGCGCAGCACCGACGTCGGCTCCGGCAGCGAGACGAGCCTGTTCAGCGGGATCTCCGGCCCGAGGTCGGACGGCTTGCCGCCCACGCACAGCCGCCCGGCCACCGGCGCGTACACGTCGCGGCCGTGGAAGGTCGGCGAGACCGGGTGCAGGAAGAGCGCGTCGTTGGTGATCTCGTAGGCGGACTCGGCGCCGCCGCAGGCGTGCACCGCCCAGGACAGCAGCCCGTTGTCCGGCCCGATGAACACCCGTCCCCCCGCGGCCACGGCCACCGCGCGCCTGGCCCCGCCCGCTCCCGGGTCCACGGCGCCGATGTGCACGCCGGGCGGGATGTACGGGATGGTCTGCGCGAGAACCGCCGCGCCCCGCCGTACGTCGCCCGAAGGGATCAGGTGGCACACGTCGATGACGCGGGCCTGCGGCGCGATTCCGACGATCACGCCATGGCAGGCAGCCACATAACCGTCTTCGAGTCCGTAATCGGTGAGAAGCGTTATGACTGGGGTCACACTTGGTGACTGTACGTCTCCCGATCCGCGGTGAACACCCGGCTTTGGCACATTACGATGGCCACGGGCCGCGTACGTATGGCGTGAGCGCCGTACGCCCTTCCGAGGAGGACGACCATGGACACCGCACCGGTCAGCGGTGACAGTGCTGCCCAGGAACCCGACCGTCAGCCCCTCACCGAACGAGACCTCCAGCTCCTCGCCTTCGAGCGCCAATGGTGGCGCTACGCCGGCGCGAAGGAGCAGGCCGTCAAGGAGACCTTCGGGTTCTCGGCCACGCGTTACTACCAGTTGCTCGGTGAACTCATCGACCGTCCCGAGGCGCTGGAGCAGGATCCGATGCTGGTCAAGCGACTGCGCCGGCTGCGGGCCACGCGGCAGCGCGAGCGCGCGGCCCGGCGACTCGGCATGCGCCCCTAGGTGGCTGGGTACTCCAGCCGCGTGAGGAACATCCCTGGAATCCAAGCGATAGTGAAAGATCCGTCAGGGGCGGTGATCGGGCTCGACTTCGACGGCACCCTGTCGCCCATCGTGCCCGATCCGGCCGCCGCGAGGATCCATTCCGCGGCTCCCGACATCCTGGCCCAGCTCAGCGCCCAGGTGTCGGCCGTCGTCATCCTGACCGGCCGCCCCCCTGCCACCGTCCTCGAACTCGGTCCGGGCCTGACCGACGTGCCCGGCCTGGTGATCCTCGGGCACTACGGCTTCGAGCGGTGGGAGAACGGCCGCGTCAGCGCGCCGCCGCCGCCCGCCGGCGTGCCGCGGGCCGAGGCCGAACTGCCGATGCTGCTCGACGCCCTGGGCCTGACCGGAGTGGCCGTCGAGGACAAGGGGCGGGCGGTAGCCGTACACACGAGGCGTAGTCCCGATCCCGAGGGGGCTTTCGAGGCGCTGCGGCGGCCGCTCGCGGCGCTGGCGGAGCGCAACGGGCTGGTGGTCGAGCCCGGCCGGTACGTGCTGGAGCTGCGCCCGCCCGGCATGGACAAGGGCCAGGCGCTCTCGTTGTTCCTGGCCGAACGCGCGGCCAGGTCGGTGATGTTCGTCGGCGACGACCTGGGTGATCTGGCCGCCTTCGACGCGGTACGCGCTTCGGGGTTGCCCGGTGTCACCGTGTGCAGTGGTTCGGCCGAGGTCACCGAGCTGGCCGAGCGGGCCGACGTCGTCGTGGACGGGCCCGACGGCGTGATGGCGCTGCTCAAGGAGCTGACGGCCGCGGTTCGCGGCTGACCAGCACGCCCGCCACGGCCAGCGCGATCAGCACGGGGACCATGAGGAAGGCCGTACGCGTCCCGAAGCCGTCGGCCAGCGCCCCCAGCGCGAACGGGCCCGCGGCCATCGCCAGCCCCGCGCAGACCGGCGAGACGGCCGTGGCCCGCACCGGGTCGTAGGCGAGCACGCCGGCCAGCGCGAGCGGGAAGTGCAGCGAGACGCCGAGCCCGCTGATCGCCAGCCCCGCGTAGGCGAACAGCGGATGCGTGCTCGACCAGAACAGCAGCCAGCCGGCCGCGGTCAGCAGCAGGGCGCCGGTGAGCAGCCCGGGCGCGCCCATGCGCAGGGCCAGCGGCGTCCCGGCGAAGCGGCCGACGGCCAGGCCGGCCGTGAACGCGGTCAGCCCGGTCGTGGCCGCCGCCACGCCCATCCCCGTGTTCGACGCGAACAGCTGCACCGCCCACAGGTTGAAGCAGAACTCCAGCGCGACCACCAGGAAGAGCACGCCGCCCGCCACGTAGAAGCGCCAGCCGGGCGGCGGCAGGCCGGCGCGGGCGGCGCCGTCGTGCGGGCGGCCGGCCACGCGGACGCGGCCGAGCGTGAGGGCGATCAGGACGGTGAGGATCGGGGTGATCAGCAGGGCCGCCCGCCAGCCGAGCGCGGTCTGCGCGGTGGCGCTGATCGCGTAGGTCATGGCGATGCCGAACAGGATCGCGACCGCGTTGGCCTCGCTGATCGCCGCCGGTCCCGCCGGGCCGTGGTGGTCGCTGAGCGCGGCCATCATGGCGTAGAGGGCCACCGAGCCGAACAGGCTGGACAGGCCGTAGCCCAGCAGGGTGGCGGGCAGGGCGGGGGTGAGCATGACCGGAACCAGGCCCGCGTTCATGCCTGCCAGGCTGCCCCAGATCGTGGCGCGCCGGCCGTACCTGCGCTCCAGGAACGGCAGCGCGGCGCCGGCCAGGAGCGTTCCCGCGGCCATCGCGGTGCCGTGCAGGGCGGCGACCGCGTTGGAGACCTGCTGTTCCTGGCGCAGCAGCGGCAGGACGGCGCTGAGCCCGTACAGGTAGGTGGCGAAGGCGCCGAGTTGTAAGTAGACGAGCCAGGTCGGGAGATCACGGGTCAGACGTATCCGGACTGTGGTCACTTGAGGCATTAAGTCAGGGCATCGAGCTGCGCCGCAAGCCACCTCTGGGGCGGCAGCGCGGTGGCCGCCGCGGCCAGGCTGGCGGCCCTGCGCGTACGCTCCTCCTCGGGCATGACCAGGGCGGTGTGCAGGGCCTGGGCGGTCTCCAGGACGTCGTAGGGGTTGACCACGAGCGCGTCGGCGCCCAGTTCGGCGGCGGCGCCGGCCTCGCGCGAGAGCACCAGGACGCAGCGGGGCGACAGGATCGGGCCCTCCTTGGCGACCAGGTTCATGCCGTCGCGGATCGGGTTGACCAGCAGCACGTCGGCCATCCGGTAGGCGGCGAGGCTGCGCGCGTAGTCGTCGTTGACGTTGAGTATCAGCGGGTCCCAGTCCTCGGTGGCGTACTCGTCCTCGATCTCCTTGGCGCAGCGCTGCACCGCCGCGGTGTACTCGCGGTACTCGGGCAGGTCGTGGCGGCTCGGGTAGGCGAAGGCCAGGTGGACCACGCGGCCGTGCCACTCGGGATGGGCGGCCAGGAACTCGCGGTAGGCGACCAGGCCGCGCACGATGTTCTTGGACAGCTCGGTGCGGTCGATGCGGACGATCAGCTTCCTGTCACCGGTCTGCGCGCGCAGCGCCGCCACGTTCGACTCCACGTCCGGCTCGCAGGCGCGCCGCCACAACTGCTCGCCGTCGACGCCGAGCGCGTGCACGCCGATCCTGGTCGTGCGGCCCTCGTGGGTGACGCCGCGCGCGTCCACCCGGGCGCCCAGCAGGGCCGCGCAGCAGTCGGTGAACGCCCGCGCCCACCGCTCGGTGAGGAACCCGGCGTGATCGGCTCCCAGAATGCCTTCCAGGACCTCACGGGCCACCTCGTCGGGCAGCAGCGCGAAGTACTCCGGCGGGGCCCAGGGGGTGTGGCTGAAATGCGCGATGCGCAGGTCGGGGCGCTCGGCGCGGAGCATGGCCGGGGTGAGGGTCAGGTGGTAGTCCTGCACCATCACGCGCGCCTCGTGCCCGGCCTCCTCGGCCAGCGCCAGCGCGAAGGCGCCGTTGTAGTCGCGGTAGGACTCCCACTCGCGCTGGAACCTGGTGCCGAAGTGCGGGGAGTTGGGGATGTCGTAGAGCAGGTGGTTGACGAACCACAGCGTGGAGTTGGCCACGGCGTTGTAGGCGCGGTGGAAGGTCGCGGGGGCGATGTCCAGCATGCGCAGCGACCCGGTGTCGTAGCCGGCCTGGTCGAGGCGGCCGCCGGGAGCCTGCCGTACGGCGCTGCGGTCGCCGTCGGAAAGGGCCGCGCAGACCCACAGCACGCCCTCGTCCTTCGCCACGCCGGAAAGGCCCGAGACCAGTCCGCCGCCACCGCGTTTCATGGTGAGTTCACCGTCGTCGGAGACGGTGAAGGAGACAGGACCGCGGTTCGAGGCGACCAGGACGCTGTTCATTTAACTATCCTCCGCTCATAGGATCCCGCTATGGCGCTTGATGAGCTAACCGAGGAACTGGCCCGCTCCGCAGCCGCTGGAGATCATCGCGCACTCGGCGAGCTCTTGCGGCGGATCGAGCCGCACGTACTCCGCCACTGCGCGCGAATCCTGCCCTATCACCAGGACGCGGAGGAGGCCTGCCAGGACACTCTGCTGGCCGTCGCGCGCAACATCGGGCGGTTCGAGGGCAGGGCGCGGTTCAGCACGTGGCTGCACATCGTGACGGCCAACTGCGCCCGCACGACCTACCGGTCGCTGAAGCGGCGGGCGGCCGAGCAGAGCTCCGACGAACTGCCCACGCAGAAGCCGGACGTGGCCCGGGTGAGCGTGATCGCGGGCTCGCGCCTGGACCTGCTCGACGCGATGGAGGCGCTGGAGGCGTCCAAGCCCGACCTGGCGCAGGCGCTCGTGCTGCGCGACATCGTGCAGCTCGACTACAACGAGGTGGCCGAGCAGCTCGGCATCCCTCTCGGCACCGCGAAATCCCGCATCCACCAGGCGCGCAAGTACGTGCAGGGCGTGCTCGGGGAGGACTATCGGTGAGACGGTTTGTCTCACTGGTCGAGACGGGTGGGCAACCGATCCGCTTGACCAGGTAGAGTCCCTTTCGACAACTACATATTGCTCATCCAGAGGGGTGGAGGGACCGGCCCTGCGAAGCCCCGGCAACCCTCCCGGATTGTGACTCGCACCCGCGAGGCCGACCGGGACAAGGTGCCAATTCCGGTCTGTGGTCAAGGTGGCCGCAGGCGAAGATGAGGGAAGGCCTCGCTTCATGTCGCTCGACTTCGGTCCTGCTGTAGCTCTCTCCTGCCGCGAGTGCGGCACCCGCTATGACCTCGGCCCCAGTTTCGCGTGTCTGGAGTGTTTCGGGCCACTCGAAGTGGCCTATGACTTCGGTACGGTGACCCGCTCGCGGATCGAGTCCGGTCCGACCAACATCTGGCGTTACCAGGCGCTCCTGCCGGTCCCCGTGGACGTGGCGGCCAAGCAGAACATGAACCCCGGCTGGACCAAGCTGGTCAAGGCCGGCAACCTCGGCCGCACGCTCGGCATCAAGTCGCTGCACATCAAGGACGACTCCGGCAATCCCACCCACTCCTTCAAGGACCGTGTGGTGGCCATCGCCGTCGAGGCGGCCCGCAACTTCGGCTTCCACACCCTGTCCTGCTCCTCCACCGGCAACCTGGCCGGCGCGGTCACCGCGGCTGCCGCCAGGGCCGGGCTCGACGCGTGCGTCTTCATCCCCGCCGACCTGGAGCAGGCCAAGATCGCCATGGCTCGGGTGTTCGGCGGCAGGCTGATCGGCATCGAGGGCACCTACGACGAGGTCAACCGCTTCTGCTCCGAGCTCATCGGCGACCCGCTGGGCGACAAGTGGGGCTTCGTCAACGTGAACCTGCGGCCGTACTACGCCGAGGGGTCCAAGACGCTGGCCTACGAGATCGCCGAGCAGCTTGGGTGGAGGCTGCCCGAGCAGATCGTCATCCCGATCGCCTCCGGCTCCCAGCTCACGAAGATCGACAAGGGCTTCAAGGAGCTCGTGGCGCTCGGGCTGGTCGAGGACACGCCCTACAAGGTGTTCGGGGCCCAGGCGCTCGGGTGCTCGCCGGTGTCGGCGGCGTACAAGGCAGGGCACGACGTGGTCCAGCCGGTCAAGCCGGACACCATCGCCAAGTCGCTGGCCATCGGGAACCCGGCTGACGGGCCGTACGTGCTCGACATCGCCCGCCGTACGGGAGGGGCGGTGGAAGACGTCACCGACGCCGAGATCGTCGCGGCCATCAAGCTCCTGGCCTCCACGGAGGGCATCTTCGCCGAGACCGCGGGCGGCGTCACCGTGGGCGTGCTCAAGAAGCTGGTGGAAAACGGCGCGCTCGATCCCGAGGCGGAAACGGTCGTGCTGAACACCGGCGACGGCCTCAAGACCCTTGACGCGGTGTCGTCGATCGCCGAACCCACCGCTGTCATCCGGCCCTCTCTCGACGCGTTCCGCGCCATCTGAAAGGAAGTTTAAGGCATGAGCGTTTCTGTACGGATTCCCACCATTCTGCGCACCTACACGGGTGGTAACGCGGAGGTCAGTGGCGAGGGTGCGACGCTGCGCGAGGTCCTTCAGAAGCTGGACAGCGACTACCCGGGGATCGGTGCCCGAATTCTCGATGAATCGGGCAAGATTCGGCGTTTTGTCAACGTTTACGTGGGGCAAGAGGACGTCCGATTCGCCGACGGGCTCGACACCGCGGCCCCCGAGGGGAGCGAGATCTCCATCATCCCCGCGGTAGCCGGAGGCTAACGCTTCGCACACTCTTAGCACTGGGGCACCTCTTCGGAGGTGCCCTTCCCATTTCTGGAAAATTCAACTCTTCGAAGGATGAAATAGGCAGTTTTCAGATTGACTCTGTTGCCCAACGGCATGCCACAGGTATGGTCGAGGGCGATCGCCGCCAGTTTTTCGGTAAAAGCGGCGAACGCGGATCTCGCGGAGGAATGGGCGGGATCCAGAGCCCAGTAAGAGGAGTCGGAAGTGGCGCAGGGCACCGTCAAGTGGTTCAACGCGGACAAGGGCTACGGTTTCATCGCGGTAGACGGTGGTAAGGATGTATTCGTCCATTACTCAGCGATCATGATGGACGGCTACAGATCACTCGAACAAGGCCAGCGAGTCGAGTTCGAGATCACACAAGGCCAGAAGGGGCCGCAGGCGGAATCTGTCCGCACCGTTTGAACCACGCACCGAGGCAGCCCGCACGGCAGCGCAGTCCGTGCGGTTCTGCCAACACCTTTCGTCTCACCAGGACAGGCCCGATCTCGCGAGGGGATCGGGCCTGACCTGCGACGAGGTGGCTCTCGCTTGCACTCGACCGGGTAGAGTGCTAAACAGTTCGTTGGCACTCTCTCCACGTGAGTGCCAACACCTGGATCGAGACGATCGGGGCCTGCCGAACGGAGATGCGGGCCCAAGTGTTCGGCCCCCGGGCCGGGCACGCTGCCGTCGCGGGCGTCGGCTCGATCCTTGAGAAGCCACCCTGTATCTGGGAGGTCCAGCCTTATGGCAGCCAAGATGATCGCGTTTGACGAGGACGCCCGGCGCGGTCTCGAGCGCGGCATGAACCAGCTCGCTGACGCCGTGAAGGTGACCCTTGGTCCCAAGGGGCGCAATGTCGTGCT
>NZ_JBHYJD010000081.1:2402-32934 GCF_042740555.1 Nonomuraea sp. NPDC059007 | reverse complement strand
AAGAAGGGTATCGAGGCGGCGGTCGAGCGGGTCAGCGAGGAGCTGTCCAAGCTGGCCAAGGATGTGGAGACGAAGGAGCAGATCGCTTCGACGGCTTCCATTTCGGCCGCGGACACCGAGATCGGCGCGCTCATCGCTGAGGCGATGGACAAGGTCGGCAAGGAAGGTGTCATCACGGTCGAGGAGAGCAACACCTTCGGCCTGGAGCTTGAGCTCACCGAGGGCATGCGCTTCGACAAGGGCATGACGTCGATGTACTTCGTGACGGACCCCGACCGCATGGAGGCCGTCCTCGAGGACCCGTACATCCTCATCGTCAACAGCAAGGTCTCCGCCAA
Organism: Nonomuraea sp. NPDC059007; assembly: GCF_042740555.1. Taxonomy (NCBI): domain Bacteria; kingdom Bacillati; phylum Actinomycetota; class Actinomycetes; order Streptosporangiales; family Streptosporangiaceae; genus Nonomuraea; species Nonomuraea sp. NPDC059007. The sequence continues at coordinate 32,596 of NZ_JBHYJD010000081.1, read as the reverse complement.
CAAGGACCTGCTGCCCCTGCTCGACAAGGTCGTGCAGGCCGGCAAGCCGCTGCTGATCATCGCTGAGGACATCGAGGGCGAGGCCCTGGCCACGCTCGTCGTCAACAAGATCCGTGGCCTGTTCAAGTCCGTCGCCGTCAAGGCTCCGGGTTTCGGTGACCGGCGCAAGGCCATGCTCGGTGACATCGCCACCCTGACCGGTGGCCAGGTCATCGCCGAGGAGGTCGGCCTCAAGCTGGAGTCCGCGACTCTCGACCTGCTGGGCCGCGCCCGTAAGGTCGTGGTGACCAAGGACGAGACCACGATCGTGGACGGCGCCGGTGACGCCGACCAGATCGCCGGGCGGGTCAACGAGATTCGGGCGGAGATCGACCGTACCGATTCCGACTACGACCGGGAGAAGCTGCAGGAGCGGCTGGCCAAGCTGGCCGGTGGCGTGGCGGTCATCAAGGCCGGTGCGGCGACCGAGGTCGAGCTGAAGGAGCGCAAGCACCGGATCGAGGACGCCGTGCGTAACGCGAAGGCGGCCGTCGAGGAGGGCATCGTGCCCGGCGGTGGTGTGGCGCTGCTGCAGGCCGGTACCAAGGCGTTCGACAAGCTGGAGCTGTCGGGCGATGAGGCGACCGGCGCGGCGATCGTGAAGAAGGCGCTGGAGGAGCCGCTGAAGCAGATCGCGGTCAACGCCGGTCTCGAAGGCGGCGTCGTGGTCGAGCGCGTGCGCAACCTCACCCCGGGTGAGGGCCTGAACGCGGCGACCGGCGAGTACGTCAACATGTTCGACGCGGGCATCCTCGACCCGGCCAAGGTCACCCGCTCGGCGCTGCAGAACGCCGCCTCCATCGCGGCGCTGTTCCTGACCACCGAGGCCGTCATCGCCGAGAAGCCGGAGAAGACCCCGGCTGCCCCGGCTGGTGGCATGCCCGGTGGCGACATGGACTTCTAAGTCCAGCCATTTCGCAAAGAGGGCGTCTCCCGGTTCGGGGGCGCCCTTTTCGCGTACACCCACGGCAATTGCCGTACGAGGAGCTACAACTGGAGGTGATGATGATCCGTATCGCTGTCTCCGGGCATCGCGGCCTGCCAGCCGGCACGGCGTCCCTCGTCGACGACGCTCTGCGCGGGACGCTGGCCGGGCACTCGCCCCGGGTCGTCGGGCTGTCGTGCCTGGCCGACGGGGCGGATCAGATCTTCGCCCGCGCGGTGCTGGATCTCGGGGGCAGTCTGGAGGCGGTGGTCCCGGCGGACCGGTACCGCGACAGCCTGCCCGGCGAGGTCCGTGCGGCCTATGACGAGTTGCTGGGCCGGGCGGTCACGGTCCATCGGCTGGCCCACGTCCGAGTCGCACATGGTGGCGAGCATCCGCATGCTCGACGGCGCCGACGTGCTTCTCGCCGTCTGGGACGGCCTGCCGGCCCGGGGTTACGGCGGCACGGCCGACGTGGTGGCGGAGGCGAGGCGGCGCGGGGTGCCGGTTCAGGTGATCTGGCCAGAGGGCGCGCGCCGGGACTGACGAATCGGGCGGGGTCACGGGCCGAGGGGCGTCAGCGTGGCGATCTTCCATCGGGACCCGGTGTCGATGAGCTGGTACATCAGCCGCTCCCTGGCTCCGTTGCCGTGGTGCCAGGTGACGTCCGCCCAGATGCTGTGGGCGGTCTCGGCGACCACCGTGATGTTCGTGGTGGTGTCCTCGACGCCGTCGTACTGGCTCCAGGCTCCGGCGAAGAACTCCTCGGTCTGCTTGGCGTCCGACACGGCGACGGACTGTCCGGGGAACAGGATCAGGGCGGGCACCGCGTACATGCCGGCCACGGCCTTCTCGTCCCTGGCGAGCAACGCGCGGGAGTATCGGTGGAAGAAGTCGAGCACGAGGTCGTTGTCGGTCATGGGATTCACGCTAATCACCAACCCAGACAGGCCTGTGTCGTGGTTACGCTCTTCTCCATGACGTCCGCGGCCTCACGTGACAACCATCTGACGGTACGCCGCGTCGAGCGCCAGCAACACCTCATCGAACGGCTCCACGCCGGCGCGGACCGGGTCACCCTGGGAACGCTCGCCCACGACTTCGGCGTATCGGAGCGCACCATCGCCCGCGACATCGAGCGGCTGCGCCTGTCCGGGGTGCCGGTGGACGTCGCCCCGGGCCGTGGCGGAGGGGCCGTCATCGTGCGGCGTGCCGACATCCCGCCCATCGCCTTCGACCTGCGGGAGATCGCCGCGCTGATCTCCAGCCTGACCGCGCTCGGGCCGATGGCGAGCGAGTCCGCGGCGTCGGCGATGCGCAAGCTCACCACCGCGCTCACAGGTGTTTGATCCAGCGGCCCCATTCGGGCTGGCGGGTGTAGCCGGCGGCCGACCAGGCGTGGTGGGCGAGGGTGTTGTCGTGCAGGACCATGGCGTCGGCGCGGAAGGCGCCGAAGGCGGCGAAGCGGGTCTCGGCGGCGGCGAGCAGCGTGGTGCCGATGCCCTTGCGGCGGTACGACGGGTGCACGGCCAGCCGGTACAGGTGGGCCCGCCAGCCGTCCCACCCGGCGATGAGGGTGCCGACCAGCGTGCCGTCCAGCTCGGCCAGCAGCAGAGACTCGGGGTCGCGGGCGACCAGGGCTTCGACCTTGGCGGGGTCGTCGTGGCGGTCGGTGCCTTCCGCGGCCTCTGCCCAGAAGTCCAGGACGGCCTTGATGTCGGATTGAGCGCCGTTTCTTACTTTTACCCCGAATTCGGCCATGGTTCTGGAAGGTATCAGGCGCGCAGGCCCGACAGCAGGGTGGCCGCGATGGCGTCCGCCTCGGCGCGGGCGGCGGCGGGGTCGTCGGCCTCCGCGATGGCCAGAGCCAACTCGGTGATGGCGCCGAACAGGGCGCGGCCGAGCATCTCCACGGGGCGGCGGGTGAGGTAGCCCTCGTCCATCAGCGTGGTCAGCGCGTCGCGGAGCAGGCCGCCGAAGTGGCGTACGTCGAGTTCCTGCCAGCGTTCGTGGCCCAGGGCGATCGGGCCCTGCTTCAGCACGATCTCCCGGAACTCGGGCTGCCCGCAGGCGTCCAGGTAGGCGTCCAGCCCGGCTCGCGCGCGGGTGGCGGGGTCGCCGGCGGCGGCGGTCATCGCCGTGGTGACCGCGCGGGCGGCGGAGTCCTCCAGCTCTTCGAAGACGGCCTCGAACAGGCCCTGCTTGCCGTCGAAGTGGTGGTACAGGGCGCCGCGGGTCAGGCCCGCCTGGCGTACCAGCTCCTCTGCCGAGACGGCGGTGTAGCCGCGTTCGGCGAAGACGCGGCGACCGACGTCGATGAGCGCCTGGCGGGTGGTCTCCGCGTAGAGTTCGCGCCGGGTCTTGACGGGTGCCATGCGTCATGGATATCACATACAACATGAATGTCAGATACAGCGTGGATGTGGCTGTCGTCGGCGCGGGGCTGGCGGGGCTGGTGGCCGCGCGGGATCTGGTGCGCGCCGGGCACGACGTGGTGGTGCTGGAAGCGCGGGAGCGGGTCGGCGGGCGTACCCTCAACGGCGAACTGCCGGGCGGCGCGGCGATCGAGCTCGGCGGGCAGTGGGTCGGGCCAGGCCAGGATCGGGTGCTCGCGCTCATCGGCGAGCTCGGGCTGACCACGTTCCCCACCCATCACCAGGGCAGGCGGGTGGCCGAGCTGGTGGGGCGGCGGATGGAGTACACGGGGCGCGTTCCGCGGATCGGGACGCTGGCGCTGGCCGACCTCGGGCGGGCGCAGCTCGCGCTGGACCGGGCGGCCCGCCGTATCCCGCTGGAGGCGCCCTGGACGGCGCCCGGCGCCCGCGAGCTCGACGCGCAGACGTTCGCGGCCTGGATGCGCGCCCGCACCCGCACCAAGAGCGGCCGGGCGATGGTCAGGCTGGTGACCGAGGCGATCTTCTCGGCCGAGCCGGAGGAGATCTCGGCCCTGTGGGCGCTGTACTACTTCGGCTCGGGCGGCGGCTTCGACGCGCTGACCGAGGTCAGGGGCGGGGCGCAGCAGGACCGCGTCGCGGGCGGCTCGCAGCGCGTCGCGCTCGCCGTCGCCGCCGAACTCGGCGACCGGGTACGGCAGGCGGCACCCGTCACCGACATCACCTGGGACGACGACCAGGTCGTGCTCCGCACCCCGGGCACCGAGACCCGCGCCAGGCGCGCGATCGTCGCGGTGCCGCCGCCGCTGGCCGGCCGGATCAGGTACAGCCCCGGGCTGCCCGGCGACCGTGACCAGCTCACCCAGCGGATGCCGATGGGCCGGGTCATCAAGGTGCATCTGGTCTACGGGGCCCCGTTCTGGCGCGAGGACGGCTACTCCGGGGAGGCCAACAGTGACGTCCGCGCGCTGGGCACCGTCCTGGACAGCACCCCGCAGGGGGAAGGCGCTCCCGGGGTGCTCACGGGCTTCTTCGAGGGCGCGCACGCCGACGCGGTGGCCCGCCTGAGCGTCGCCGAGCGGCGCGGCCGGGCCGTGGACGACCTGACCGTCTACTTCGGCCCCGTGGCCCGTTACGCGATCGACTACATCGAGCTCGACTGGGCCGCGGAGGAGTGGAGCCGGGGGTGTTACGGCGCCTTCGCCGCGCCCGGGACGTTGACCAGGTTCGGCCCCGCCCTGCGCACGCCCGTGGGGCCGCTGCACTGGGCGGGGACCGAGACCGCCGTCCGCTGGGCGGGCTACATGGATGGTGCCGTCGAGTCGGGCCACCGGGCCGCGGCTGAGGTCGCCAAGGCCCTGGGCGACGACCAGATCGCCTGAGCGGCGGGCTGGATCTCTGGGCGGCGGTGGGGCTAGATCGCCAGAGCGGCGGGGAGCGGCTTGTCGTGCAGGACGGTCAGCGAGGTGACCGCGCGGGTGAGCACGACGTACAGGCGGGCCAGGCCCCTGGGCTCGGCGGCGACGATGTCCGCCGGCTCGACCACGATCACGTGGTCGTACTCCAGGCCCTTGGCCAGGGTCGCGGGGATGACGAGCAGCCGGTGTTCCTGGTCGGCGGCGTCGGGGTCGAGTACGGCGTGGGCGATGCCGTCCAGCGAACCGGAGACCCGCTCCACCAGCGCGTCCGGCACGATCACGCCGATCGAGCCCTCCCTGGACAGGGTCGCGCCGACCGTCTCGGCGAGGGCGGCGCCCGGCTGGACCGACAGGGAGCCGAGCCCGGGGCGCAGCGAGCGCGGCGGGGCAAGACCGGGGGCGACGGACGGCAGGAGGCGGGCGGCGTAGTCGAGCACCTCGCGCGGCACGCGGAAGCCGAGGGTCAGCTCGGTGACCTCGCCGGAGTCCTGGCCGAGGTGCCGGAGCACGGCTTCCCACGAGGTGGTGGACCAGGGCGTGGTGCCCTGCGCGAGGTCGCCCAGGACGGTGGCGGAGCCGTTGCGGCAGCGGCGGCCGAGGGCGCGCAGCTGCATCTCCGACAGGTCCTGCGCCTCGTCCACGACGAGGTGGCCGAGCGAGGAGGTGCGTTCGATGAGGTCGCCGAGCTCGTCGAGGAGCGCGGCGTCGGTCGCCGACCACTTCGCGGACTTCCATCCACGGTACGGCTTCCGCCAAAGCAGCATTTCCTGCTCGTCCGGCGAAATTTCGGACTTGGCGCATGCCTTGGCCAGGAACTCGGCGTCCGACAGCAGCCGGAACAGTACCTGGGCGGGCGTCACCTTGGGCCAGACCGCGTCCACGAGCTGCTTGACCGGCTTGGACCGCGCGACCGCGTCCTGCACCCGGTCGTCGGGGGAGTCGCCGCGCTGCTCCATGCGGACGAGCACCTGGTGGGCCAGGCGCTGCGCGAGCGCCGCCCGGCCGGGGCCGTAGCGGGTGGTGCCGCGCAGGGAGGCGACGATCTCGCGCACCTCGTAGTCGGCCACGCGGAAGCGGTGCACCCCGCGGGTGTAGACGAGGCCCTCCTCCGGCTTGCTGATGTGCAGCCAGAGCGCCCGCTCCAGCACCGCGGCCATCCGGGCGTCGCCCTTGATCGCGGCGACCTCCGGCTCCTCCGGGGTGTCGTAGGCGCCCAGCAGGTCGGCGACGGTGGTCTGGTCGACCTTGACCTCGCCGAGGGCGGGAAGGACGGAGGAGATGTAGGACAGGAACGCGCGGTTCGGCCCGACGATCATGACGCCGGAGCGGGCCAGCCGCTCGCGATGGGTGAACAGCAGGTAAGCTGCGCGGTGCAGGCCCACGGCGGTCTTCCCGGTGCCGGGCGCCCCCTGCACGCACACGGTCTGGGTCAGCGCGGCGCGGACGATCTCGTCCTGGTCCGGCTGGATGGTGGCGACGATGTCGCGCATCGGGCCGGTGCGCGGGCGCTCGATCTCGTCGGTGAGGATCTTCGAGGGGCCCAGGCTGCCGCCCTGGTCGAGCGGCTCGTCCTCGTAGGCGGTCAGCGCGCCGCCGTGGTAGCCGAAGCGGCGGCGCCGTACGACGTCCATGGGGTCTGTGGGGCTGGCCTGGTAGAACGGGCGCGAGACCGGAGCGCGCCAGTCGATCACCAGGGCGCGGCTGGCGCCGTCGTGGACATGCCTGCGGCCGACGTAGATGGTGCCGGGCAGATCGTCGCCCGCGCTTCGGTCGAGGCGGCCGAAGAACAACGGCGTGTCGGGATGGTCGGCGAGGGCCGCGACGCGCTGGTCGAGCAGCGACTGGAGGACCTGCTGCGAGACCCAGTCGCCGGCCGCTTCCGCCGACAGCGACTGCGCGTGCTCGCGCATCGCCTGCAGGGCCTTGCGGGATTCGGCCAGGTGGGACTGCTCGGCGGACAGCACGTCCGCTGGATCGTCGGATATGTCGGGTGCCAGCTGATGTGCGGGCATGCGAAAGCGCCCCCTGTCGGAGTGGTAACCGGTAGCGAATCGGCCAGTCTAATCGGGGAAGCGGGAGGCATCCAAAGCATTTACGCGGGGTAGGGGGAGACCGTGGCACGTGTGCGGTTCGGCGTCTCCCCGATCGTCCCCACCATCGCGAGCTTCCTGCTCGCCGCGCTGTGGGGCCTGTCGGTCTTCGCGGGCTGGGGAACCGCGGCCTTCTGCGCGAACGGCGACGCCACGCAGTGCGGCCAGCGGCTGGACGCCGTCGCGGGGTTGTCCGGGCTGTTCGCGATGCTCGCGGCGGTCTGTACGGCCGCCGCCTGGATCCTGCCCGCCGCCAGGAAGGACCAGCGCACCTTCAACCTGTACATGGGCTCGGCCGTGGCCGCATGGGTGGTCGCCGAGGGTGTGCTCTTCCTGGGCGGCCTTCTCGTTGGCTAACTAAATCGCCAAAAAATCGGGCATTTCAGGTGGGAATGGGGGATCATCGGGTATGTCGCAGCTGGCGTGAAGTAGGCGACAGCGCGCAGGTGAGGGGGGTGGTTCGATTGTCGACGGCCCGCGGAGTTTCGTGGACCTGAGGTTCTGGGCAAGGCCCGGCCGCCGGAGCGGCCGGGCCTTCATACTTCCAGGACGTCGTCGGCGTCGATGATCTGGTACGCGTAGCCCTGCTCGGCCAGGAACCGCTGACGGTGCGCCGCGAACTCCTGGTCGACGGTGTCCCGGCTGACGACGGTGTAGAAGCGGGCGCCGCCCCCGTCGGCCTTGGGCCGCAGCACGCGGCCGAGCCGCTGCGCCTCCTCCTGCCGCGAGCCGAACGTGCCCGACACCTGGATGGCGATCGCCGCCTCCGGCAGGTCGATGGAGAAGTTGGCCACCTTGGAGACCACGAGAACCTGGATCTCCTTGTCGCGGAAGGCCTGGTAGAGGCGCTCGCGCTCCTTCACCCGGGTCTCGCCCTTGATGACCGGCGCGTTGAGGTGCTCGCCCAGCTCGTCGAGCTGGTCGATGTACTGGCCGATGACCAGCACCTGCTCGCCCAGATGTTTCCTGACCAGCGCCTCGGTGACGGTCGTCTTGGAGGGCGTGGTGGCGGCGAAGCGGTACTTCTCATCGGACTCGGCCATCGCGTACGCCAGCCGTTCCTCGTCCGACAGCGTGACCCGGACCTCGACGCAGTCGGCGGGCGCGATCCAGCCCTGGTTCTCCATCTCCTTCCAGGGCGCGTCATAACGCTTGGGCCCGATGAGGGAGAACACGTCGCCCTCGCGGCCGTCCTCGCGCACCAGCGTCGCGGTCAGCCCCACGCGGCGGCGGGCCTGCAGGTCGGCGGTCATGCGGAAGATGGGCGCGGGCAGCAGGTGCACCTCGTCGTAGACGATCAGGCCCCAGTCGCGCGCGTCGAACAGCTCCAGGTGGGCGTAGACGCCCTTCCGCTTGGTCGTCATCACCTGGTAGGTGGCGATGGTGACGGGGCGGATCTCCTTCTTGGTGCCGGAGTACTCGCCGATCTCGTTCTCGGTCAGCGACGTGCGCTTGATCAGCTCGGTCTTCCACTGGTGGGCGCTGACCGTGTTGGTGACCAGGATCAGCGTGGTCGCCTGGGCCTGGGCCATCGCGGCCGCCCCGACGATCGTCTTGCCGGCGCCGCAGGGCAGCACCACCACTCCGGAGCCGCCGTGCCAGAAGGCCTCGGCCGCGTCCTTCTGGTAGGTGCGCAGCGACCAGCCGTCCTCCAGCAGCGAGATCGGGTGCGCCTCGCCGTCGACGTAGCCCGCGAGGTCCTCGGCCGGCCAGCCCAGCTTGAGCAGCGCCTGCTTCACGTTGCCGCGGTCGCTCGGGTGCACCACGACCGAGTCGGCGCCCATGCGCTCGCCCAGCATCGGCTGGATCTTCTTCGAGCGCAGCACCTCTTCGAGCACGGCCCGGTCGGTCGAGGTCAGGACCAGGCCGTTGACCGGGTCCTTCTCCAGCCGGAGCCGGCCGTAGCGTGCCATGGTCTCGGCGATGTCGACCAGCAGCGCGTGGGGGACCGGGTAGCGGCTGTGGCTGATGAGCGCGTCGATGACCTGCTCGGCGTCGTGACCGGCGGCCCGCGCGTTCCACAGCGCCAGCGGCGTGACGCGGTAGGTGTGCACGTGCTCGGGCGCGCGCTCCAGCTCGGCGAACGGCGCGATCGCCTTGCGACACGCGTCCGAGTTGGCGTGGTCGACCTCGAGCAGCAGCGTTTTGTCGGATTGGACGATGAGCGGGCCGTCGTTCACTGGTCCCCCTTCGATGGCTACCGCCTATCCAACACAAAGAAGCGGCGGAACAGTCCCCGAACTGGGAATCAGTCGACGTCGTCCAGGTATCCGGCGAAGCCCAGGAACAGGAAGCCGCCGATCGTCACCAGGAATCCCGCGCCGAACAGGACCCACGCCCAGACCAGCTTGCTCCGGGCGTTCTCCGGCTCGGTGTCCACCTTGCTCAGGCCCAGGCCGGCCATGATCGCGCCGGCGATGGCCACGAAGTTGCAGCAGGCGACGATCGAGATGAGGTTGAGGACGAGCGCGACGATGGCGTTGGTACGCAGGCCGTCGTTGCGCGGCTGATGGGGCGGCGGCGGGTAACCGGGTCCGTACCCGTAGCCGGGAGGTGGCTGGTCACCGTATGGCGCGCCGTACGGCTGATAGGGATCGCTCATAGCACTCCAGATTTATCACGATGTCGCCATAGATCTGGTCTCTTGGACGCATCTAGAGAGGCGAGACATGAGGAGGGCAGGTGCATCCGGATGACCGCCGAGGCTTCACCCAGTTCGTCGCAGCACGCTCCGACAGCCTGATCAGGCTGGCGTACGTGCTCACCGGCGACCAGCACTCCGCCGAGGACCTCCTGCAGACGGCGCTGATCAAGACGGCCGGGCGCTGGCGCGGCATCCGCGGCGACCCGGAGGCGTACGTCCGCCGGGTGATGTACCGGGAACAGGCGAGCCTGTGGCGCAGCGCGCGCTGGGGACGCGAGCGCGTGGTCGAGAAGCCGCCCGAACGCGCGAGCGGCGACGCCACCGCCGAGGTGGACGAACGGCTCGCGCTGGAGCACGCCTTACGGCAACTGCCGCCGCGCAAGCGCGTGGTCCTGGTTCTGCGCTACTTCGAGGACCTGCCCGAGTCGGAGGTCGCGCGGATCATGGGCTGCTCGGTTGGCACCGTGCGCAGCCAGTCCCACCAGGCCGTCAAGCGCCTGCGAGCCCTCGTCGGCGACCGTGTCAACCAGGAGGCCTGAACCATGGCAGTGGACGAACGCGCGATCGGCGAGGGCCTGCGCCGCATGGCCGGGCGGGCGGAGCCGGTGGACGGGGAGATGGTGGCGGCGCTGGTGCTGCGCTCGGCGGGGCGGCGGCGCCGTACCGGATGGGCGGTGGGGGTGGCAGGGACGGCGGCGGCGCTCGCCTTCGGCGTGGTGGCGGTGACGAACCTCCCCGACCCGGGCGGCCGGACGGCCGCCGAGGTCGACCCGACCTTCACCGGGCTGACCCTGCCGCCCACGCCGCCCCTGCCCACGGCGCCGCCGATCGAGGGGCTGCCGGCCAACACGCCCGAGCAGTTCCGCCAGGTGCGCGACTGCATGCCCCAGGGCGGGCCCGTGCACGGCATGGACGGCGAGCGGCGCGTTCCGCACCACGGGGTCGCCGAGGACTTCAGGCTGCTGGCCGAGTCGCGCGACAAGCTGGGTGTGACCCAGTTGATGGGCAGCAGGAAGGGGCTGGTGCTGTGCACGCCGGGGGTGCTCGACGTCAGCTACCCCGAGCGGCCGATCTTCACCTACTGGGGGCGCGAGGAGCCGGGGAGCCTGGCCTTCGACGGGCCGCTCGCGGTGGACGTTTACGGCACGCAGATGCAGTCGGAGGTGAATCCGGGCACAAACGGCGACCCGTTGTTCATGGTGGTGGCGGGGAGGGCGGACGAGCGGGTGCGCCGGGTCGAGATCGTCTGGGCGAGCGGGCAGCGGATGGAGGCGAGCCTCACCGGCGGCTTCTTCATCGCCAGGGCGCGGGTCACGGAGCGAAGCGAGACGCTCCCCAAGGTGGACGTCACGGCCTACGACGCCGACGGGAAGGTGCTCGACGCGCGGAAAGGGCTGGAGAACCTGTTCCCCGGCGCCCTCGACGTGGACGACTAGAGCCTGGCCCGCAGCTCCTTCCGGTCGATCTTGAGCACGCTGGTGACCGGGATCGCGTCGACGAAGTGCACCTCGCGGGGGTACTTCACCCGGCCGACCCGGTCGCGTACCCACGCGATGAGCTCCTCTTCCGCGACCTCGGCGCCGGGACGGAGCTGGACGAACGCGACGACCTCCTCGCCGTGGCGCGGATCGGGGCGGCCGACCACCCCGGACATGACCACGTCCGGGTGCCGGTTGAGCGCGTCCTCGACGTCGCGGGGGAAGACGTTGAAGCCGCCGCGGATGATGAGGTCCTTCTTGCGGTCCACGACGTAGAGGTAGCCGTCGTCGTCGAGGCAGCCGATGTCGCCGGTACGCAGCTCGCCGTCCACGATCGGGGAGCTGAGGCCGCCCCAGTAGCCGAGCATCAGCGACGTGCCGCGGATGCAGATCTCGCCGATGTCGCCGGTCTCGACGGATTCGCCGGAGTTGTCGCGGATGGAGAGCGTGTAACCGGGCAGCGGCAGGCCCACGCTGCCGATCCGGCGCCGGCCCGGCGGGTTGAAGGTGGTGACCGCGCTCGTCTCGGTCATGCCGTAGCCCTCCAGGATCTGCGTGCCCGGCATCCGGCGCTCGAACTCGATCAGCGTCTCGCGCCCGAGCGGCGCCGCGCCGCAGGTGAGGAAGGCCAGGTCGGGCAGCGGGTGCTCCTCGAGCGGTTCGGCAAGCAGCATCTGGATCATCGAGGGCACGACGGTGCCGAACTGGGCGCGCTGCTCGGCGGCCAGGGACAGGAACGGCTTGGGCTCGAACCAGCGCATCAGCACGGCCTGCTGCGGCTCCTCGGCGTGCATCTCGGCGACGGTGATGATCAGGCCGTAGGCGTGGGAGAGCGGGACGGGCACGATCGCGCGGTTGAGCCCCTCCTGGTGGGACATGGCGAAGGCGTCCTTGGCGACCTGCCACAGGCCGCGATGGCTGAGCTTGACGCCCTTGGCCCGCCCGGTGGTGCCGCCGGTGTACATCAGCGCCGCGAGATCCCCGGGGTCCACGGTGACGGGCCCGTGCTCGGCGGCCTGTTCAAGCTCCCCCGTGTCCAGAAAAACCCGCACCTCATCCGGTACGGCCAGCCGCACGGTCTCCACCAGCTCCGGCGACGTCACCACCGCCACGGCCCCGCTGTCGGCCAGGATGTGGCGCAACTCCTCCGGCCCCACCAGGAACACGATCGGCGTCACCACCGCACCGGCCGCCCATAACGCCTGGTAGACGATGGCGACGTCGGGACTGGTCGCCATCATCACGGCCACGCGGTCGCCGGGCCGTACCCCCGCGGCCACGAACCCGCCGCAGACCCGCCTGGCCCGCTCGGCGAGCGTGTGACGGCGGTGCCACGCACCGTCGTAGAACACCGAGTCGTAGTCGCCGAAGCGCTCCCACGACTCCTCTGCCAGCCTGCCCAGCGTTTGCTCGGTCACAGGATCAAGCTGATGCGGTCAACGCCCGGTAGTCAAGTCTCAGGGTTGCCCGGAAGGTCGCGGCTGGGGAGGATGCGGACTGGGGGAGGTGAGTCGTGCCGGTTGACCCTGCTCGCGACGAGTACCGGTGCCGCTGGCCCAGTGGCACGCTCATGGCCGCCCTGGACGAGGAGACCCGTGACGCGCTGGTCACGCTCGGCGACCTGCAGGTGCACGGTCCCGGGGTGGTCCTGCTCCGGCAGGGGGACACGCAGGCCGATCACGTCCTTTTGCTGCGATCGACGCGGAGGGGTACGTCGGCGTGCGTAAAGGTCACCGCCACGCTCGGGAACGGCGTGGACACCATGCTCGGCATCCGGGTCAGTGGCGATCTCGTGGGAGAGATGGCGGTCATGCGGTCGATTCCTCGCTCGGCGACGGTGACCACGTGCACTCAGACGGCCGTCTACCGCATCTGGGCGGGGCGGTTCCAGGCGTTCCTGGAGCAGCGACCGGCGATGTGGGCCGCACTGACCACGATGATCGCGAACCGGCTCGACTGGGCCAACCAGCGTCGGCTGGACTTCACCGGCTATGAGGTGTACGAGCGGGTGGTCCGGGTTCTGGCCGAACTGGCGGCGCGGCACGGTGTGCAGGCCGAGGAGGGTCTGGACGTGGGCGTGAGCCTGTCTCACGAGGAGATCGGACAACTGGTCGGCGCGCGGGAGGCCGCCGCCAGCAAGGCCCTGCGGACGTTGAAGAGCCGGGGGCTGATCGAGATCGGGTATCGAAGGGTCGTCGTGCGGGACCTGGCCGCGCTGCGCGCGGTGCTCACCGGATGAGGAGGGCGGCTACCGACCACACTGTCGTGCTGAGGATAACCACGTAGGTCCAGCGGATCGCGCCGGCCACGTGCCGGTGCTTCTTCCGCGCGATGGCGGCGAGGGTCGTGATCATGGCCCAGGCTTCCGCGTACTGCCTCCTCAGGTCGGTGTGATCGGGCGGTGTCTCGGGGGCGCCGGAGATGCCGTAGCGGCTGTGGACCAGACGCCGCGACGGGCTGACGGCGCGCGCCAGGCAGTAGCCCGCCGCCAGGAAGCCCACGGCGAAGGCGGCGAGGACCGACCAGCCGAGGGCAGCGGACGCGCCGAGGATTTTGGGCGCGGCACCCGACTGGGCGGCGAGCAGGGTGGCGCCGGCCGCGTGCACGACGACCACGATGCCAGCCTTCGTGTCGGCGTGCTGAACGTAATTCTGGAATACGGACACTGTCGCCAACGCGGCGACAACGTCCTCCCTGGAGACTTCTGTCGCTTCTTTTCGGATACGCCCGTTTTGAAAGAGATACATCAGCCCTCCCCGTGTCCTGACTAGTCACATTGGACGAGCTGACCCGACCGCTTAAATAGGTAAAAATGCTGTTTCGGGTCATTTGATGAACCTATGTGGGTCAGATCACGTATTGGTACGGGATCTCGCGCTCCGTCATCGCTGATACTCGTCTGCGTCCTGTCCGTGGTGGATGGGTTTGCGTAGATGGAGTCAAGATCGAAATGACCGAATACGGGCGCGCGTTGCTGGTGTCCAGCGACACCAAGGGCTACGGCGCCGGCACCGACAAGCGGCACGAGACCATCCAGGAGGTCTTCGTCCGCATCCATGAGGAGGCGGCCCGTGCCGCCGGCCTGAACAGGGAATCCTGGCTCCGTCAGCCCGCCGGCGACGGCGAGCTCGCCTGCGTGCCGCAGACGGAGCGGGAGCCCAGCGTCGTCGACGCGTACGTGCGGGAGCTCGACCGGGCGCTCGGCGCGCACAATACCGGGCTCGACGCGGACGAGCGGATAAGGATTCGCGTGGCGATGCACTACGGCGTGGCCTATCCGGCGAGCAATGGCCTGGCCGGGCAGGCGGTCGTAGAAGTCAGCCGCCTGGTCGACTGGAAACCGCTCAAGAAGCTCCTCGACAAGAACCAGAAACTGAATCTCGTTCTTATACTCTCCGACCGTGTTTTCACAGACGTGGTGTCGCAGGGGCACACCTCGTACGAGCCGAAGGAATTCGTCCGGGTAAACGTTAAGGAGAAGGAATTCTCCGGAGTTGCCTGGGTCTGGGGTCCGGAAGGAATCGCGCACGACCTCACCTTCCCCGAGACGCCACGGCCGCCGGCCCAGCAGGCCGAGGTCATCAACAACCTCTACGGCTCGGTGGACGCCCGCCGCGCCACGTTCGGGGTGGGCGGTGATCGCCGGTGACGGACGCACCGGAGCCTGAGGAGGCTGAGCAGCCGGATCCGCCGGAGAACCCGAAGCCCGAGGAGCCCGACGAGCCGGAGGAGGTCGACGAGTCCGCGCTCAACCAGAGCGCGACCGTGATCAACAACTTCCTCGGCTATGTCGACGCCTCGGCCGCCCGGTTCGGCATGGGCGGCGGCGCCCCGGTCCGCGCGACCACGCGCGACCTGGACCCGGCCGAGATAGCCGGCCTGCTGACGAACTACCTGGAGCCGGAGGCGTTCCCCCGCGCGTTGGAGGACCTCGCCGCCCGCCACCTGATCGTGGTGAGCGGGGACGAGGAGATCGGCAAGCGGGTGGGTGCCATCGCGCTGTTGTCCCGCATGCCTCTCGCCCAGGGACGGATCACCGTGCTCTCGCCGGCCCGGACCCTCGCCGAACTTGCCACACAGACGGAGTTCAAACCCGGCAGGGCCTACCTCCTGCATGACTGGATCGCGGCGGGGGCCGAATCGGCGGCGGTACGGGCGCACGAGCTTGCCAGGCTGGCGGGCAAGCTCGTGGAGATCGGCTCCTTCCTCGTCCTGACCAGGGCCGGGGGACAGGGTCCTGACGAGCACGCGTGGAACTGCCCGGACCTCGGTGAACTGTTCGACGTCACCGTCGGCGCACCGCCGGGCAGGAGCTCCGAGGAGCTCTCGGCGGCCAGGGAACGCGCTGTCGAACTGCCCTCTCCCGCGCGGGTGGTGGCCCTGGCCCGGCGCGTCGCCGTTGACCCTCGGCCCGTCGCCGAACTCCTCGCGGAAGAGGAAGGCGGCGAGGTGGCCGCCTGGTTCGACGCGAAGCCCGGCCGGGAGGATGTCCACCTGGTCGCCGTCCTGGCCTTCGCCTACCGCATGCCCGAGAGGATCTTCGAGAGCGAGTTGTCCAGGCTCGCCGCCATCCGGGCCGAACTGGAGGGCGACCTCCTGCCCCCACAGGTCCGCGACGCCGAGCCGCAGTCGCGCATGGCGTGGAGCCGCGAGCATCCGCTGGTCACCGTCGTTGCCGAAGGCTCGGGCGCCGCCCGCGAACGTCGCGTGGTGTTCAAGGGCGTCCACCACCGGCGCCAGGTCATCGCCGAACTGGTCGGCCGCTACGGTTTCACGCTCTGGCAGCCACTGCGCGCTTGGGTCCGCTCGCTCGCCGCGGGCGGCCTCGAACTGCAGATCCAGGCGTCCGCGGGTGTAGCGATCCTGGCAGGGGTATCGCTCACGGAGTCCTGCCACGAGTTCTTGGACATCTGGGCCAGCGGGTCGGCGATGGAACGCCTGGCCGCGGCCAACACCATCTCGATCATGTGCGCCGACGACGCCCTGGCGCCCGAGGCGCTGACGCTCGCGCTGAGCTGGGTCGCGGACGTCGGCCAGGCGCGGGCGATGACCGCCGCGCTGGCCCTCGGCGGTGGCCTGGCGGTCAGGTATCCGGCCGACACGGTCAACTGGCTCTGGTTCCTGGCGCTGCGGGCCGTACGGGTCGGCGAGGTGGCCCGGCGCTCGCTGGCGCTGCTCTTCCGGCAGGCGGCCGAGCGCGAGGACGCGTCCAGGACCGCGCTGCGCCTGCTCAGGGTCCTGGCGGCCGCGGAGATGAGCGAGACCGGTTCGCTCAGGACGCGCAAGGCCCTCGACGTGGTCGTCGACCTCCTGGAGGCCGACACGCTCGACGGCAGCCGGCCGCTGGCCGAGCGCATGCTGACCGCGGGCCCGGGCTGCGCGGCCCACCTCGGCCGCCTGTGGGCCTGGGCGCTGAGCAGCGGCCACCACCGCGGCCACGCCATCCGGGCACTGCGCCGCGTCCTCATCCCGTCATCGGAATCCGGCGCGGCGGCCGTCGCCGCCGTGAGCGAACGGGGCGAGGCCATCTGGACGCACCTGCCCGCGGAGCTGGCCGAGCCGATCGAACAGCGGCTCCGGCACGCGCTCGGCGACGCCGGTGGCGCGGAACGTTCCCACATCCTCGTGCAAGCCCTGCTG
The DNA here is from genome assembly GCF_042740555.1 of Nonomuraea sp. NPDC059007. Lineage (NCBI taxonomy): Bacteria > Bacillati > Actinomycetota > Actinomycetes > Streptosporangiales > Streptosporangiaceae > Nonomuraea > Nonomuraea sp. NPDC059007. Next base: position 15,969 of record NZ_JBHYJD010000081.1, on the reverse strand, counting down.
TCGGCGGGCTCCCGGCACTACAACCACCAGCGTCCGCGCTGAGAAGAGGCATCATGACCTACCCGATCATCGAGGAGCGCGCGCTCGCGGCCGTGCCGCGCCGCTTCCTGCGTACCCGCCGCGACCTCGCCGACCTGCCCGAGACCCCGCCGGGGACCGTCCTGGTCTTCGAAGTGGCCTCCGGCTACCACGCCTTCACCGAGCGCCGCCACCTGCGCGGTGCCGAGGACGAGGTCGTCGACGCCGTCTCGGTGAGCGTCGTGGACGTGCGCACCTGCTCGGTCACCGCTCACGTGGCCCTGCCGTCCTCCGACCTCGCCCACGACTTCCCGCTGCTCGCGACCTTCACCTGTACGGTCACCAAGCCGGAGAAGATCGTCGAGCAGGGTCTCAAGGACATCGGTGAGCTGCTCGCCCACTACCTATCGGCAGACACCGAACTGCTCTCGCTGGGCCTGCGCTACCCGATCGAAAAGATCTACCAGCTCCGCGAGCACGTTGTGGCGCGGGTCAAGGCTCACGTGGAGGTCATGCCGCCGGAGATCGACGGCATGGCCATCGCGCTGGCCAGGGTCGACCTGCTGCTGCCCGAAGATGTCCGGGGGCACGCCATCGGCCTCAAGACGGTACGCCGCGAGGGTGAGATCACCGAGCTCAAGCACGCCCTGGAGAACAAGGACGTGGCCAGGATCGAGGAGATCCTCAGCCGGGGCACGGCCGCCGGAATGGCGCTCGGGGTCAGCAGGGGGCATGTCGCGATCGGCGACGCCGTACTGCATCAGAGCGAGGCCGAGAACCGGCGCGCCGAGTACGTCCTGGAGATGATCAAGGCGTTGCCACAGGGCTCGCTCGACTTCCTGCCCGTCAACACCCGGATGCTGCTGGAGCAGTTCGGCAGGTCCGTGCTCGGCCCTGACAAGGCCACCACGATCGTCGAGGGCGCGGCGCCTGCCGCGCCGCCCGCTTCGCTGGAGGACGGCTCCGCGCCCAGGCCGCTCGGTCTGGAGGGCCTGGATGACTGAGCGGCGCCCGATCGACCTCGGCCGGCGCCTGCGCGTGCTGGCCGGGGTGGACGAACGGCTGCTCGCCCGGGTGCCCCTGGAGCGGACGCGCTACACCGGCCTGGGCGGGGTCGTCCTGAGCACATCGGTGATCGCCGGGATCTCCATGTGGTTTTTCCTCAGCCAGATGCTGGGCCGCGCGCATCCCGCGGCACTCGTCCTGGTGGTGGTGTGGTCGCTGATCGTGCTCAACCTGGACCGCTGGCTGGTCAGCACGGTGACCGGGCGGTGGCAGCGCCGGCTCACGATGCTGGTCCCGAGGCTGGCCGTGGCCACCGTCCTCGGCTTTGTGATCGCCGAGCCGCTCGTGCTTAGGTTCTTCGAGACCGCCGTCGTGGCCCACGTGGTCGAGGGGCGGGAGAAGGCCCGCAGCGCGCTGCGTGACACGCTGATCCGGTGCAACCCGGCGCCGCCGGCGCGGCCGCCCGCCGGGGAGTGCGGCGAGGGGACGCGGCTGACGCCGGAGACCCCGGCCGAGGCCAGCGCCACCCTGCGCACACTGCGCGCCGAACGCGACAAGGTCGCCGTCCGCCTGGCCGCCGCCCAGCGCAAGCATGCCGGGCTTCTGAGCCAGGCAACGAAGGAGTGCGACGGTACGGACGGGCCTGGGCTCAGCGGCAAGAAGGGGTACGGCCCACGGTGCGTCCGGGCGACGGAGATCGCCAAAGAGTTCGCCCGCGAGCACGTGGACCCGGACGCCGCCACGCTGAAGGACCTCGACGGCCGGATCCTCCCCGCCGGGGCCGTCGTGGCCACCGCCAACGCCGGCTACAAACAACGCATCAAAGCCGACATCGACCAGCGGCTGGCCAGCCTGCCCACCAAGAACGACACCGTGGGCCTGCTGGAGCGCAAGCGGGCACTGGACGAGCTCACCGGCAGCGACGTGTTCCTGTGGACCTTCACGTGGCTCATGCGCCTGCTCATGCTCCTCATCGACTGCCTCCCGGTGCTGGTGAAGCTCATGGGCGGCACCAGCTACTACGACCGGCTGGTCGAGGAGGAGAACAAGAGCCAGGAACGGCTGCACAAAGAGCGCATCGAGACCCATGAGCACGCCGAGGCGGGCGAGCTGCGGCTGAAGAGAGAGGAGAAGGCGGAGGACCTGCGCAAACGCAAGCGAGCGCTCCAGGCCGACGCGCGCTCGCACGTGAGCGACCTCATCAACCGCCGCACGAGCGACCTCATGCACCGCGAGCCGTCGGTCAACGGCTCGCGCCGCTGAATCAGAGGCTCGCGACTCCGGTGATGCGGTGGAGGGCGAAGCGGTGGACGGCGGCGCGGGTCTCGTCGTAGGCGGTCAGGTAGCCGCCCTCCATCCTGGCCGGCTCCAGGATGCGGGAGGTGGCGTTGCCCTGGGAGTCGAGGTAGCCGATCCACACGCGTACGCCCTGGCGGATGGCCTCCTGCAGCGCGGAGATCGTCGCGGTGGCCGGGCCGCGCGGCACCTGGCCGTCGGGCGCCTCCACGGGCTCGCGGCGGGCCAGGTGGGCGGCGTCGCCGGCCCGCAGCGCGCGTACGGCCGCCGCCGCCACCCCGGAGTCCAGCCCCGTCGCCGAGGCCACCGAGCGGACCGGCGCGATGCCCTCGGTACGCCGGCTGTCGAGCTGGCTGATGATGACGTCGCCGTCCAAGGACTCGGCGACCGGGGCGTACCCCATGGCGCGCAGCGAGTCGACCAGCGCCGCCCGCGACGAGCGGGAGGCGATCACCGTGGGCGCCAGCCTGCGCAGCCTGAGCTGGGCGGCGCGGCGGTCGGCGGTGATCTGGTCGAGCAGCGCCGGGTCGTCGCAGCGGATGTACGCGCCGGCGGTGCCGACGCGCATGCGGCCGTGGCGCCGGGCGACGTCGGCGACCAGGTAGGACAAGGCCTGCGGCACCGGCGTGGCCGAGTGGCGGGCCAGCATGGCGAGCAGTTCTTCGGCGCCGTGGCCGGCGTCGAGCGCGCGGCGGACGGAGGACTCGCCGAACCGGTAGACGGTCGCGCCGCCCTTGGACTCGATGTCGGCGGTCAGCGTCATCCAGCGGTTGAGCTCGCTGGTCAGCGGGCCCGGCGCGACGGCGGTCAGGTCGGCCTGCAGCAGTACGTGGTCGACCGGCTCCGGCAGCAGCGGCTCCAGGACGGCGGCGGCGTCGAGGCCGTCGCGTAGCGCCCTGGCGTGCCCGGACAGCACGCCGAGCCCGGTGACGCCCACCTGCTCGGCCTCGCGCAGCGCGAACTCCATGAGCTGCTCGCGCAGCGCGCCCCGGCGTCTCGGCTGCTCCCACGCCAGCCGTTCCGCGATGGACTCGCGCGTCGGCGCGAGCCCCGAGGCGGCCGCCAGGACGCCCAAGGTCGCGGTCCGCACGCCGGGCGCGGCCGAGCGGCGCAGGTCGGTGTGCAGGGCGTTGAGCGGCCTGTCACGCTCGTCGCGCTCGCCCACGAGGCCCGGAACGCGGTCCATCTGCAGCCACGTCGTGGCCAGCACCACCCAGCGGGCGGCGGTCGGCTTGACCCGCCACAGGTCGTAGCCGGTCGTGGGCAGCCACTCGCCGTCCACGGCGCCGCCCGCGGCGATCAGCCCGGCCGCGTGGGTCACCTCGACGACCAGCGCCGCCGCCCACTCGGGCAGGTCGAGGTCGGTGGCGGCGCGCTTGAGGTCGCGCACGCCCAGCCCGCCGGTGCGCAGCACGCCCGGCGGGTCGACACTCCAGCGCTCGCACAGCTCCTCCACCGAGCGCACGAAAGCGAACGCCTGCCCGGCGGCGGTCCGGTCGGCCATCTTCTGGTCGCGCTCGGAGCCCTCAAGCGCGGGCGCGGTGGCCAGAAGGTCGCGGTGGACACGCCCGTCACGCAGGTACAGGCCGACCTCCCGGGGGAGCGTCACGCTCTCCTCGCCGGTGGCGGCCAGCAGGGCGCGGGCCAGCAACTGCTCGATGGGCGAGCGGGCCGACTCGACGCGTACCTCGCGCCGGGCGTTGGGCACCCGGCCGGTGGGCGGGCCCCAGGCCAGTTGCTCAAGCGCCGCCCGCGCCTCGCCGGAGACGTCCTCGATCAGCTTGCCGGGCTCGGCGAGGGCGGCGGCCAGGCGTTCCTTGCCGGTGCCCGCGGAGCCGGGGGCGATCTCGTCGGCCATGTCCGCCAGTTGCTCGGGCGGATGGTGACGGAACGCCTCGGCCGCCGGTGGCCCGAGACCCGCGGGGTCGTCGAGTACCTTGCGCACGCCGGGCGCCAGGTCGAGCGCGCCGTCCGGGCCGTAGACGAGCGCGAGCTCGCGCAGCCGTTCCAGCGCGGCGGAAAGCTCGGGCTCGGGCTTGCCCTCCGCCAGCGCGCGGCCGATCACGGCGCGCAGGCGCGCCTTCGAGATCGGCTTCTCCTGAACGGCCAGCGTCTCGACGACCGCCAGCGTGAACCGGTCGAGCCGGTCGAGAACCCTGCCGATCGCCGAAGGACTGCCCGCCCGTGAGGCGAGGCCTTCCAAATGGGCGGGCACCGGGGTGATCAGCTCGGGGCGCGCTGAGACGAGCGCCCTCAGCTGTTCGTCGGTGCGCCCCCTGATCCACTCCGTGAACTCCATCGATGCCATGGTATGTCGCACGTGATTCGGGCAGCATGGCTCCCGTGACAGAGCGGGCAGATCAGCTGATTCTCAACTACGTGAGCAAGGCTGCCGACGCCGCTCACGGCGTGCTCAGAGCGGATCAGCGGCTCGACTTCTCCCGGCGGCTGCGCGCGAGGATCGAGCAGGAGCGCCAGGGCAGCCAGAGCGCCCGTGAGGTGGCGAAGGTGCTGGCCCGCTTCGGCGACCCGGAGGCGCTCGTGGCCCGCGAGGCCCGCAGGCTGGCCGAGGGGCAGCAGGCCGGGGAGCGGGAGCCCGAGCCCACCTCCGCGTTCCCGAAGATCCGCGACGACCCCGGACTGCCTCCCGGCGCCGCCAAGAGCATCAAGCTCGCCCAGGACCGGCTTTCCCGGCGGCCGGGGCGCGGCATGCCGCTGGCGGGGCTGCGCAGGGCGGTGATGTCCGGCGCCAACCCGATGACCACCGAGGGCCGCGACGCGGGCACCATCGTCAAGGAGCACCCGCGCGAGACGCTGGCGATGGCGCTGCTGCTGGTGGCGGCGCTGCTGGTGCCGTTCAACCTGCCGTCGGTGGCCATCTTCACGGTCCCGGTCATCATCTGGGCGATCGGCACCGTGATCGTGCTGCTCAGCGACGACTGGACGTGGCGCGACCGGCTGCTCGGGACCAGCGCGCCCATCCTCGGCTACTCGGTCGGCGGGGTGCTCATCGGCGGGCTGCGGGTGTCGGCGACGGCCGGGTTCGAGCGGTTCTTCACCGAGTTCTTCAACGTCAGCGGGATCATGTTCATGATCGGCACGGGGCTCGGGGTGGTCCTGCTGGCCTACCGCCTCTTCAACGTCAGCTGACCGGCGCGGGGCTGGGCAGGAGGCCCACGGCCAGGCGTACCCACGCCGCCACGAACTGCTCCTTCTCCGCGTGCCCCGGCGTCTCGCCCACGGTCTCCTGGAAGAGCCGGTAGTGCACCACGGCGCCGCCGAGCACCGCGGCGATCGCCGGCCAGTCGACCTTGGCGTCGGCGTACTCGGGCTGGGTGGTGAACCAGGTGGTGATCGCGTCGAACATGGGCTGCAGCAGGCCCTCCCTGACCACCGTGACCAGCTCGGGGAACTGGCTGAGGTCGCGGAAGAAGACCCTGGTCAGCTCGCTCTCCTCGCGTACCTTGGCCAGGCCGGCGCGGCACACGTGCGACAGCCGCAGCTCCAGCTCGGCCGACTCCATGCCGCCGAGTTCGGCCAGGCTCTCGGCCACCTGGGCCTTGGTGCGGTTGGCGTGCTCGTTGATCGCCGCGGCCAGCACCTCGTACTTCGACTTGAAGTGCCGGTAGAGGCCGCCGGCGCCCGGCGAGAGCCCGGAGGCGGCCTCGATCTCGGCAACGGACGTGGCGGAGTAGCCCCGCTGCGCGAACAACCGCAGGGACTCGTCGATGATCCGCTCACGCGTGCTGGTGCTCGGCGATCTTGTCATGTCTTACCCGTTACCTCCGCAAGGAGCGTAGCCGTCATGGAGCCAAGCGCCGGACAAGGCCCGCGGCCACGGAGCCGAGGATGAGCCACACCACGGCGGCCAGACCGTAGTTGACCAGGGTTTCCCAGCGGGCGTCGGCCATCTGGAAGAGGTTGGACAGGCCCAGGGAGAGCCAGGAGGCGAGGGATTCGACCAGTTGGTACCAGGTGTTGGCCGGGTTCGCCCGGAAGACGGTGAACACGGCGTAAAGGACGGCCACGAGCGCGGCCAGGCGGGAGGCGACCTTGATCGCCCAGACGGCGAACGTCACCGTCCGCTGCCACACACCGGGCTTCCTGGCGGCCGAGGGTCTGGCGGGGCGGTGGGGGCGGGTCTGCTCCAGCGGGGCCGCCACCAGCTTGTCACCCGGCTCCGGCGGCTTGGGGGTCTCCGACATGGGCACTCCCTCGATAAGTAATTCCTTTCTGCCCACTCCACGGTCCCACAATTACCCTCGTTACGCTTCCTTTGGCATGCTGCTGGCGTGACCACTTCTGTTGGCCTCGATGTGGGCTTCGACCTGGATATGACACTTGCCGATACCCGTTCGGGCATTGCCGCCGTCTATGACGAGCTCGCCAGGCGGCTCGACGTGGAGATCGACAGCCAGGCCATCATCGCCAGGCTCGGGCCGCCGCTGGAGCTGGAGATGGCCAACTGGGTGCCCGAGGAGCAGGTCCCGGCGGCGGTGACGCTGTTCCGCCAGATCTACCCCGACCTCGCCGTCCCCGCCACCACCGCCATGGCCGGCGCGCACGAGGCCGTCGAGGCCGTCAGGGCCGCGGGCGGGCGCGTCATCGTGGTCACCGGCAAGAACGTCCACGACGCCCGCCGTACCGTGAGCTGGCTCGGGCTGAAGGTCGACGAGGTGGCCGGATCGGTGTTCGGGGCGGCCAAGGGGGCGGCGCTCACCTCGTTCGGCGCCGCCGCCTACGTGGGCGACCACGTGGCCGACATCGAGGCCGCCAGAGCGGGCGGCGCCGTCAGCGTGACGGTCGCCACCGGCCCATACACCGTGGGCGAGCTGCGTGATCACGGAGCGGATGTGGCACTGGGCGACCTGACGGAATTCGCGACATGGTTTGGCGATTGGCGTCAGGTGTAATTCGGGGCCAAATACCCGGTCGCTACCGGGCTCTCCGGGGCATAACCTACATCCATCCTTTTTTCCAACGTTCCGAACGAGGTCCCTCCTGTGCCGAGTGGCAAGGTCAAGTGGTACGACGCCGACAAGGGTTTCGGCTTCCTCACCCGCGACGACGGCGGTGAGGTATTCGTTCATTCCTCCGCGCTTCCCACTGGTTCTGCCCCGCTGAAGCCCGGCCAGAAGGTCGAGTTCGGCGTGGCGGAGGGCCGGCGCGGCCAGCAGGCGCTGTCGGTGCGCATCCTCGATCAGCCGCCGACGCTCGCCAAGGTCAAACCCAAGGGCAAGCGGAAGAAGCCCGACGAGCTGGTCGTCATCGTCGAAGACCTGATCAAACTGCTCGACGACCTGTCCACGTCCTACCAGCGGGGCAAGCACCCCGACGCGGCCCACTCCAAGAAGATCGCGGCCGTGCTCCGGGCGGTCGCCGACGACGTGGACGCCTAGCCGTAGGGGTTGGTGAGCGGCTTGGTCCGGTCGAGCTGACCGGGACCGGGCTGCTCGTCCGGCGTGGGCGGCTCCTCGTGCGCCCACGCCTGCTCCGGCTCCCGCTGAACCGGCGCCGTCGGCGGCTGCCGTTCCTCATGGATCTGGGCGTTGACCGCCTTGATCCGCCGCCTGCGCCGGATCAGCAGCCAGACCAGCCAGGCGAACAGCACCACCGACAGCGTGATGAAGCCGGGCGGGCCGTTCTCGGTCAGGGAGAGCAGCAGGCCGACCAGCCCGCCGAACACCCAGGCCATCTGCAGCAGCGCCTCGACCACGCCGAAGGTGGACGAGCGCACCTCCTCGCCGATCTCGCGCTGCACGATCGCGTCGAGCGCCAGCTTGCCGAGCTCCTGCGCGAAGGCGGTGATGAGCGCGACGGCGATGGCCGTCCACAGGTTGAAGAAGATCGCGGTGGCCACGGTCATCGCGACCGTCAGCCCCAGCGTGAGCAGCACGATGAGCTGCGGCGAGTGGTTACGCGCCCAGTTGGCCACGGCGGCGCCGACCAGGCCGCCCAGCCCGGCGGCCAGCGCGAGCACGCCGATCGTCTTGGGCACGTCGAAGAAGGTGTCCTTCACCTGCAGCCACGGCGCGCCCAGGTCCTGGACCAGGAACAACATGAAGAACAGCAGGAATCCGGAGAACAGGCGGACGCCCACGTTGGCCAGCATCGCCTCGGTCACCGCCGGGCCCACGTTGAGCAGGCTGCGCCAGCGCTCGGCTCTGCCGCCCTCCTCCGGGGCCTCCTCCTCCAGGTCGGGGGAGTCGACGTGGCGCGGCAGCCGTACCGCGAAGACGCCGACCAGGAGGAAGGCCACCATCGCGACGCGCAGCATCACCGCGCTGCCCAGCCACGCCGTCAGACCCGCACCAATGGGTACGGCGATGCCCGCCGTCACCAGCGAGAACAACGCCACGCGCGCGTTGGCGGAGACGAGCGTGATGTCGGCGGGCAGCACGCTCGGCATGATCGCCGCCCGCGAGACCGTGAACGCCTTCGACAACACCAGCACACCCAGCGCGCCCGCGAACAACGTCGGCAGGTCGCCCGGCCCCACCGCCGCCGCCATCGCGAAACACAACAGCCCGCGGCCGAACAGCGTCCCGGCGATCACATAGCGCCGGCCCGAGCGGAACTTGTCCAGGATCGGCCCGACGAAGGGCGCCACCAGCGCGAACGGAATCATGGTGATCACGAGGTAGAGCGCCACGGAGCCGCGCGCCTCGCCGACCGGGACGCCGAAGAAGACCGTGCTGGCCAGCGCCACCGTCACGAACGCGTCGGCCGCGCTGTTGCCGATCGACAGCTCGATCAGCCGCCCCAGGCCGGTACGCCCGGCGCCGTTGGCATGGGTGAGGCGGCGCGTGGCCTGCCCCATCTTGTGCGCGCCCCGCGCGGTGGCGACCCCGGCCCGCTTGGTACCCGTGGCGGTGGCCCGGCCCGCGCGCCAGGAAGCACGGCCCGCCTGGGCCGCGCCCTTCCCGACACGCCGCGAGATCTCTCGCGCCTTGTTCCAGCCTTCCGCCACGTCTACCAGTCTTACCCGATTTGCGGTCGCTCTCGGACCCGGATTCTCTGTGAGGGCGCTGTCAGGTCCGCCCATGGGTGAGAATGAAGTGTGAGCGAACAGCACCTTTCGGCGGAGGCGGTCCGATGACCCGCACCAGGACACGCGTGGCCCCGCCCGACCAGGCCTGCGTCGCCGCGGTCGATCTGGCCCGCGCCGCCGCGCTCGAGCTCGCCTGGCCCGGCGAACCCGGCGATCACCTGGGCGTCGAGAGCGAGGGCGACCGGGTCGTCACCCACTACTTCGCCTGCCAGGACCGGGCGTACCGGGGCTGGCGCTGGGCCGTGACCGTCACCCGCGCCTCGCGCGCGAAGATCGTGACGGTCAGCGAGGCCGTGCTGCTGCCCGGCTCGGGCGCGCTGCTCGCGCCCGAGTGGCTGCCGTGGAGCGAGCGGCTGCGCCCCGGCGACCTCGGCGTGGGCGACCTGCTGCCCACGGCCGACGACGACGACCGCCTTGAGCCCGGTTTCGCCGAGACCAGCGACGACGGCGACACCCAGATGATTTTCGAGTACGGCCTGGGCCGGGCCCGTGTGCTCTCGGCCGCCGGCAGGGACCGGGCCGCCAGACGATGGCACTCGGGCGAGCACGGGCCGCACACGCCGATCGCACACGCCGCGCCCGCTCAGTGCTCCACCTGTGGCTTCTTCTTGCCGCTCGCGGGTGTGATGCGGCTGGAGTTCGGGGTGTGCGCGAATGAGTACGCGCCGGACGACGGCAAGGTGGTCTCCGCCGACCACGGCTGCGGCGCCCACTCCGAGGCCGCGGTCATGCCGCCGCCGGTGGAGCAGGCCTCGCCCATCCTCGACGACATGGGCTTCGACCTGATCGAGGACGAGGCGGGCTCGGTCGACGAATCGGCCTCCGAGGAGCTCGGCCACTCCTGACTTCACTGTCGGTCGGGGCCGCTAATCTTCGGGGACCCCTACCCGCATTGGAGGATCGTGGACAGCTTCGGCACCGACCGGATGCGCGCGGCGGTCCTCACGGCCTGGACGGCCTCGCCCGCCCGTTTCCGTGAGGACGCCAACGCCGAGGAAGACTTCGCCCTCGGCGGTTATCGAGATCGGCTCATCGTTGAGCTCGCGCAGAACGCCGCCGACGCCGCCCTGCGCGCCGGCGTGCCGGGGGTGCTGCGGCTCAGCCTCGACGGCGACGTGCTCACCGCCGCCAACACCGGCGCGCCGCTCGACGCGACCGGCGTCGAGGGCCTGTCCACGCTGCGCGTGTCCGGCAAACGCGACGAGGCGGGCGCAGCCGGGCGTTTCGGCGTCGGGTTCGCCGCCGTCGTCTCGGTGACCGACGAGCCGTCCATCGGCTCCCGCGGGTCCGGCGCGGTGCGCTGGTCACGCGAGGAGACCACCGCTCTGGTCGCCGGCGTACCGGTCCTGGCCGGCGAACTGTCCGGGCGTTCCGGGCACGTCCCGCTGCTGCGCCTGCCGTTCGCGGCCGACCCGCTCACGGTGCCCGACGGTTTCGACTCTCTGGTACGGCTGCCGCTGCGCGACAAGACGGCGGCCGAGGCGGTGCGGCGGATGCTGGCCGAGACCAGCCCGGCGCTCCTGCTCGGCCTGCCCGCGCTCGAAGCCATCGAGATCGAGCTCGACGGCGCGCTGCGCCGGGTGGACGCCGACGGGTGGCATCTGGTGGCCGACTCCGGCGAGTTCACCGCCGAGCAGGTCGCCGAGTTGTTCGCCGACCGGCCCACCGAGGAACGGGCCCGGCCCTACTGGTCGGTGCGCTGGGCCGTACCGGTGGACGGGGTCGTCGCGGAAGGGGCCGCGCGGGAGCCGCGGCCGCTGCCGGCCGGTGTGCCGGCGGTCGTGCACGCGCCCACGCCCAGCGACGAGGCGCTCGACCTGCCCGCGCTGCTCATCGCCTCCTTCCCGATGGCCACCGACCGGCGGCACGTGGCCAAGGGCCCGCTGACCGACTTCCTCATCGACAAGGCCGCCGAGTCCTACCTGCGCCTGCTCAAGGAGCTGCCGCGCACGCCCAAGCTGCTCGACCTGGTGCCCGCGCTCATGGGCAAGGGCGAGCTCGACGCCCGCATCCGCCGCGCGATCCTGCGCCGCCTGCCCGCGACCCCGCTGCTGCCCGCGCTGTCGGCGCCCGCTCCGGCCGTGGAGACCGCGTCGTTCAGCGAGGCCGCAGTCTACGAGCCCGACGCCCAATGGCACGTCGAACACCCCGCTCCCGACAAGGGGCCCGACGGCTGGGTCGTCGCGGGCCGCGAGGCGGCGGTGGTCGCCGGGGCGAGCGACCTGCTGGAGGCGGTCGCCGGGTTCGTTCCCGGTCTGCTGCCCGCGGGCTGGCCGGCGCGGCACCCGGCGATGGCCTCGCTCGGCGTGCGCAGGGTCGAGCTGGCCGACGTGATCGACCTGCTGTCCGGCGAGGGCGTCGAGGGCCGCGACCCCGCCTGGTGGCACGCGCTCTACGACGTGCTGCCCTACGACGACCCCGAGTCGCTCGGGGCGCTGCCGGTCCCGCTGGCCGACGGGCGGCTCGTGCGCGGGCCGCGCGGCACGCTCATGCTGAACGGGGCCTCGCTCGACCTGGAGGCGCTTGGCCTGCGGATCGTCCACCCCGACGCGGCGCACCCGCTGCTGCTGCGCCTCGGCGCCGCCGAAGCCACCCCGCGCACCGTGCTCGAAGACACCCTCACCCGCACCGCCATCACCGAGTCGCTCGACAGCGACGACCCGGAACCGATCGCGCGGGCCGTACTCTCCCTGGTCGACGCCGCCGCGCTCGCGCCCGGTGAGGCGCCCTGGCTGGCCGAGCTGGCGCTGCGCGGCGCAGACGGCGAACGTTACGCCGCCGGTGAGCTGCTGCTGCCCGGCGGGGTTCTGGCCGGGCTGCTGGAAGAGGGGCCGCTGGTCGCCGACGAGCTCGTCAGCGCGTACGGCTCGCGCGTCCTGGTCGCCGCCGGGGTGCTCGACGGCTTCGCCGTGGTCAACGACGCCGACGTCCTGCTCGACCACGACGAGTGCGACCACGACCTCGACGGCGAGGAGGCCTGGCTCGACCACGTCCACGACCTGCTGCCCGACCTTGAGGTGCCGCCGGTCGTGGCCGAGTTCACCGCCGTACGCGACCTGGAGCTCGTCGCCGACTGGCCCGCCGCCCTGCCGCTCCTCACCCGGCCACCGCTGCGCGGCGCGCTGCACCCGCTGCGGGTGGACGGGGTGGAGGTGCCCTCGTACACGGCGTGGTGGCTGGCCGGGCACCCCGTGCTCGACGGCCGCCGTCCGCGCGACCTGCGCCTGCCCGGCGCCGACCCGCTGCTGCAGGGCCTCTACACCGACGCGCCCGCCGGGCTCGACGAGAGCGCGCTGTCGATGCTCGGTGTACGCACCACGCTGGCCGACCTCCTCGCCTCCCACGGCGGGCCCGAGGAACTGCTCGACCTGATGGCCGACGCCGCGATCGTGGTCGACCGGGCCCAGTTGCGGGCCCTGTGGATCGCGCTGGCCGGAGTCGAACCGTCGCGGGTGGCGCCGCCGTCCCGGGTCCGCGCGGTGCTCGACGGCGAGATCGTGGTGGCCGCGGCCGACGACGCCGTGGTGGTGGAGGCGCCCGACCTGTTGCAACTGGTGGCGGCGCGGCCGTTGGTGCTGGCGTCCTACGACCTGGCGGAGTCGTTGTCGGAGCTGCTCGACCTGCCGTTGGCGGGGGAGCTGGTGAGTGGTGAGGTGACGTCGGAGGGCCAGGCCAGGCCGGTGCCGCCGGAGGTGCGGTCGCTGCTTCCCACCGCGCCTGAGACGTACGTGGAGCATGAGAAGCTGCTGGTGGACGGGGTGCCGTGCGCGTGGCGGTACTTCGACGGCTCGATCCACTGCACGGGGGTGGACGGGTTGGCGAGGGGGTTGGCTTGGGCAGTGGGCCAGTGGTCCGACCGCCTGGCGGTGGCGGCCCTCCTACGCGACCCCGCCGCCGTCCCCCTCCTCCTGGCCGAAGCCGACCTCTCCTGAAAGCGTGCTCCTTGCCTGGGACTAAGGGCGTGGTCCTCGCGTGGGGCGCTGCGCGCTTCGGGCTCGGGCTGTGACAGCGGGGGCACGCCCCCGCACCCCCGTGCTCAAGGGCGTGGTCCTCGCGTGGGGCGCTGCGCGCTTCGCGCTTCGGGGCTCGGGCTGTGACTGGGGGGGGCACCCCCCCCCCCCCCCGCGGCGGGGCGACAGGGCCCCCGCGGCCCCCGGGGGGGGGCGGGGTAGGGCCTGGCGGTAGCCCGGACCGTGA
>NZ_JBHYJD010000081.1:0-2392 GCF_042740555.1 Nonomuraea sp. NPDC059007 | reverse complement strand
GGCGGGGGGGGGGGGGGGGGGGCGGTGGGGTGTGGGGGGGGGGGGTGGGCGGGGGGCGCCCCCCCCCCCCACCCCCGGCGAGGGGCCTTCGGTCCCTCGCGCTCCCCGGTCGTGGGCCGGATTCGGCCTGGCTGTTACCCGGCTCTGGGACGGCCACGGTCCTCGGGCCGCGACCCGGTCGCTCTCCTGGCGGTGGATGCGCGCAGGGTCGTCGCCGGGGTGGGCATGACGTCATCCGGGCTGGGAGCGGTGATCGGGGCGTGCCTGCTGTCGGGGGCGTACCTATGTCGGTTGTCGGGAGGCGAGGATGGTGCAGACGCGGTCCGGGGCGCAATCCACCGGGTCGGTTTCCTGGGCGCGTCTACGGAGAGCGCGCAGGGTTGCGCGGGCGGAGATGAGTTCGTCGATACGGTCGTTCACCTGGGTCAGGTGTGCCTCGATCAGCTCGCCCACGTGCTCGCAGGGCGCCTGCCCCGCATCGCGGATGTCCAGGACCTCGCGGATCTGGGCCAGGGACAGGCCGGCGGTCTGGGCGTCGCGGATGAAGGCCAGGCGGTCGACGGTGGTGGCCGGGTAGTCGCGGTAGCCGCCGCTGGTGCGCGGGGGTTCGGGCAACAGCCCGGCTTGCTCGTAGAAGCGGATGGTCTTGGTGCTGACGCCGGCCTCGGCGGCGAGTGTGCCGATGCGCATGGTCCCAGCGTATGGTCTTGACCTTCCAGTGCGCTGGAAGGTTTAGCTTGGGCCCATGGAGATTGTTCTGGTGAGCGTGCCGGGCTGTCCTAACGCTCCTGTTCTGGCCGACCGCCTTGCTCGGGCTATGGCGGAGGTGGGAGTCGCCGATACGGTCTTGCGTCGGACGGTGAGCACTGATGAGGAGGCGCGGCGGTGGGGTTTGCGCGGGTCTCCCATGCTGCTGGTGGACGGGTTTGACCCGTTCGGTGTCGCGGGGATGCCCATCAGCATGTCGTGCCGGCTCCAGAAGGTGCCTTCGGTCGCGGAGTTGCGGCAGGCGTTGCGGCGTACGTCCGCGATGGTGTGGTCGGACGCGCTGGGCCGTGCGGGCGCGGGCAGGCGCGCGCCCGTCGATGGTGGTCTGCGGGCGGTGCAGCAGCGGGTGTTGCGCTCCTTTGCCAGGACCGGCACGGCGCTCAGCCGCGCCGAGTTGCCGCAGCAGGCTCTGACCGCGTTGCACGAAGCCGACTTTCTGCGGCTGGACGAGCACGGTGAGATTCGCGCCGTCTATCCGTTCTCTGCCGTCCCTACGCCACACCGGGTGCAGATTGTCGGCGGTCCGCAGGTCTATGCCATGTGTGCCATCGATGCGCTTGGCATGGCCGCCATGTTGGGCCGAGACGTCCGGCTGGAGTCGGCCGATCCCGTCACCGGCCGGCCGATCATCGTGGAAGTCTCCGGTGGCGGTGCCGTGTGGAGCCCCCGGACTGCGGTGGTGTTCGCCGGTCAGCAGGCAACCTGTTGCGCGGTCGCCGCGGCCGACGCCTGCTGCGGGTCCATCAACTTCTTCACCGACGCCCGTACCGCGCAGTCATGGGCTGATGCCCACCCCGACGTCGAAGGACGGATCCTCGGTCAGAAGGAGGCTTTCGAACTCGGCGTGGCAATCTTCGGCTCTCTGCTCGACCCTTGACCCCCTGCGGGTGAGGTCGCCCCGGGCCTGCGGGCAGGGTTGAGTCCTCTCCACCCGGCTGGGGGCGCACTCCTTCGGCTCCGTAATGGGGGGTTGTCCTTCATCGGCGAGGAAGGTGGCCGGTGCCCGAGCCGATCTCGGCGCTCACGCCCCCGGCTGGGATGCCGCCCCGGGCCAAGGCGTCGTGCAGGGGGGGTCGAAGTGGCTGACGCTGTGGCCGGTGTTCCAGTCGGCGGCCTGCTTGTCGAACAGGGTCCTGACCAGGTCCAGGCCTGACCGGCGGCGATCTGCCTGGCCGGCTCTTGGGGGCCGGTCACGTTGCCGAGGTCCGGATTGCCGCCGGGCATCGGGGGAAGGGCGGGCAGGCGGCTGATCGTCACTTCGGCGAACTCCCCTCGGGACGTGCCCGGTCAGGTGCTCTGCAGCAGGTTGGCCAGGTCGGTGGGCAGGGGCATGGGCTGGGTGAGGCTGACGCGGGCGCGGCCGGTGTTGCCTTCGGGGTAGCGGCCCAGCGCGGAGCCGGGCGCGGCCACGATGATACGGATGATCTGGCCGATCGCCTCGCGGCGGTCGCGCTGGGCGAGGGCCAGGGCGAACATGGCGACGTGGTTGGCCGTGTGTGGCCAGGGCCACGGCTGGGAGATGATGTGCGCCCGCTCCAGATGCCGCCACCGCTCTTCGGGGGCGCGTGTGGTGCGGGCGGCGTACATCTCGGCGCGGTAGGCGGCCCGCACACGGGGGGGGGGG